>CAZPSQ010000262.1:0-8373 GCA_964588755.1 uncultured Prosthecobacter sp. | reverse complement strand
ACACCACAAAGCCGGGCAGCGCCAGCAACAGCCACGGCGACAGCAAGAACAACCTCAACGACTCCATCGAAGAACGCTGCCGCGAGGTGGACCAAGCCAGTGCCGCCTTGGTCCAGGACCTCAAGCAGCGCGGCCTGCTGGAGGACACCTTGGTCATCTGGGGGGGCGAGTTTGGCCGCACACCGATGGGCGAGGTGCGCGCCACCGTGGGCCGCGACCACCATGTGGACGCCTTTACCATGTGGCTGGCCGGTGGCGGTGTGAAACCCGGCGTCATCCACGGTGCCACCGATGAGCTGGGGTTCGGCGTGGTCGATGGCAAAGTCCATGTCCACGACCTCCACGCCACCCTCCTCCACCTCCTCGGCTTCGACCACGAAAAGTTCACCTACCGCTTCCAAGGCCGCGACTTCCGCCTCACCGACGTCCACGGCCACGTGGTGAGGGAAATCCTGGCCTGACCATGACAGCAAGGCAGGCTTTCTCTTTCTGCTGCAAAGGGCGTTTTTTCTTGCGGCATGAGTGCGGCGAAACAGGATGGAGATTCCCGAATGAAAAGTCTGCTGCTGCCCAAGACACGCGTCATCCTTGGCGCGCTGGTGGGCGTGGTGGCGGCGGCTCTCACGTGGGGCGGCGTGTGGGATGGGCTGGAGGACCTGACTGTGGATCATCGGCTGCGGCACCGGCCGCCGCATGCTCCGTCAGATGAGGTCCGGCTGGTGGGCATTGGCGACCGGGATGTGGGGTCACCATTGGGCGGGTGGCCCTTTCCACGGTCTGCCCATGCGGATGTGCTGAACATCCTGCTGGCCGTGGGGGCGCGGCATGTGGTCTTCGACTTCCTTTTTACCGAAGCGTCCGCCGACGGCGCGCAGGATGCGCGGCTGAAGGAGGCGGTGGAAAAGGTGCCACAGGTGACGCTGGCATACCACTTTGAGCACGCGAAGCTGGAGCCTCCGGAGGGGGGCGCTGTGGATCGCGGGCATTTCATCGCCGATGCCAGCAGGCATGGCCTGCGTGTGCAGGATCTGGACTTTGTATATGGCCGGCTGCCTGTGCCGCCGTTTGCAAAGCTCAACGCAAGCTATGGCGCGGCCAATGCGGAACCGGACAAAGATGGTGTCATCCGGCGGGTGCCGCTGTTCTTTGCTCATGGCGGCAGGCTGTACCCCAGCTTGGCAATGCAGACAGTCATTGCCGCCCTCGGCCTCCGGGAGGATCAGATCAGCGTCAATCCAGGAAGGGAGGTGACGTTGGTGGACACGCCGCGCGGCACCCTGCGCATCCCCATCGACGAGCATGGGCGGTACCGGGTGAACTTTCTGGGTGACATCAGCGTCTTCACGCCCGCTTTTGAATATGTGGATCTCTATGCTGCGGTCTCCTCCAAGGAGATGGAGGCCCGGGTGCGGGAGGCTATCCAAGACCGCATCGTCATGGTCGGGCTCGCAAGCACGGGAAATGCTGACATGGTCAGCGCGGCTGTGGGTCGCATTGCGGGCGTGGGGGTGCAGGCCACCGTGGTCAGCGCCATTCTGGCGGGTGACCATCTGCGCTTCCTGCCGCGTTGGCAGCAGGTGCTGCTGGTGGTGCTGGCGGGCATGTTGTGCGGCCTGTGCCTCTGGCCGGCACGGTCATGGATCGGCGCGTTGCTGGCTGTTGGCCTGGCTGCGTTGTGGTGGTTGGTGGCGGTCATTGTAGGCAAGTCCAGTCTCATGCTGCCAGTCGTGCCAGTGCTGGTCGTGGTCGGCGTGGTGACATTCGTCCTGCTGGGGCTGGAGGCCGTGGCCATGCGCCGGGATCGCACGCGGCTGGTGGGTGTGCTGGGCCGCTACATTGCCCGGCCGGTGCTGGAGCGTCTGGTGCATGCCGACCAAACCGCGCCAGCCACCGCCACGGAGCGGCGGGAACTCACCATTTTCTTCTCCGACATCCGCGGTTTCACTGCATGGACGGAGCGCGCGGAGCCGGACGAGGTGGCCAAGCGTCTGAACGAATACTTTGCCGCGATGACCCCGATCGTGGAGCGCCATGGTGGCACGTTGGACAAGTTTATTGGCGACTGTGTCATGGTCTTCTTCGGTGCTCCGGTGCCGGATGAGAAACATGCATTGCATGCTGTGCGGATGGCGCTGGAGATGCAGCAGGAGATGAAGAGCCTGAATGAAGGCTGGCGTGTCCGTGGCTACGACCCGCTGCACATCGGGATCGGCATTCATACCGGCTATGTGACGGTCGGCAGTTTTGGCTCCGCCTCTTTCCTGGACTACACGGTCATCGGCCGTGCGGTGAACCTGGCCGCCCGCATCGAGTCCCAGGCGGAGGGCGGGAAGATTCTGCTCTCCACACGGACCCAGACTCTGGTGCAGGACGAAGTCAAAACCCTGCCGCATCCAGATCTTGTGCTCAAAGGCATTCCTGAGCCACAGGCTGTCTGGGAGGCGGTGGGTTGACCGGGCAAACGAACGAACATGTCGTGGGGCCTCCCAGTCTCTGTCTTTTTCAGCCCTGTTCTTGAACTCCGCAGCCGTCAGGGGGCCGCCAGATCCACCACCACACGAAAGCCAAAGCAGGTTCTTTTTTGTGTGGTTGGCAGGAAGGGATAGCGCTTCGCTGAAAGCAGGGCCTCGCGCTCAAAATCCAGCCAGCAGCCGCCTCGCAGCACACGTTCCGGCTTGCCTGGGGCGTACAGATCCTCGCACCACTCGGACACATTTCCGCCAAGATCATGCAGGCCCAGCTTGTTGGGCAGGTAGCTCATGACAGGCGCGGTTTCAGGCCAGCCATCGTCCACTCCCAAAAAGTCGGTGTCGTACGGATTGAAGCCCCGGTAGGCTTTGTCCCGGTAGTTGCCAGAGCGCGGTTTTGGCGGCCATCCGCCTTCCCACGGAAAGACATTTTTGATCTTCCCGTCCAGGGATTCCGGGCTGGCGGCAGCACCACCTTTTTCCAGGTCCCCCAGGCCTGCGGCCAGACTCCACTCACGGTCGGTCGGCAGCCGGTAGGCACGGCCCTCCGTCTGGCTCAACCACTCGCAGAACTTCTTGGCTTCCTCCCAGGACACCGCCTGCACGGGGTGCTCGTCCGGCCGGCTCGTCGCCTGCGGATCTTGCGCCACCTTGGGGGAGGAGGTCTGTTTCTCCCAAAAATCGCTCACCCCGCGCGCGGTTGCCGCATAGACGGCATAGTCCTGGCGGCGGGTTTCATGAATGCAGAACAGCACCTGGGTTCCTGGCACCGGGACAAAACGCATGTTCAGGGTGTTCCCGGCCGTCTGTAGCATCAGGCCGTAATACCTCGCATGGGCTGCTTCCTCTGCTGTCAAGGCGCGTGCAGGCCCCATCCGCCCCCCGGCCAGGGTGATGCCGTTGCCCGCTGTCAGGTCCGTCGGCGCTCCCTGCTCCCCAGTCTGCGCTGAAACAGCTCCATGATGCACGCCCACGTTTTCCTCGGCACCTTCCACCACCGCAAAGAACCGCGTGCCTTTCACGGCCAGAAGCGCTGCGGGGGTCTTCAGGCGGAAGGGTTTTTCGACGCGCTTCTTGACCTCCGCTGGACTGATCTCCAGAAACAGTTTTCCCTTGAGCAGTTCCAGGCTGCCTTTCCCCTCGCCCTCAGTCGGCAGGCGGACCTGCGTCTCTGGCCCGAGGAGGGCCCTGCCTGCTGCCTGCAATATTACAACTGCATGACTGCCTGCGCCGGTCGCCAGGGTGCTGCCGGGCTGCAAATGTTGAATGGCAGATGCCGGCGCGGGTGTCGCTCCTTGAGCGGGAGGTTTGATCACGCTCCAGGCTGCCCCGGCATCCTTCGGACGGGTGGCCACGTTCCCTGTGGCAGACATCACCCCGATCTCAGGGACAAACAGCGGTGCTTGTGCCTGGGCTGGTGTTGACATGCTGCTTGCGCACACCATGCCGGTCAAAGCCAGCCGCCGCCATTTGTCTCGTACGAAGATCATTTTGCGATGCTGGTAGCTTGAGGAGCACAATTCAAGCATGGGCTTCGGGGCGCGGAAGGTTTGCAGGCTGTCTCTTTGGTCATCGACGGGCCGTATCGGTCGCATAAGCGGAAAAGGACCTTTCTTCCTGAACACTCGGCTTGACGGGGAGCTTGATGTGAACCGGAGTTTTTGCTCAAAGCGGTGTCATCAGGGCGCTGTGGAAGGAGCCCCCAGAAAGGTAAAATCGCCAAGCTCCAGCAGAGGGTGGGCGGTGTCACGCTTGGACTTCGTTTCGTCGGGTTTGGTCGTGGTGCCCCTGGTCAGCTCCAAAATAACAGTCTGTGCAGACCCGGTCCGGGCGCGAAGGTCAAGCAGGCAGTCATTCCAGGGAGCGGGCTGGCCCTGAGCGGCGGCTGGGCGGCCAGCGGGGGAAGGGCCGGGGACGGGGCGCCCCTCCATCGCCAGCCTGTGATCCGCCCTGGCGCGCGCATAGAAGCGCAAGGCGGAAGCCTGGGATGTGCCAGGCTGCCGAGCCACCATCTGAAGCTTAAGAGGGGTGTCGGCGGAAAGCACCCGCACCTCGCCGTTGGCGGTTAATTCGAGGCGGGCAGCGCCGGGTGGATCGGCCCGGATCATGATCGTGGGCCCCAAGCTGGCCAGGGTTTCGGCGTCTGCGGTGGCGACGGTGGCCACATCTCCTTTCAGACGATATTCTGCCAAGTCAGTGGTGCCGTTCGAAACCAAGGCCAGCGCGGCAGTTTTCACTGGCAGCATGGAGGCATAGAGGGATGCCCGCGCCAGCTCGTCGGCGTTCATTGGCCGGGGGCGCACGGGCTGGCTCAGGCCGTGGGTGGAGGCCTGGCCTTTTTGCAGCAGTGCTGTGGAGCGCACCGCCAGCGTGGCGATTGCGGCGGAACCCTCATGCACGCCCACCACATCCTGGCCACCGCCGCTTTCTACAAAGAACTGAGTGCCCTTCACTGCCAGGAGGGAAGCGGGCGTTTTCAGGCGGAACTCAGCGTTCTGGTTCTTTTTGATCTCCGCCGCGTTGATGTCGAAAAACAGCTTTCCCTTCAACATCTCCAGACTCTGAGGCGTGGTGGCTGCGGGCAGGCGCACCTGGGTCTCCTTCTCCAGCTTCACAGACCCCAGCGCGCCGAGGGTCAGAGTCGCTTCACCATCCTTGCCGGTGATGATCTCATAAACCTCCGGCTGCGCATTCGGCGCGGCACCGGGCGGCTTGCGTGTGGAGATAACGAATGCCCCCGTGGTGGAAAGCGGCACCATGGCGGAGGGATGAGCCACTTCTTGGGCGCGGAGGTGGCTGAGGCCCAGGCAGAGCAGAAGAAGGGGACGCATGGATGGGATGGTGGCGGGCTGGCAAAGGGGGCTCAATCCAAAAAATGAACGGCGCAACGCATGAAGAGCAGTTGGTCCTTGCCCGGGCTGGCATCCGGCACCGAGCCGATAAAAATCGGCGTGCCCTGGGTGTCCATGCTGGCATTCACCACAGTCTCAACACCGCTGGCCTTCACCTTACGCAGCATGCTGACCGCCACGCCATCTGCCTGTTTGCTGATGGTGCCCTCGAATTTGATCGACACCGTTCCCGTGTCCAGCGTGAGCCGCATGCCGGAGCGCATCACGGTGGCGGCACATGAGACGTGTTTGGCGGCACCGGTGGCGACGAGTTTTTCGAGCTTTGCCACCACATTTTTGGCATCCGCGCTTACGTTCTGCGTCTGTAAAATGGCGTCTGACCGTGCCTTGTCCATTTCATAACCAATGACCATCACCACTGCATTTTTAGGCCGGCTGGCATTGGCCGCCTGGGAGGCGGGCGTCTGTGCTTTCAGTGCCAGAGGCAGTGAAAGTGGCAACAGAAAGGACAGCGCCTGCAGCCACGACACGCATGTGAGCAGGGTCATGGGGAGGGAGTTACGAGAACTGCGGAAAGAGATCATGTGAAGGAAAATCACAGTTGGATGACGCGGGTGAAGACCAGCACCATGTTGTCCGGATTCTCAGCAGGCATGGTGGCCACAAACACGGGTCTGCCAAAGCGCAGCAGGCAACCGTTGGCGGAGGTGGCTCCAGCAGTGGTTTTGAGAATGTAGATCAGTTCCACATAGTCGCCCCTTCCTTTGGCCAGATTGGCCTCCAGGCTGTAGCTGCCTTCAGGGGCGGACTTCCCGCGTCCACCTGTCGGAGGCACCGCCAGGAAAGGCATCTTCACCAGCCGCGCCTCACCCCGCGTTGCCAGCGGGGTGATCCTGCTTAGTATCTTATCCGATTCCAGTTCGTCAGGGGGCAGGTTGAACAACGCGGCCGCTGTCTTTTGTGCCACTTCATAGCCCAGAAACTCGGCCTTGAGCATGCCTGGTTGGAGCGCCGCAGGCTGGGCGGGAGGTGTTGCTGGCAGTGGATTGACGGCAGGCCTGCCTGGAGCCGCAGGCGCCGGGGCTGGATGCCCATCCCCCCAGACGAGCTGCACGGGCTCCATGATCGTGGCGATGACGTTTTTCGTCACTGCGTCCACCATGGTGATCCTGATCTGGTCCACCGTGGCCGGATTGGCAAAGTAAAACCAGCGGGATGTCACGCCCGAGCCTTGTTCCAGAGGTTGGGAGCCGCTGCTGCTGCTTGGGGAAATTCTGCCATTGGCGAGGGGCGTGGCAAACACATGTACTGCCTCCTTCTGGGGATTTTTATATCTGATTTCGAGTGTCAGCTTTTCGCCGGGCCTCAGGTTGCCGGGGGAGCGTGGCGTCATCCTCCGGACTTCCAGCAGGTTCGACTTCTCTGGTTGCTGCGCCGAGGCGGAGGCAGGGGCGCAGAAGATGGCTGTGGCCAAGATGAACCCTGCGGTGAGGAAACAATGCGCGCCCGAGGTGCGGGGCTGGCGACCGACAGTGACAGATATCATGGATGGATGGAGCTGGGGGCAGGACGAGGTGGATCTGCCACGCGCTCGTTTGGGTGAATGGTAAAGATGCAGTGTGATCTGGCAAGACGTTCTCGTCTCTTGTTGGCGAAGTGCCTATATCACTCCAAGCTGCAATGAGATCCTTCCACCTGGGGCTGTGGTAGGTCCGTGGCGGGCTGGGTGTGGTTGCGAAATCGACAAATCTTGTGATGGACTGGTTTTCGAAAAGATTGTCGTTGATGATCCGACGAGCGCAGCGGCCCCCGTGGCGATTGCGGCGGAACCCTCATGCACGTCCACCACATCCTGGCCACCGCCGCTTTCTACAAAGAACTGAGTGCCCTTCACTGCCAGGAGGGAAGCGGGCGTTTTCAGGCGGAACTCAGCGTTCTGGTTCTTTTTGATCTCCGCCGCGTTGATGTCGAAAAACAGCTTTCCCTTCAACATCTCCAGACTCTGAGGCGTGGTGGCTGCGGGCAGGCGCACCTGGGTCTCCTTCTCCAGCTTCACAGACCCCAGCGCGCCGAGGGTCAGAGTCGCTTCACCATCCTTGCCGGTGATGATCTCATAAACCTCCGGCTGCGCATTCGGCGCGGCACTGGGCGGCTGCTGCCAAGGCCAATCCTACGGTGAGGAAGCGATGCGCGACCGACCTTCCCAACCTACGGCCAGACCGCGATCCGGCCGCTGAAAAAGAGGCCATGCATGCCAGGTGTTATGCTACCTCGCATCACAAATCTTCAAAAGCGCCCTCTGCTAAAATAAAAGTTTGTGATGCGCGGCAGTATAATCAGCTCTCATTACCGCTCTCGGCCCCTCGTAAGGGCAGTTCTTCAGCCCCGTCACACCATGCCTGCCGCTCCTCGCATCTCCTTCCGGCTCCTTTCCCTCAACGGCCTGCTCCTGCTTCCCGCCTGCAGCTATGACCCGTCGCTTGACATCCATGGGCGCAATCCATGGGAGGAAGAGCAAGCGCGGCGCTGGGACATGAATGGACGCGCGCTGGAGGAAAGAAAGGAGTGGCGACGGCAGCAGTCCAACGACTAGAAATCCATGAAAAAGGAACAGACATGCACACACGGTTTCTTGGCTCGTGGCATTCCGTGGGCCATCCCTCTGAGCCTGCCTCTTACGCAATGATCTCCCGCACCACATGCCCATGCACGTCCGTCAGGCGGAAGTCGCGGCCGGCGTGGCGGAAGGTCAGTTTCTCATGATCTAAGCCGAGCTGGTGCAGGATGGTGGCGTGCAGGTCGTGCATGTGCACTTTGCCATCCACCGCCATATGGCCGAGGTCATCCGTCACACCGTGGGAGAAGCCTGATTTGAAGCCCCCGCCCGCCACCCACACCGTGAAGCCCAGCGGATTGTGGTCGCGCCCGGTGCCATTTTTCTCGGCATACGGCGTGCGGCCAAATTCGCCCCCCCACCAGACGATGGTGTCTTCCAGCAGGCCGCGTTGCTTGAGGTCGGTCAGAAGCCCTGAGATCGGTTTGTCCACAGCGGA
>CAZPSQ010000261.1:0-8390 GCA_964588755.1 uncultured Prosthecobacter sp. | reverse complement strand
CTTCCAGGTGCCCGGCACCACCCGCGCCAGCTTTTACTTTTACAACACCATCGAGGAGATCAATCGCCTCGTCGAAGTGCTGCACGCCGCACGCAAATTCTTCACCTGATCGCTGAAATGCCCCTTTCCGACGAACTCCGTGACCTGTACCAGCAAGTGATCCTCGATCACTCGCGCAAGCCGCGCAATTACGGCGAGCTGCCCGCGCCCTGCCTCCACGCCCATGGGGACAACCCCTCCTGCGGGGATGAGATCGACGTGTGGGTGAAGCTCGACGACAGCGGCACCATTGAGGATTTGAAGTTCAAAGGCCAGGGCTGCGCCATCAGCCAGGCCAGCGCCTCCATGATGACCCAGAAGGTCAAAGGCAAGACCACCGCCCAGGCCGCCGCCATGCGGGAGGACTTCCGCCGCATCGTCATGGGCGACGGCACCCCCGCCGACGAGGACGCCCTCGGCGAGCTCATGCTCCTCGAAGGCGTCCAGAGCTTCCCCCAGCGCGTCAAATGCGCCATGCTGGCCTGGCGCGCCGTGGAGCAGGCACTGGACGGGAAGTGAACCAAGTGGAGCGCGGACACTGCTGTCCGCCGCTGGGAGCTTGCCGAAGTTCTTGACCACTAATCGGACACTAATATGACACTAATAAATCCAGAACCAGATCTGACCTGATTGGATTCTGATCCTCCGGCATTAGTGTCATATTAGTGTCCGATTAGTGGTTCAAAAGACCGCTTCCCCCAAAACCTCCGCAACATCCCCATGCCCGAGCTTCCCGAGGTCGAAACCACCCTGCGCGGTGTCTCCCCCCACCTCGTCGGGCGCAAGGTCATGGAAGTCATCGTGCGGGACAAACGCCTCCGCTGGCCCATCCCGGACACGATTCATGAGATGGAAGGCTGCCGCGTGACCTCCGGGGAGCGCCGCGCCAAGTACCTCCTCTTCCACACCGCCAAAGGCACCCTCATGCTGCACCTCGGCATGTCGGGAAACCTCCGCGTGCTGCCCGCCGACACCCCGTGGAAGAAGCACGACCACCTGGCCCTCGCGCTGGATTCCGGCCTGCAGATCCGCCTGCATGACCCGCGCCGCTTCGGCGCCGCGCTGTGGATTGAAACCAGCGCCGATCCCCACCAGCACCCGCTGCTCAAGGACCTCGGCCCCGAGCCGCTGAGCGACGCCTTCACCCCCGCGCACCTGCACACCGCCTGCCGGGGCAAGGCCGCCGCCATCAAGCTCGCCATCATGGACAACCACAACGTCGTCGGCGTCGGCAACATCTACGCCTGCGAGGCCCTCCACATGGCCGGCATCGACCCGCGCAAGCCTGCGGGCAAGGTCACGCGCCCCCGCCTGGAAAAGCTCGCCGCCAAAATCCGCGAGGTCCTCCTGGCCTCCATCGAGATGGGCGGCACCACGCTGCGGGACTTCCTGAACGAAAGCGGCCAGCCCGGCTACTTCGCCCAGACCCTCCGCGTTTACGACCGCGAGGGCGGCCCCTGCCACACCTGCGGCGCCCTCATCCAGCGCATCATCCTCGGCCAGCGCTCCACCTTCTACTGCCCGAAGTGCCAGCGGTGACGGCGGCGCGCGGACCCTCCGCGTCTCATGCCCCTTGCCTCGGCTTGTTCCACACGTGCAGCACCGCGTAGCTGCGCCAGGGCCGCCAGGGCTGGGACATCTCCTCCGCCTGTCTGGCGCTGACGCCGCCGAGGTTGTTGCGCACGGCGATGTCCTCCTTGGGGAAGGCATCCGGCCAGCGGAGGGCGCGCATGGCGATGTAATGCGCGGTCCAGGGGCCGATGCCGGGCAGGGCCACAAGCTGGGGAATGGTGCTCTCCGGCGGGCCACCCGGAGCAAGCGTCAGCGCCCCGGAGTGAAACGCCTGGGCCAGCGCGATGATGCTGGCGGCGCGCGTGCGGATGATGCCCAGGCTGGCGACGTCCTCCAGGCCGGCCCGCGCGACCCTGCCCGGCAGTGGTGTCAGGCGCGTGAGCTCAGGGAAAGGCGTGTCCACCTTCTCCCCAAAGGCCAGGGCAAAGCGGCAGGCGATCTTGGTGGCGGCGACGACGGTGATCTGCTGCCCCAGGATGGCGCGCACGGCCATCTCGAAGCCATCAAAGGCGCCGGGCACGCGCAGGCCGGGATTGGCCAGCACGGCATCCCGCAGCGTGGCATCTTTGGCCAGATGCTCCGCGATGAGGTCGGGCCGGGCATCAAGGTCAAACATGGCGCGCAGGCGGCCCAGCAGCGCGGGCAGCACCGGCGCGAGCGTGTGGGAAAACTCCACCAGCAGCGCGTGCCTTCCCTCCGCGTGCGTCACCTTGATCCAGCCCGTGTGCCCGCCCAGGCGCACGGTGCGGGCGTAGCTGTCCGCAGCCACATGCTCCACCCCGGTGATCATGCGCCCGGCAAGGAACTTCAGCATCGACGGCCAGCTGTAAGGCGGGCGGTAGCCGAGCTGCAAGGTGGAGCTGGCGGCGGCCACGGCGGGCGGGCTGGCGGCGGCCTCTTTGCGCAGGCGGCCGGGCGGCATGCGGTAGCGCGCGCTGAAGGCGTCATTGAAGCGGCGCAGGCTGGAGAAGCCGCTGGCAAAGGCCACATCGATCACAGGCAGCCGCGTCTCGGTCAGGAGCTGCTTGGCCAGCAGCAGGCGGCGGGTCTGGACAAGCTCGATGGGCGAGACGCCCAGCTCCTGCCGCACGATGCGGCGCACCTGGCGCGAGCTGAGGCCGAACTCCGCCGCGATGTCCTCCAGCCCCGCGCCCTCATCCGCCAGGCCTTCGTCGATACGGCGCACCAGCGCGCTGGCGAGGCGGTGCGCCTGGTCCATGGGCGCGTTTCCGGGGGCCAGCTCCGGCCGGCAGCGCAGGCAGGGGCGGAAGGCGGCCTTCTCCGCCGCGCCCGCGTTTTCAAAGAAGACGCAGTTCTCCCGCTTGGGCACCTTGGCCGGGCAGACCGGGCGGCAGTAGATGCCCGTGGAGGTGACGCCGACGAAAAACACACCGTCAAAACGCGGGTCGTGCGATTTCAGGGCGGTGTAGGCGGCGTTGTCGTCGATCATGGCCCATGGTAGCGCGCCTGCCCGCCCGCACCGGCCATTTTCGGACATGAGATTGTTTTTGTTTTCATGTCCGAAAACGGCCAGCCTGCATGGCGAGATGAAGCACTGTGGAGAAACCAAACCAGCATGAAGACACCCCCCTCCACCTATTTCTACAAGACCATGCCCTCCCCCGTGGGCGAGCTGACACTGGTGGCCGGTGACGCAGGGCTGGCGGCCGTGCTGTGGGAGAATGATGACCCCGGGCGTGTGCGGCTGGGCACGCTGAAGGAGGACAGGCAACACCCGCTGCTGCTGGAGGCGGAGCGCCAGCTGGGCAGCTACTTCGCGGGCAGGCTGGACAAGTTTTCCCTCAAGCTGGCCCCCGTGGGAACCGACTTCCAGCGGAAGGTCTGGGCGGCGCTGCTGACCATCCCCTTTGGCGAGACACGCAGCTACGCGCAGATCGCGCAGCAGGTGGGCAGCCCCAGGGCCGTGCGTGCCGTGGGCGCGGCCAATGGGCGGAATCCCATCTCCATCATCGCGCCATGCCACCGGGTCATTGGTTCCAATGGAAAGCTCACCGGCTTTGCTGGCGGCATGGGGGCAAAGGCGTTTTTGCTGGGGCTGGAGGCGAAGGGCGCTGAGTTGAAACTCGAGGAGTGACTGAGAACCTGTGCGCCGTGCGCGGAGGGCGGGCGCGCCCACCCCCACCCGTCACGGCACCATCTCCACCCGCACCTCCACCTCCGCGCTGCGGCCGTGGTCATCCAGCACATGCACGCGCCATCTGCCTGCGGCGGCAGGCCACATGACGGCGGTGGCGGGATCGCTGGCGCCGAGGAACCGCGGGCCTGCAAACCAGAACACCCGGCTGACCCCGGGGGCGGTGTCAGCACGCAGCGGGATGCTTTGACGCGCGGCATCCGATGCCTGCAGCGTGTAAACCAGCGCGGGCCGTGGGGAGACGATCCTCGGCACGGCGGCCGCATCCGCCGAGGCCAGGGACGCCGCGCTGGGCTCCAGCGGCGGCGGGGTTTTGCGCGGGACGCCGGCCAGCTTGAACATCTCCAGCAGGTCCGGCGGCCAGAACTCATACACCTCCCGCCGCAGGCCGGGGCGGCCATCCTCCCGCGCCACGCGCAGGCCGCTGGCCGGATCGAGGAGGACTTCGCGGTGGACCTCGCACGGGGTGATGGGGGAGACACCGGGAATGAAGCCGCCCTGCAGGCGATGCTGGCAGTGCGGGGTGGGGAGCTGGCCGGAGACGGCGCACAGTTCGACCTGCGAAACTCCAGCGGGAGGTTTGTCGCGGCGCATGGGGAGGCGCAGGTGGCGGAAGACCTCGAACAACAGCGGCGCGGCGCACTCGCGCGCGATGAAGGCGGGATTCGCCTTGCCATTGAAATTGCCGATCCACACGACCAGCACGTAGTCGCCCCGGATGCCAGCGGCCCAGGCATCCCGAAAGCCATGGGAGGTGCCCGTCTTCCACGTCACGGCGGGGTCGTCCAGCGCGGGCTCGCCTTCGCGGGTGCGCAGCATTTCGCGGGTGAGGTGACGGGCCTCATCGGTGAGCAGCGGCTTCAAAGCGGTGAAGGCCTCATCCGGCGTGTGCTTGATGCGGCGGGCGCAGCCGTCGCTGGCCAGCAGCGCGTACAGTTCCGCCAGCTCCTCCATGGACACTTCACCCCCGCCAAGAGGCAGCGCCAGCCCGTAGAACTCCGCAGGGCGCGGCAGCGCCACGCCCGCGTTTTTCAGAAAGCCGTACAACCCCGGCACGGCGAGGCGCTGGGCCAGGGACACGGCCGGGATGTTGCGGCTGTGATACAGCGCGTCCGCCGAGGAAATGGGACCCGCAAAGTTGCGGTCGAAGTTCTCCGGATTGTAGCTGCCGAAGGCCATGCGCCCGTCGCGCAGCAGCGTGTGCGGGTGGATGAGGCCCTCCTGCATGGCCAGCGCATAGATGAAAGGCTTCAACGCGGAGCCGGGGGAGCGCCGCGCCATGATGCCATCCACCTGCCCTTGGATCGAGGTGTCTAGAAAGCGGCTGGAGCCCACGTAGGCCAGCACCTCCCGCGAAGGCGCATGCACCAGCAGCGCGCAGGCGTTGGTGATGCCCACCTCCCGCTTGCGGTCCACGTAGTCATTGAGCGCGCGCTCCACCCCGCGCTGCCGCTCCACCCGCACGGTGCAGCGCACGGGCCTGCCCGAGCCGGCGCGGTCCACCGCAGGCCTTTCCCCAAACAGCCGCCGTGCCAGGTGCGGCGCCTCGCGCGGCGCGGGCTGCAGCTGCCGCAGCGTGAAGGCGGCATCCAGCGGGTCCGCAGGCACGCCGCCCTCCACCCGCAGCCGCTCCCAGAGACGATGCTGCGCGGCGGCGAGGCTGGCGTTTTCGCCTTTGGCTCGCGGACGGCGTGTGGTGGGGCTTTGCGGCAGCACGGAAAGCGCCACCGCCTCCCTCATGCCAAGGTCATGCGCAGGCTTGCCGCACCACAGCAGGCTGGCCGCGCCGATGCCCTCCACATTCCCACCATACGGGGCTTGATTGAGATACGCCTCCAGCAGCTCCGCCTTGGGGTAATGCCGCTCCATCTGGAGGGCGCGGAACATCTGCCACGCCTTCCCCCACGGCGTGCGCGTGCGCAGCCCATGGCGCAGCCGCGCCAGCTGCATGGTGATGGTGGAGCCGCCGCCGCGTGATGAACGGGACACCACGCCCCAGGCCGCGCGCAGCAGCGACAGCGGGTTCACGCCGGGGTGATCATAAAAGTGCCGGTCCTCCAGCGTCAGCGTGGCCTGGATCAAAGCCGGGCTGATGCCCTCCAGCGGTGTGAAGATGCGATACTTCCCATCCGGCGTCAGCGCCAGATGCAGCAGCCGCCCGTCGTGATCCTCCAAGGCCCGCGAGAAACGGAACCCCTCCGGATACAGCTCCGGCCTGGGCAAAAACAGCCACGTCAGCACGCACAGCAGCAGCGCCGCCCCTGACCAGCGCAGGAGGCGCGTTCGCAGCAGCTTGTGGAGGAGGCGCATGGGGGCGGGATTCATCACTCCACGTTCACCTTGCCGCCGCCGTCCCGCCCCTTGGTGCCACGGTCATACATGCTCTCGGCAAAGGCGGGCGGGATGACAAACGTCCCGGCGGCGATGGGCTTGATGCGGTAGGCAAAGGTCTTCACCTCCCCCTTGGCCAGACCGCAGAAAAACACATTCCGATCCTCGCGGACGTCCACATAGTCCGCGCCGGGCAGCGCGCCGCGCCCGGGCCTCAGGCCGTTCGGCTCCAGCTCAAAGCTGCCGGGCATGAGGTCCAGCACGGCGATGTTGGCCAAGGCATCCGGCGAGATGTTGCGCACGCTCAGCCTCACCAGCGCGCCCTCGCCCACCTTGAGCTTTTCCACCGGATTGCCCTTCGCATCCACGATCTCGCGGAAGACCTCCAGCCCGTCGGCGATGCGCTGCGTGGGCACCGCCTTGTCAAAGCCCGCCTCCGTCACCTGATAAAACGCGCCCAGGTCGGCCCCGCCCTCCTGCGCCAGCCCAAAACGCAGCGCGCCCGCCTGCGCGCTGAAGTCCGCCTTCAGCAGGCCTGCGGCCTCTGGTGCCAGCACATTCACTCCCCCGCCCTGCCGTGACAGCTCGCTCAACGACACCCGCACCTGCGACTGCTTGGCCAGTTCGGAGTAGGCCTTCAAGGCCAGCACTGTGGTGGCCGCGCTGATGGTGTTGAAGCGGTTCCGCGCCAGCGGCTCTGTGATGATGGAGAGGTCGTCATGGCCAAAGTTCCCCGCCAGCTCCGGGAAGTGCCTGCAGGCCAGCGCGAAGCCCTCCGCCTGGCTCACCTGCGGGTCCAGGTGGTAGCCGCCATGCCAGCCGCCCGCCGCCCTGCCCCGGCCTTTCCTGACCTCATTCCAGTAAGTCTGCATCAGCGCCACCGCCTCCGGCCTCTGCTGGAGCAATGCATACGTGCCCGCCAGATACGCCGCCACCAGATGGTTCCGCCACGCCTCCTGGTGCTGCTGCCGCAGGCTGTCGCGCAGGTTCAGCACAAAGGTGGAGGTGTTCTCCCCCTGGCGAGTGAGCAGGTAGATCGCCGCCGCCTGGATGGCCGCCTCATCCAGCTGCCTTGTGGTGCCGCGTGCCATCTGCCGCATGCGGTTGCGCGCGCCTTCCAGCAATGCCGACGGCACCGCGTTCCCCGCGTCCCGCGCCTCGGTCAGGAAGCGGGTGACATACACGGAAAGGTAGTCCATGCCCGCGCCCGCCTCCGATCCCCAGTAGCCAAAGCCGCCGTTGGAGTCCTGGCGGCTGCGCAGCAGATTGAAGGCGGTGTCCAGCTGCTGCGCGGACTGCGCGGCATCAAAGCCAAAGTCCGCCTCCTTTGCCAGCAGCAGGCGGGAGACGGCGCGGCTGGTGATCTGCTCCGAGCAGCCGTAGGGGTACTGGTGCAGGTAGGCCTCCAGCCCGCGCGCCAGCCCCAGCGGCAGCGCGGACACATTGGCCGTCAGCCTGCGGTGCTGGGGGAACATCTCCCGCGTCACCTTCACGTCATGCGTCTTGTCGCGGAAGTAGCCCGTCTGCACGTTCGTCAGATAGGGCGCGGCCGGGCGCACGCTCAGCGTGGCACGCCGCAGCACAGTCTGCCCTGCGGCCTCCGCCTTGAAGCTGATCTCCGCGCCGCCAAGCTCCTCCCGCACCCGCACACGGAACCGCACCGTGTCCTCCCTGCCCGTGGCCAGGGTCAGCGCGGCCTGCGGCGACTCGATCACCTCCAGATGCGGCGTGACCTGCGCGCTGATGCTGATGGGCGCGGCGGCGTCCGCGCCTTCCAGATTGTTCGCCACCGTGAGCGACGCGACGAACTCATCCCCAGGCGCGGCAAAGAAAGGCACGTTCGGCGTCAGCACCAGCGGGCCGCGCACAAGGCTGCTGGTCTCCGCGCGGCCCACGCCATCCACAGCCACGGCCACCGCCATCACATTCAGCTTTCCGGCAAAGTAATCCGGCACCGTGTAGCTGGCCTCCCGCCGCTCCGGCCCGGCCTCGACCAGCCCCGACCAGAACACCACCGGCGGCTCCTTCCGCCGCTTGAAGGGGTTCAGGTTCAGCCGCAGCGGCTTGTCCGCATCCCCACCATACGCCTTGTTCTGGGAGAGGAGGGAGAACTCGGGAATGATGAGGTCCATGAGCTGCTCCGTCTCCACCTCCAGCGCGCGCTGGCGGTTCAGATGCTCCAGCGGGTTTGGCAGCTTGTAGTCGGTGATCTGGTGCACCCCCGCATCCACCGCATAGACGACGATGCGGCATGCCTTCGCCGCCTGATAGCCGATCTTCATCACCTCGCCCG
>CAZPSQ010000260.1:0-8429 GCA_964588755.1 uncultured Prosthecobacter sp. | reverse complement strand
TCGATGTGGCCGGGGTCTTCAACTCGCCGACGGAGGCCTACTGGATCGCAGAGCAGAAGACGCCCACCTATGCGCCGCCGGGATGGCCCTCCGGCTATGATGACAAGCTGCGCGTGCTCTTCATCAAGCTGGACAGCCAGTATCTCAAAAACATGCGCATCTATGGCGTGGTGGACCAGATCATCTTCGTGGGCCAGGCCAATGCGGCCGCCTTTGCCAATGCCTCCGCCATGAAGCCGGTGATCATCACCATCATGCCCAACGGCGCCAAGGGCCGCTGGGTGCGGGACATCCGTTTTGAGCGTGAAAACAACCGCCGCCACGTGCTGGCCTTCCAGGATGACAACGGCCGCGCCGTCGAGTTTTCCTGGGTGAACAACCCCATCGCCGGAACGCAGTTCCGCTGGCGCTGTGTGCTGGTGAATGAATACCAGAGCATCATGTTCAACATGCCCACGACGCTGACGCAAAGCGTCCGCTGGATCGGCGGCGTGATGACCAACTGGACGATCAAACGCCGCGCCGCCGGCGGCACAAACGCAGGACGCCTCATCTTCAGCGGTGACAATGACAGCAGCGTGCCCGCCTCCACCAACACCGGCCCAGCCTTCGCCACCTTCCTGCCCCGTGACGCGTGGCTGGAGTCCTACTTCTTACCTGTTGCTCCGCCATGACGCTGCCGAACACCAGAAGAAATTTGCCGTTGTTGGCAATGGTTTGCAATGGTTTGCAGTGGTTTGGCAAACAACCACAAACGATTGCCAACAACCGCAAACAACCGCCAACCGCCCGCAGGGCGCGCGCCGCCTACACCCTCATCGAGGTACTCGCCGCCGCTGCGATTGTGTCCATGGGTGCCACGGCCATGGTGTCGCTCTCGGCCACACTCATGCTCCAGGAGGAAATGGCAACCCGAGTGGCGGTGACGCGTAACTACCAGGAGTGCATGGTGCGTTTGTGGCAGCTCGGTCTCTCGCCAGTGCAGGTCACCGCCCTGATGCCTGCGCAGGAGCAGAACGCGGTGCTTCAGCAGGTGCTTCAAGGAACACCGGCACTGGTGCAGACAGGCATCACCAATGTGCCGTCCAACCTGGGCAGTTTCGCCATGGAAACCGCCCGCTGCACCACCGTGGTCAACGCAAGCCAGAATCCAACGGTCGAAGAGGCCGGCGCATCTTTCACCATCACCGCCCACCGTCCTCGCCTCGCCATCGAGCTACGCCCCTCTCCTGCCGCTGAGCGCTGAGTCCAAAATCCCGCCCACGGAAAGCCTCCTCCCCTTCCCTCCCATGCTCAAGAAAGTCAAAATCACCAATGTTCACTCCGGCAAGTCCAGCGAGGCGCTGGTGGACACCGACACGGATGAAAAGGCCCTTGTGGGAGCCGGTGTGGCGCCCAATGAGACCACGATGATCAGCACGATCACCGGGGTGGACGAATCGCTGCACCGCCTGACAAGCCCCAAGCCAGACACGGAGGACAGCGCCGCGTTCTTCTCCGGTCTGGCGCGCTGCCTTGAACGCAACATCTCCCTGACGAAGAGCCTGCTGCTGCAGACCAACCGCGTTAAATCAGCGGTGTACAAGGGCATGATCGCCGAGCTCATCCACGCCATCTCCACAGGCGACAAATTCAGCGACGCTGTCTCCAAGTTCCCGAAGCTCTTCCCAGATGACATGCTCTCCCTCATCATCGCCGGTGAGGAGGCGGGCCAGCTCGCGCGTGTGTGCAAGCGCATTGCCGTGTCGCAGAAGAAGTCCTCCAAGGTCATCAAGAAGCTCAAGGGCGGCCTGATCTATCCTGCAGTGGTGATTGTTCTGGGCGTGATTGTCGTGATTGTCATGAGCTTTACGCTGGTGCCTGCCATGGCGAAGCTCTTCGCCGCCTTCAAGACCGACCTGCCACTGGGAACGAAGGCTCTCATCGCCCTTTCCGACTTGTTTCTGCACAAGCCCTACATGGCGGTCGCGCCTTTCATCGGCCTGTATTTCTTCTTCTCCAACTGGGGGAAAATAAGCTCGATGCGGCCGGTGCAGGACTTGTTCCTGAAGCTGCCTGCCATCGGCGTCATCGTGCGCAAGTCTGCGGCGGCCACCGGCTTCCGCACACTGTCGATGCTCACCGAGTCGAATGTGCGCCTCACCAGCGCGCTTGACATCACGGCGCAGGCCTCCTGGCACTACCATTACAAGGAACTCTTCATCCGCCTGCGAGAGCACATCACCGTGGGCCGCACACTGCATGAGGCCTTCCTCATGGAGGCCCATTGGCTGGGTCCTGACGCGCGCAATCTGTGCGGCCTCATCGAGCTGGCCTCCGAAACCGGCTCCGGGACTGAGATGCTGGCCGAGATCGCCGATGACTACGAGGAGGAGCTGGACAACCTGGCCGCGTCCCTGGACAAGATGATCGAGCCTCTGACGATGCTCATTCTCGGCGTCCTTGTGGGCTTCCTCATCTACGCCATCTACGGCCCGATGTTCAGCCTGGGCGATGTGATTCTGAAGAAGAAGTGACGCTAAAACGCAACTTTCGTGATGCAGGCAAAGCTCCTGCATCACGCCGGGTTTCACCCATGAAGCACAGGGCACTGCGGCCACCACTGGCCGCAGTCTGCTAGACAGACGCCGATGCTTTCAGCCCCAGAATTCCAGCCATGATCAAGCCCAGGCACACCAGCCGCAGGGGGGCTGCGGAGTCGCCAAAGAGCCAGATACCGCAGAGCACTGTGCCAACCGCGCCGATGCCCGTCCACACCGCATACGCGGTACCGATAGGCAGCGACTTCGATGCAAGCCCCAGCAAGACGATGCTGACCGCCAACGCCGCCAGCGTGCCCGCTGTGGCCACCGGCCGTGTGAAGCCATCCGTGTATTTCAGCCCCACCGCCCAGGCGATTTCAAACAGCCCAGCGATGAACAATAAAATCCAAGCGACCATACAATTTACGTTTTGACCTCCATTTTGCCAGGGTCGTCCCTGATGAATGATCAAACGCCGAGGTCGTCCACAGCGCGGGGTGGTAAAAGCATGCTAACTCATCCGGCACTGGATTCAAACACAATTGCATGTGCAGTCCAAAACGTGGCCTGACTGGAGCGCCCTGCAGCCCATTCCTGGAATGGCACTGGCTCAGAATTTATAGGTCACCGAAAGCATCCCGAAGTCCACATCCCTCCCGCCGTTCTGCCGGATGAAGGGTCCGGCGAAGAAGTGGGAGTAGCCGGCGGAGATGCTGAGGTTTCTGGAGGCCTGCCATGCCAGGGTCAGCGAGAAATCGGTGCCCACAAAGCGGGCGTAGGCGGTGTTGCCCTGGTAAATGACCGGGCCGCCGGGGTTGTAGATCCCGTCATCTTTGCTCTGCCGCCAGTAGAAGTCGCAGCCGACATCCACCGTCCATCGTTCAGCGGGATGCAGCCGCAGTCCGGGATGAACGTCGATGAAGTTCTGCGGCCCCAGCAAGGATGCTTCGGTGAAATAATTGCCGCGTGGAAACAGCGGGTTGAGGGTCTGAAGGCTCCGGTCGTTCAGATCGCGGTCGCCAGAGGCAATGGCCGCCTTCAGGCCGAGGCGTGGCCGGCCCCGGAGAGCGGGCCAGTTGTAGCCATGATCGGTGGCCACCGTCCAGGCATTGATGTCGCCGCCATCGAATTTTCCGAACTGGTAGAGCATTTCGTGGTTGAAGTCCCAGGAGCCGCTCTCCCCGTAGAGCCGCGCCCCCACGGAGTGGCGTTCCTCGCGGCCTCTTCCCTGGGCGAAGCGGGCCTGCGGATTGCTCAGACCGAGGTAGTAGAGATCCAGCTTGGTGCCCTTGAGCACAGGAGCCGGCATCGTCGTGTAGACTCCCCAGAACCACAGGTCGTTGATGTTCTGGTCGTCGAGCACGCCGCGGTCCACCTCGACCGGGCTGCCGAAGAACGCGTCTGCGCTCAGGCCGTCCCTCCGGTAGATCCACCGCACGGCGTCGAAGGTCCGCCGGTTGTTCGTGCCCTCGCGCACGCTGACGAGGCGTTCCGAGCCGAACGACAGCTCCTGGCGCCCGATGCGCAGCGTGTGGTGGGCGTGCCATTTCAGATCGGCGAAGATCTGCTGAATGTTCAGCTCATTTTCATCCGTGACACGGGGGCCGCCTGGCCTGCCGTCTTCGTAGGCGCTCTGCAACTGCCCGAAAAACCGCAGCCATCCAGTGGGGCGATAGTCGGCGTGGAGGAGATAGCGCTGCATCAGATACGCGTTGTCCGCGTTGGAATGAGCGCTGAAGAATTCATTCGCGTAGCTTTCAAACCGCAGCCTCGCCTCTCCGCCCAGGGAGAGGTGGCCGGCCCGGCCACCGGCCACCGGCACATATTTCAAGGGGTCCCACAGATCCGTCCGCAAGGCGGGGTCCCGCAGAAAGACATAGTCTTCGTCGTAGCGCAGCGATTTCAGCGCCGGGCGGGGTTCCTCCGCGTGCAACGCCTGGCAGACCACGCCCACGGCCAGCGCGAAGACAGCACGGATGTGTGGCAGAGGCCTCATGACCCACGGGGCAGAAGATGCCGCACATTTTTCATCAGGCGGTGGGAGGCCTTCGGCCTGTCGCCTCCGGCATGGAAGGCCAGCACGGCCTCCTCTGTGGCCCGGTCTTCCGCAGTGGCGCGGTCATGCTGGCGCAGGTGCTCACCCCAGGAGCCGACGTGGAAGGTCTCGCGGAACACCGCAGGCTCCTCGAGGTCCTGGCTCAAGGCCCAGAAAAACGCGCCATCCCGCAGCCGCACCGTGCGGAGCCTGGCGGTGGCGGCGGTGAAGGCGGGGATGTCCGCTTCTTTCACCAGGTATTTGAGGGAGATGACCACCGGGCCGTCATCGTCCCCCGGCTCGAAGGCCAGGTGGTGCTCCGCCCAATGATCCGAGGGCATCAGGTCGAGCTGCATGGCCGGCTGAATGGCAAAGCCCCTGGCCAGCACCAGCGTCAAGAGCAGCCCGCCAGCGGCCACGCGCAGCGCCAGGTTGGGATCGAAATGGGACGTGATCTGCCCCCAGGCCAGCGCGCCGACGGCCAGCGCGCCCTGGACGACCAGGAGATGGATGGCGGAGCTGCGGGCGCGCACCCAGTTGGGGAAGGCATTTTGCGCCGCCACGGCCAGGGTGGACATGCTCACCAGCCAGGCCGCCCCGGCGACGAACAGCACGGCAGCCATGCCCATCCTGTGGTCCAGGAAGCTGAGCAAGGCGGCAAGGGCGGCAAACAGCAGCGTGGCCCCTGCAAGAATGCCGTCCGCAGAACATCTCGCGCGCAGCCTCGGCAGCAGGCAGAAAGCGGCCAGGATGCCGCCAATGCCGTAGGCGCTCATGAACATGCCAAAATCGGCGGCGGCCAGATGCTTGCCACGCACAATCAGCGGCAGCAAGGCCACGGGCGCGATGGCGAAGAAGGCAAACAGCCCGTTCCGCACCAGCACCGCCTGAATGACCGGCGAGTACCGGGTGAAACGCAGGGAGGTGATGATGGCCCCAAGCATGCGCTCTGAATGGGCGCCGGTCATGCGCGGAGGGCGCTTCCACCTTGCCAGGACGATGATGATGCCCAGAAAGGACACGCCATTGAGCAGGAAGGCGGCCGTGGGCCCGGAGGCGGCCAGCAGCGCCCCCGCCACGATGGGACCGATGGCGCGGGAAATGTTCACGCCGATGCTGCCGAGCGTGAGCGCGCCGGTGAGCTCATCCTTGCTGACGATCTCCGCCAGCAGCGCCTGCCATGTGGGCGTGGTGAAGGCCACGGTGATGCCAAGCAGGAAGGTGGCCCCCAGCAGCACCGCCGGAGACAGCCGACCCGTCCAGGAGCCAACCACTAGCATCCCCGTGACGACAAGCGCGGCGACCTGCGCCGCGATGATGACTTTGCGCCGGTCCACAATGTCCGCCAGCGCCCCGGCCGGCAGCGCCAGCAGAAACAGCGGCAGGCTGGAGATGGTCTGCATCAGCGTGACCAGCGTGGCGGAGGTGGTGATGGTGGCCATGGTCCACACCGCCGCCGTGTCATGCATGACGGAGCCGATGCCGGAGGCAACATTGGCGATCCACAAAGCGCGGAAGGTCCGGTTGTTCAGGACGGACCAAGCGCTGTTTTTCGGAGGCGGGGAGGCGGCTGGCATGGGGCGGATTCAGCTTGGTCAGGCTTTGCCGCCACCACCACCATTCAGCCGCTCCCGCACCAGCGGGATGACTTCCCGGCCCAGCAGCTCGACGGAGCGCAGCTCGGTCTCATGCGAGAGCGAGGCGATGCTCATTTGCAGGGTGAGGCGGTCCAGGCCGCCCAGCGCGACGCCCACTTCGAGGATCTTCTTTGCCACGGTGGCGGGAGAGCCGGAGATCATCGAGCCGCCAGGCTGACGCAGCGTTTCGAAATGGGAGCGTGTCACCGGCGGCCATCCCCGCTCCTCGCCGATTTTGTCGAAGGATCGTTTGTAGCCAGGGAAAAAATCGTCCGCCGCGCGCTGGTCCGTGTCAGCCACATTCCCCAGCATGTGGACGCCCACCTTCAGCTTTTCCGGCGCATGCCCTGCCTGTGCTCCGGCCTGGCGGTAGAGGTCCACCAAAGGGCGGAAACGGTGCGGCTGGCCGCCGATGATGGCCACCATGAGCGGCAGGCCCAGCGTGCCCGCGCGCACAAAGGACTGCGGCGTCCCCCCGACGCCCACCCATACGGGCAGCGGACTCTGGACCGGCCGGGGAAAGATGGGCTGCTCCCGCAGGGGAGCACGGTGTTTGCCGGACCAGGTGACGACCTCATTTTCACGGATGCGCAGGAGCAGCGCCAGCTTCTCCGCGAAAAGGGAGTCATAGTCGTTCAACGCATAGCCAAAGAGCGGGAAGGCCTCCGTGAACGAGCCGCGCCCGGCGACGATCTCGGCACGCCCGCCGGAAAGAAGATCCAGCGTGGCAAACTCCTGAAACACCCGCACCGGGTCCGCCGCGCTGAGCACCGTGACGGCGCTGGCCAGACGAATGCGCTTCGTGGTGCGCGCCGCCGCCGCCAGCAGCACCGCTGGCGCGGAGTCGGCAAAGTCCGCCCGATGGTGCTCGCCGATGCCGAACACATCGACCCCCACGCGATCGGCAGTTTCAATCTCCTCAATGAGGTTCGCCAGGCGTTCTTCCGTGGTCAGGAGTTTGCCCGTCACCGGGTCTGGCGCGGTGGCCACAAAGCTGTCGATTCCGATTTGCATGCAAAAGAGGGTTTGAGAGGTTCAAAACGCGAAGCAATCGCAGCCGCCGCCCCAGAATCCGGCGAAAGGATTTGCGGGAGCTGGGAATTCGATGTGGCGATGCTGCCTTGAGGGGAGAGGCATGGGCACACCGTGTTTGGCACACTTTTTCACGTCCAATGGAGCGCCATAACCACCGAATTTCCCGATGGGCGACCACTCGGGCAGGATGGGAATGGCGGGAGGGGCGTGCGAGCTGAACCCGCCCACGGCGTGGACAATTTTGCCATCCACGATGGTGAGGACGGACTCGATGGATTTGATGGCTTCGTCAGAGACGTGGAAATAGTCGTCGCTCAGCACCGCCAGATCGGCGAGCTGGCCGGGGGCCAGGGCGCCCTTTTTGCCGGTCTCCGAGGAGAACCAGGTCCCGCCTTCGGTGTAGAGGCGCAGCGCTTCCTCACGGCTGAGAACGTTTTTGTCGGGATACAGGGAAAGACCGCCCACCGTGCGGCCGGTGGTAAGCCAGTAAAGCGCGACCCAGGGATTGTAGTTGGCGACACGGGTGGCGTCGGAGCCCGCGCCGACGGGCAGCCCCATCTCCAGCATGCGGCGCAGAGGCGGAGTACGTTCGGCGGCTTGCGCCCCGTATCGATCCACGAAGTATTCGCCCTGAAACGCCATGCGATGCTGCACCGCGATGCCGCCGCCGAGGGCCTTCACGCGCTCCAGATTGCGGTCTGAAATGGTCTCGCAATGATCAAAGAACCAGTGAATGCCATCGAAGGGCGTCTCGCGGTTCACCTGCTCGAACACATTGAGGAAGCGCGTGATGCTCTCGTCATAGGTGGCGTGGAGGCGGAAGGGCCACTTGTTGGCCGCCAGCAGGGTGACGACTTCGTGGAGCTCTCCCTCAAGGGCGTCGGGAAGACCAGGGCGGGGTTCAAGGAAGTCCTCAAAGTCTGAGGCGGAGAAGACCAGCATCTCACCCGCGCCGTTGCAGCGGTAGAAGTCATCCCCTTTGCCGGGGGAGGTCATTTTCATCCAGCGGGCAAAGTCGGCTTTTTCCTCTTTCGGTTTCTGGGTGAAGAGGTTGTAGGCGATGCGCAGGGTGAGCTCCCCGCGCTGATGGAGCTGGTCGATGATGGCGTAGTCGTCCGGGTAGTTCTGGAAGCCGCCGCCGGCGTCAATGACGCTGGTCAGTCCGAGGCGGTTCAGCTCGCGCATGAAATGCCGCGTGGA
>CAZPSQ010000259.1:0-8466 GCA_964588755.1 uncultured Prosthecobacter sp. | reverse complement strand
TGACGATCGGCAAGCTGGCGCAGCAGCAGGGCTACCACACGGCCTGCATCGGCAAATGGCATCTCGGCAGTGACTGGCCGATCACCCCGGAGCAAAAGGCGCACTTCACCGGCTTCGGCGGCAAGGCGGGCGGGGGTGGGCAGGTCACGACGACGGTCACAGACGCGCATCGCGAGACATGGAAGGCCGTTTTTTCCCAACGCATCTCCGGCGGACCGACGGAGCGCGGCTTTGACGAGTATTTCGGCACCGATGTGCCGAACTGGCCGCCGTATTGCTTCATCGAAAACGACCGCACGGTCGGCATCCCGAGCGAGCTGCTGCCCGCGTCGAAGCTGGTGAGGCATCAAGCCAGCATCCAAGGCCCGGCGCTGCCGGACTGGCAGTTGGAGGGCATTTTGCCCTCGCTGGCAGCTCGCGCCGAAAAGTACATCCAGACCCGGGCGGAGGCGAAGAAGCCCTTCCTGCTCTACCTGCCGCTCACCTCCCCACACACACCGCTGGCGGTGAATGCCGAGTGGAAGGGCAAGAGCGGCCTCAGCAGCGATTACGCGGATCTGGTCATGGAGACGGACGCGGTGGTCGGGCGCGTGCTCGCGGCGCTGAAAAACGCGGGAGTCGAGGACGACACCTTCGTGCTCTTCACCAGCGATAACGGCTGCGCGTCCTACATCGGCGTAAAAGAGATGGAAAAGCAGGGCCACTTCCCCAGCGGCCCGCTGCGCGACTACAAGTCGTCCGTTTACGAAGGCGGCCACCGCGTGCCCTTTGTTGTGAAATGGCCCGGCGTGGTCAAGCCGGGCAGCGTGTGCGCACAAATCGTGCACCAGGCCGACACCCTCGCCACCCTGGCGGAAATCCTCGGCGTGCCCCTGCCGGAGAATGCGGGTGAGGACAGCTTCAGCCTCATGCCGCTGCTGAAGGGCGAGGACCGCCCCATCCGCACCAACGCCGTGAACACCGCCTGTGGCGGCACGCCGAGCTTTCGTGATGGACCGTGGAAATACATCCCCCATGCCGAGCCGGAGCTCTACAACCTCGAGGAAGACCTCGGCGAGACCATGAACATCGCCCCGCTGCATCCCGAGCGTGTCAAAGCCATGCAGGCCGCCTTCGAAAAACTCATCCGCGCCGGCCGCAGCACCCCCGGCGCCCCGCAGAAGAACGACATCAAAGTCACCCGCTATCCCAAGCAGACAACCGCTGCCAAATAGGCCGTCTGCTTTCATCTGGGAATTCGATGACACAATGCAATTTTACTGCACATTGTAATGACAGTGTGTAATATTGCTGCACACAGTCATGTTTAAGCACCTTCTCTCCAAAGTCGTAAAAGCGAACCCCTCTCATTAGCGCACGGCTTCCGGGCTCGAAGTGGACTTCATTTTGGACGATGGCGCAACGGCCGTCGAAGTGAAGTCTTCAGCCACGATCAGCACGCAACATCTGAAGGGCCTGCGGGCGTGGAAACAGGAACACCCCGAGTCACGCTGCATCCTGATCAGCCGCGAGCAGCGAGCCCGGTTAACCGAAGATCAAATCGAGATCCTTCCTTGGCAGGTGTTTTTAGAGGAACTCTGGGCAACGTGAGCCCGTCCCCGGACTCAGGGTTCACACACCCTCGAAAGCGGGCGCAAAGTGTCTGTTCCTCTGGGCACCCGCCACTGCACATCCCCCGACGACCGTCAGCGATTGTCGAGAATTGGATACCTTGCTTCTTGCTTTCTTGCTTTCTTGCTTTCTTGCTTCTTGCTTCGGGTGAAGTATAAAATCCTCCTCAGCGCAGTCGAGTTTTGCCAACAATAGTGACATGGTCCCCGAGAAATGCGTCCCAGCGGAAGGCCCCTCCTAGTCCGAAGTGAATTAGCCCAATACCAATGACTGATCACCAAATCGCTCTGTTACCTGACTATGAGCACCCTCCTGTGGTGGAAAGAGTAGTTAGTGTCTGGGCGGACATCACCCAGGAAAAGCATGAGAGCCGTTTCGAGGAGTGGCGTACCCTGGTCCAGCCTGCTTATCCAGTCTATGAACCGCTGAAGGAATGGACGTTGCAGGTGCAGGAGGTGGAGGGCATTCCCCTGCTAAATGACATTCAGCCCGAACTGAAGATCACGCCTCGCTTTTCCAGAAAGACGGCCAAGGAAGGGTTTGACTGGAGCATCCGCTGCCCAGCTGGACATTTCACTATGAACATGCATTCGGAGCCCGGATCACCGCGTCGCTTCAGCCATTTGCAGAAAGAGTTTCAGCATTGGTTCCCCCTTTGGATAAGACACTTTGAGGTGAAGACCATTCATAAAATCCAGCTGTTTTACATCAACCGTCTAAACCGACATACCATCCCAGAGTTCACGCAAGACAACGGATCGTTAGAGGTGGATAAAGTGCTGACGGTCTTTACCAAAATCCCTGGAGAGCATGAGATGCTGGTGCCTCCATTGGATTGCCGGGCGACTGTCGTGCTGCCTGATCCTCCGGGGGCCAGACTGGAAGTCCGGCTTCATGATCGCTCCGAAGATCGTCCAGATCTGAGCCTGGATTTACGTATTCAGCATGCATGGGAGGACCAGAAGTCCCCCTCCGTAGAAGAGCTTGCACAGACACTCGAGACGTGTCACAAACGTATTATTGAAAGATTTGAGGTGCTTTTCACGCAAGAAGCACGACAGAGTTTTCGCCCCGTCAAACCATGAGCTACTTGGCCAGCACGACCACAACTGTGGACACAGACACCTCTGCGGAGGTGTCCGTGCGGCGGCAGCCCACTGAGTTGAGGGCTTTCTTTGAGCCGCCTCAGCGGACACGCACGGAGTTCACTTATCGGCGTCGCATATTGCCGCTCGAAGGCGGGCGCTTACTACTCCATCTGTATGATGACTCTGTTGTGGCTGTAGATCATGTTCAACGTGATTGTGAAGTTTTAGGGTGGGGTATTCGTGTGCAACCTCAGGATGTAGACCACATCGACAAACTCATGGCGCGCCGCTTTCTAGAGCTCTTTAGCAAAGCCGAAGCGGGTCGCCTCAGTGAGCAGGATGAGACCGATTGGATGTCCATCGTGGAGCGAGTGGACTACGCCGCTTTTTGTGCAGACCGTGCCGCCCCTCAATACATGGAAGGGAAATTGATACGGCACCAGCCCAAGTGCCGTGTGGAGTGGCACGATGGAGCAGTGGAAAACCTCAAGCCTGAAGCGGCCCGCGCCTTGCGCATCCTTCAAGAGGGCGACTACTTCGGGGCATATGTGAAGATGGACCGCGAGGGGCAGGTCAACTTATTGGAGCGTCTGACTCTACTGCCAAACACAGATGCATGAACAGCCCCTTCCTAACCCAGATTGATTTTTGGGATGTAGGCCAGGGCGATGCCAGCGTCATTCATTTCAATGATGGGAGCGTCATCCTTGTGGATACCGGTCTGCGCGGTTCGCCTTTGGTGGATTGGTTGGCGGATCGTCCACGCGTGATCCGGGCTATCGTGCTCACACACAATGACGCGGATCATGCCGGTGCGTTGTGTGCCCTGGTGAGGGATCATAGCGTCCGGATAGGCGGTATCCACATGCTAAGGGATCGTCCGGTTAGAGACCCTGTTTTTCAAAAGTTGTTTCGCTGTGCTTATGAAGGCGAGAGCAAGGGACATTATAAGATTGAAGAACTTCGCACAGGTGTCGTTCTCTGGCGTAGTGGTGATGGGCTCACTGAACTGTCCGTGGAGCATCCTAGTTTTTCAGAATCGGTCATGGCCGCGAATCCGAATGCCTCATCCGCAATGCTGGTGCTCAAACAGCAGGGCCAATGGCTGGCCATCTGGCCTGGAGACATGCCTCTGGCCACATTGGCCGGCAAGGCGGGTGGCAGGAACCCTGTGGTGATGACAGGGCCACATCATGGAGCGCCGGAAGGCTACAAAAAGAAACCGGAATCAGTGCAGCATGTAAAGGCCATATCACCTGCCCGCGCCTTCATCTCAGTTGGAACCACCAATGGCTATTCGCATCCTCGGGCACGCTATCTGAAGTTGTTGGCACGGCAGTCCTGTCATGTGGTATGTTCACAGATAACACGTGTCTGCGACCCTGAATCCACCAAGTCCAAGCGGCCTGTTTTCAATGGAACCGCAATGCTTGGGTTACGAGCACCGCGTGGAGGCGTCGCATGCAGAGGGTCATGGCGCGTTTTATTTCAGGGAGGTGCTCTGATACCCGATTCCTATGACGCTTCGCATCGCGAAAAGTTGAAAGGATTACGGCGGCCTCAATGCTTGAATAAAGTTTGTGATTAACCTCTTTTAACTTGTGCTTGGTCATGAGTTCTGAGCCACCACGTCCATCAGCAAATCAAACAGGCGGTCCACTTCCGCGCGGGTCTCGGGGTCGAGGGTGAAGCCGCGGGGGCCGCGGACGATTTCGTTTTTGAAGATGCCCTGGCGGACGAGCAGGTGCTTCTCCACGGCGAGGAAGCTGTCGAGGCTGTTTTGCAGGGTGATGAGGCTGCTGAGGGGGCCGTGAATGCGGCGCGCGTGCGCCATGTCGCCACGGGTCAAGGCGCGCCACAGGGGCACCAGGGCGGTGATGAGGTCCGCGCCGGGCATGGTGCCGACGACGCCGCGCTGATAGGAGTCCACCAGGGCGATGCCGCCCGTGCCTTCAAACACGCGCGCTTTGCCGCCGGTGGCGTCCCGCAACTCCGACAGGCGTTGGCCGATGGGGGAGGCCTCGGGTTTGAACTGCACCCGCTCGGGGCCAAAGGTGTCTAGAAGCCGCGCTTGCAGCCCGATCGAAAGCGGCTGGCCCAGGTAGCCGCTGGCGTCCTGCACGATGACGGGGATGCTGACCGACTGCACGATGCGCTCATAGTACTCCCGCACGGCCTCCTCCCCCAGGCGGGTGGCTACGGGGGGGATGGCCATGAGCCCGGTGGCGCCGCATTCCTCCGCCTGGCGTGCGAAGGCCTCGGCGGTGTGGCTGGACTCCGCGCCGACGCTGATGACGACTGCGCCCCGGCCGGCGTGCGCGGTGCAGACATGCCGGGCCATGCGTTCCCGCTCAGGGCCGGACAGCCGCAGCACCTCTGAGACCATGGCCATGACCACGCCGTCCGCGCCCTGGTCCGCCAGCCAGGCCAGCTCCCGGTCCAGGGTGTCGTAGTCGATGCTTTCGTCCTGATGAAACGGGGTCTGGAACACCGGCAGGACGCCGGACAGGGGTGGGGTGCTGGGATTCATTGCAGTGGGGCGCTAGTGCTAACAGCAAAGCTGCGTTATGGGAAGAACGCACTTCATCCCATGCCTGCTTCACGTCCCCATCTTTTGATCCTCGGTGTCGGCTCCATCGGCGAGCGCCACCTGCGCTGCTTTCAGGCTACCGGGCGCTGTGAGGTGTCGTTTTGCGAGCCGCTGGCGACACGCCGTGAGGAGGTGGCGGCGCGTTATGGGGTCAAGGGTTACGCCGACTGGCAAGAGGCGCTGGATCAGGAAAACATCACCGCCGCGCTGGTGGCCTCTCCGGCGCCCTTTCACGTGCCGGCGGCCATTGAGCTGGCCTCACGCGGTGTGGATCTTTTCATCGAGAAGCCGCTGAGCCTGAGCCGGGACCGCATCGACGAACTGCAGGCGGTGGTGGCGGAGAAGGGGGTGCGCGCGGCGGTGGCGTTTGTATACCGCGCGCTGCCGGCGCTGCGGCAGATGCGGGAGGCGCTGCGGTCCGGGCGCTTTGGCGCGCCGGTGCAGGTGCAGGTGCAGTCCGGCCAGCACTTCCCCTTTTACCGCCCGGCCTACCGGGAGATCTACTATGCGGACCCGGCGATGGGCGGCGGGGCCATCCAGGACATGCTGCCGCACCATGTGAATGCGGTGGAGTGGATCGTGGGGCCCACGGACCGCATCGTGGCGGATGCGGCGCACGCGGTGCTGGAGGGGGTGACGGTGGAGGACACGGTGAATTTTCTCACCCGCCACGGCCGTGTCATGGGCTCCTTCACGGCGAACCAGCACCAGCCGGTGAATGAGTTTGTGCTCACGGTGCACTGTGAGCGGGGCTCCGTGCGTTGGGAAATGAAGGGGCACCGCTGGCTGTCCGCGCTGGAGAACGGCGGCGAGTGGACGGTGGAGGCGGCCTTCACCCATGAGCGCGACGATTTTTACCGGCTGCAGGCGGAGGCCTACCTGGACCACCTGGAGCATGGGGCGCCCGCGCTGTGCCCGCTGGCGGACGGCATCACCACGCTGAAGACCACCCTGGCCACGCTGGAGTCCCTCAAAACGGGCCGCTGGATCACCCCCTCCTGATTTCCCCCTATGACATCGCCCACTGTTCAGCAGCTCTTTGATCTCACAGGAAAAACGGCGCTCATCACCGGCGGCTCCGGCTGGCTGGGCAGCGCCATGACCGCCGCGCTGGCGGAGGCGGGGGCGCAGGTAGTGGTGGCCAGCCGTGAGCTAGCGCGCGCCCGCGAGGCTGCCGCCATTTTGCCCGTGCGTGAGGGGCAGCGCCATCTCGGGGTGGCGCTCGACCAGCTCGATGAAGGCTCTATCACCAGCGGCTTTGCGGAAGCGGTGGCGCAGGCGGGAAAGATCGACATCCTGGTGAACAACGGCCACGCCGGCAATGCTGCGGATCTCACCACCGTCGATGCCGCCGCGTTCAATGCGGTGCTGGCGAATGCCACCGGCTGGTTCCTGCTGGCGCGCTGCCTGCGGGATCACGTCGTTTCCCGCCAGGTAGCCGGCAGCGTGGTCATGATCGGCTCCATGTATGGCCAGGTGGGCTCCTACCCGGATGCCTACGCGGGTCTGGTCCCGGCCAGCCCGGTGTCCTACCACGCGCTGAAGGGCGGCATCATCCACATGACGCGCCACCTGGCGGTGTATTGGGCGCAGGACGGGGTGCGGGTGAACTGCCTGAGCCCCGGCCCTTTCCCCTCGGACAAGGTGAACCCGGAGATGGTCGCCCGGCTGAAGGAAAAATGCCCCATGGGCCGCATGGGTCAGCCGCACGAGCTGAAGGGCGCGCTGGTCTTCCTGGCCAGCGAGGCCGCCAGCTACGTCACCGGGCAAAACCTCACCGTCGATGGCGGGTGGACCGCCTGGTGACACTGTTCGTTTGCCACAGTGCCTGGTTGCGGCCATGGTCTGGCGCGGCACCGTGACGCCGCGCCCTGCCTCCTGTTTTGATTCATGGTTTCCGCCGACAGCCCCGAGCCTGACACCCCCCCGGTGAAGCCCGCCCGCGCGGGCGGATGGCTTCAGCGGCTGCGGAGCCGGTGGCCGGCGGGAGCGCCGCTCAGCCAGCTCTCCTCCTGGCGGCAGGCGCTGGGGCGGGGGGGCGCGCAGCAGGACAAGCTGGCCACCGGCGGCAACCAGATGCTGCCCGTGCTGATCGAGGTCTTTGCCGGCTTCAGCAAGCTGGACGGCATCGTGGATGAGGCGGAAATCGACTCCAGCCTGGGCTACCTGCGCTACGACTATCCGGAGGCGATTTATGCCGACCTGCGCCGCCGCTACTTTGAGGCGCTGCAAACGCCGCAGGACCTGAACCTGCGCGCCAAGGAGCTGAGCCGCAGCCTGACCATGGAGCAGAAGATCCTGCTCGGCGTGCAGCTTTATCTGCTGATCTCCCGCTCCCTCTCGAACCAGCGGCAGATGGTCGAGTTCTACCTTTTCATGACGAACCTGGGCATCGCCGCCCAGGCCATCGACATCGTGTATCAGCTCAATGCCGGGGACCGCCCGCAGGAGGAGGAAGACTTCAGCACCAAGGGCGGGCAGCCGCTGGAGATGCTGCGCATCGCCTCCCAGCCGCCGGGGGACGTGCTGCTGCGCTCCCTTTCGGAGAACTGCTCCGTGCTGGCCTTCCGCTTTGAGGGGCTGGTCCTGCTGAAGAACACAGGCAGCGTGAACATCCTGGTGCGCAGCCGCCGCCAGCCGCCGGGCGAGTTTTCCCGCCTCTACCCCGGGGAGCGCCTGGTGCTGGAGGACGTGACGCTGGACTACGCCGACCTCATCTCCTACTTCAACGCGAAGAAGACGCTGACGGGGACCCAGCTTTACCTCACCCTCACCGCTGCCGGAGACGCGGAGATCTCACCCCAGCGCGTGCGCGGCACGAACCTGCGGGTCAGCTTCGGCCTGGCGGTGAAGGTGGAGGCCCTGCGCAGCACGCGCGCCACGCTGAACGGCCAGCCCCTCGTCGAGGGCGCGGTCATTGAGGCGTCCCTGGAGGACAGCATCATCGCCCAGGGGGAAATGGAAATCTCCCTGCGGGACCTGCGCCGGCGCGCCCAGGAGTTCGGCGGCCAGTTCCGCCTGCCCGGCAGCCGGAACACCTACCTGGTCTCGAACAACCCCGCGCTGCTGGAGGAGGGGGACATTCTCCTCTCCGAAGACACGGACGGGGAGATCCGCCTGCGCATCGAGTGCAACTACGCGCAGAAAAGCGGCTCCGTGGAGGTGCTGCGCGCGGCG
>CAZPSQ010000258.1:0-8487 GCA_964588755.1 uncultured Prosthecobacter sp. | reverse complement strand
GCGCTGATAAGCTTTCTTGCTCATGATTTCTGGTATCTTGGGTTTCCGATTGTCCCTGGTCCAGAAAGTTAAAGCACCTCAGCCTGGAAAATCTGAGTCAGGCGGAGGTCCGCCCCGCCTAGCTTGGCGATGGTGGTTTCCGCCTGCGGACCGGGTACGAGGCGGCGGAGCGATTTGGAAATGAAGGGATGATCCTCCGGCATGTAGCGGCCACGCCGCACGATGCAAACCTGCCGCACCACCAGCGCCAAGTCATCCACCTCCGCCAATTGCAGAATCTCGGAGAACTTGAGCAACTCCTCCGGCTTCATCACATGCTGGATGTCTTTAAGCGAGGCCTCCCACAGTTCGGAGGCCTCGGTGAGCATCTCCATCATGCCTGGTATCTCAGCTGGCCGGCCCTGCCATGCGCGGAACTGGAAGGGCTGCAGCTCACGCGCCTGGGCAAAGGCCTTCTTCACGCGCTCCGTACCTTCCCCTTTGTCCTGGATCAGAAAGGTGGTGCCGCGTTCATAGGCCGCCCAGCCGTTTCGTGGCCACAGCCGCAGCGCGGCGGCGTATTGCTCCATGGCGCCTGCGAAGTCACCCTTGTCATGCAGGGGGATGCCCTTGCTCACCAAGGCATGCGACGGTTTCATGAACGCACCACAGCTCTTCATGATGCTAATGAGTATCCGGCTGGTGTTTTCATCCAAGTCTCCTCGGTGCAAGACCAGCCGCAGGATGGCCTGCGCGCGGTCGGGATCTCCTGCCGCCAACAGGGAGGCCGCGTGAAGCATGAAAAGGCCTGGATCACCGGGAACGACCTCGTAGCACATCTGCCAGAAGTTGGCGCTGCCAGTCACCAGCTTGCCACTGTCCAGCTTGCGCCATGAGTCATCCGGCTTGTCTTTGTCCAGAGCCTGGAAAACAGCGCCCTCCCCACCCATCCAGGCGTGGATACCGGGATAGACCTCCGCCGGGCGCGATTTCAGATTGTCCTGCATCAAATGCACCACGTGGATGCCCATGGCGCGTGCCTCGCTCATCTCCGGCGTGTCCACCTCAGCCTTCACAAGGGAGGTCAGACACAAGGAGAGCGCAAAAGACAGCCAGGAGGGACGCACGTTTGTCATGGCAAAAAGATACGCAAAACCTCGCGTGAATGAAAAGACCTTTTGTGGCCGTCCATTGACATTTGTAACTCTCATGCTAACTCTGCATTGCGTCTTATGATTCCACGCGTCCTCATCTTAATTCAAGCAGCCCGGCTACGGCCAGGGTTCGGGATGACGTTGTCATAGAGGACACCAGTCAGATTTTGCTGCTATCCCCGGGAGCCCTGAATGCCGCCGCCGCAATCAGGGCCTTTTCATGTTTAGCCTGGGGAGCAGCATGTTCCTTCAAAGATCTGACTTATGAAACTTCTGCTGAATGATCCTGGCCGCATCCGCAACATTGGCATCGCGGCCCATATTGATGCTGGCAAAACCACGCTGACCGAACGCATTCTGTTCCGCTCCGGTGCCATCCACACCTGTGGGGATGTGCATGACGGCAACACGGCCACTGACTTCTCCGACATCGAGAAGGCGAAGGGCATCACCATCTCCTCCGCTGCCGCGCCCTGTACCTGGACGCAGCGGCCGGTGGACGGACTGACGCGCCTGTTTGGCGGGCAGCCGCACCGGCTTAACATCATCGACACACCCGGCCACGTGGACTTCACGGCCGAGGTGGAGCGCTCCCTGCGCGTGCTGGACGGTGCCGTAGCCGTGTTCTGCGGCGTGGGCGGCGTGCAGCCGCAGAGTGAGACCGTGTGGCGTCAGGCCGACCGCTATCACGTGCCGCGCCTTGCGTTCATCAACAAGATGGACCGTCTCGGCGCGGACTTTAACCGCGTGGTGGACGAGCTGCGCACGAAGCTGGGCGCTTCCGCCTGGCCTGTGGTGCTGCCTTGGGGCGCTGAGTCTGACCTGCTTGGTCAGATTGACGTCATCGACGAGGTGGCGCTGCATGCGGATGCGTCTGCACCTGCAGGTTTCACCGTGGAGGCCATTCCCGACGAATGGCGTGCCAAGGTGTCTGCGGCACGCGCGGATCTTGTTCAGGCTCTGGCGAGCCTGGATGAGGAGATCGCACAGTTGTGGATCGAAGGCCAGCCCGTAAGCGCAGCCGTGCTACGTGCGGCGGTGCGTCGTCAGACCATCGCCTGCCAGTTCGTGCCTGTGCTCGGCGGCAGTGCCTACAAGCATGTGGGTGTGCAGTCGCTGGTGGATGCGGTGGTGGATTTCCTCCCTGCGCCTGCCGAGGTGGTGCGCGCCCAGCCCATCGTGGCGCCTTTGGCCGCGCTTGCCTTCAAGGTGGTGCGTCATCCCCAGGCAGGTCGTCTGGTGTATGTGCGCGTCTATTCCGGCACGCTGGAAAAAGGTACGCCGCTGTTTAACCCGCGCCTCGGCAAAACCGAGCGCTGCGGCAGGCTGCTACGCGTCTTTGCCGACCGCCGCGATGAGCTGGAAAGCGTCGCCGCCGGGGACATCTGCGCCGTCACGGGACTGCGAGACTTCAGCACGGGGGACACCCTGTGCCTGGAGGATCACGCCTTGGCGCTGGAGCCGCCGGTCTTCCCGGAGCCTGTGGTCAGCATGGCCATCGAACCGGCGAAGTCCGCCGATCAGGCGCGCCTGACCACCGCGCTCGCCCGGCTGGGGGATGAGGACCCGACCTTCCGCGTGCGCACGCACCCGGAGACCGGCCAGTGTCTCATCTCCGGCATGGGAGAGCTGCACCTGGAGGTGATCCGCGAGAAACTGCTGCGCGAGCACGGCCTTGAAACCGTCGCTGGCGCACCGGAGATCGCGTGTCGTGAGACGATCACCACCCTGGGTGAGGCAGACCATCTGCTGAAGAAGCAGAACGGTGGCTCCGGCATGTATGCCCGGGTGAAACTGGGCGTGCAGCCGCTGGAGCGCGGCCATGGCCTCGTCATTGAGAACGCTGTCGTCGGCGGAACCATCCCCGCGCAGTTCATCAATGCCGTGCGCCGTGGCATCGAGGATGCGGCTGTGTCCGGCCCGCTGCGGGGCAGCCCGCTGGTGGACGTGCAGGTGCGCATTCTCGACGGGGCCAGCCATGCCAAGGACTCGAACGACCAGGCCTTCCGTCTGGCCGCCGCCGAGGCCCTGCGCGCTGCTGTTCTCTCGGCCACACCGGTTCTCCTGGAGCCTGTGATGCGCGTGGAATGCCACGTGGCAGACCAGCACCAGGGTGACATCCTTGGCGACCTCAACCGCCGCCGGGCCCGCATCACCGGCATTGTCCACCAGTCCACCGAAGCCAGCGTGCTGGCCGAGGTGCCGCTGGCAGAGATGTTTGGTTATGCCGGGGCCATCCGCAGCCTGTCACGGGGACGAGCTAGCTACTCGATGACACCTGCGGCCTATGAGGTGGTACCGGAGTCGGTGCAGCCACGACTGGTGAAACATTGATAGGACAAACCACGGCGGAGCCTGTTTCCGAGAGGGGACGGGCTCCGCTTTTTTGTCACCGGTGGGAAAGAAACTTTTGGTCGTCTATCCTCCGCATCTCCTGCTGGCTTCACATGTGCCTCACTGGATAGTCCCCACCGGCTTTCATTTCACGGTGAAAGGTTTGCCGTCCAGCACCTTGCCGTCCTGCAGGAGGTCCACACGATACTTCCCCGGCGGCAGACCGCCTTTGATGGTGAGTGAGGAGCTGATCTGATCGCTCACATTAGGTTCAATGTCGGCAGTGGCGATGATCTGCGGCTTTTCGCCTTCCACCTCCACCAGCACCCAGGCGCACTGCACGCCTTTGACCAGCGCCTCCTCCTTCAGTTTCCACCGCGCGTGCAGTTCGCGGTCCTCCGAGGTGAAAAAGGCGGTTTCCTGCCCCGCCTCACCTTTCCCGTCGTCCTTGAAAAGCTGGGATGAGTCCAGGGTCAACTTGGTGGCTCCTGCCATGGGCGCGCCGAGCTTGACCTTGAATTTCTCCTTCGCCACTTCCTGGCCGTCCAACAGCAGCAGCACCTCATGCTCCCCGGCCGGCCAGCCACCGGCAGGAATGAAGGAAAACGAAAACGGCACATCCGCCTTGTTTTCCTCCATCGTGAAGCTTCGCGTGCCTTGCTCATCCACCTTGCCTCCGACGATCCAGGTGGCCTCCAGCCAGGATGACAGACCCAGGCTGCCCTTGCCCACCAGAAAGACCTTCTCCAAGCCAGCAAACTCACGTGTCTCGTCCACCGGCTTGCGTTCCTTGTCAGCCCCCTTGGCCATCGTCACGCTGAGCAGTTTGCTCGGAATGGCCCCCTCCGGCGGTGCCACGCGGAAGGGGAACTGCCCAAGAGCCTTGTCGTCAAAGCTCACATCCGCCCGATAACACGCGCCGACCGGCAGCGGGTCCTTGTGGGTGACGTTGAAGCCGACAAACGTGCTTTCCCCGAAGGAGAAGATCACCCCCTCGTTCACCGTCGCCACATCCACCTTCGTCTCCGCCAGCACATCGTCACGGAACATGAACCGGGCCGCCACCACGCCAGATTTCGGCCGCCCCTTCAACTCGACAGAGAGATAGATCGTCTCATCCGGCCTGAAAAATTCCGCCGTGTCCTTGGGGGACTGGTTTTCACCCAGCCCGTGGCAGAAAGTCGCCTTCTTTAGCACGGCCTCCGCCGCATGGGTGGTGACGCTGGAAGCCGATGTGAGTAAGACGACCAGCACGAACAACGGAACAAAGTACATCTTCATGACCCAAGCCAACCACAGATTCTGCTGATGACAAGGGGGCGTGGCGGCTCCGCTGGAGCACTTCTTTCTAGCCTTCGCGGGGGATGCCACCAGCCCCCACTCAAACGGATTACCTCACTGTGTCACAAAGGTTAAAGCAACCTGAACACGACCCCCGCCCCCCTTTTTAACACCCGCAACACATCCCCTGCCCAAGGGGGGAAGGGTAAGGGCAACTTCTTAACCCCGGAAGGGGGCCATGGTGCCGGTGGACCAATAAGAACCCCCTTGAGGGGCTATAGGATGCAGGAGGGCAGATGTGGTTCTGTAAGCGAAAATTAACCCCATGCGCACCGCCCTTCCTTGGAAACTCCTCATCCTCATTGGCCACCTTGCCAGCCCCCTCCTGAACACAAGCTGCCATAAAGAGGAGCCGCATCAACAGGCCAAAAAATCCCACGCCGACAAGCACGACAGTCACGATGACGATGATGACGATGATGACGATGATGACGATGACGATGATGATGACGATCACGGTGGGCACGAGCATGAGCATGGCCACTCCAAGATGGTCGTGACCCGACCCCAGAAGCGCGACGCCATCGTCCCCCGTGAGTACGTCTGCCAGATCCGCTCCAAGAGCAACATTGAGGTGCGCGCGCTGGAACGCGGCTACCTGGAAAAGATATTCGTCACCGAAGGCCAGCAGGTCAAAGAAGGCGCGCCCATGTTCAAGATCCTGCCCCTGGTCTATCAGGCCGAGCTCAAGAGCGCGGAGGCTGAGGCGCAGGCCGCCAAGGTCGAATACGAAAACACCAAGCGCCTGGCCGACAACAACGTCGTCTCCACCACCGAGCTGGCCATCTCCAAGGCCAAGCTGGAAAAGACCCTGGCCCAGGTGAACCTGGCGCAGACCCATCTTGGCTTCACCGACATCAAGGCCCCCTTTCCCGGCCTCATGGACCGCCTCCGCCTCCGCCAGGGCAGCCTGGTGGATGAGGGAGACCTCCTGACCACCCTCTCCGACAACAGCGAGATGTGGGTCTATTTCAACGTGCCAGAGGCGGAGTATCTCGACTACGCCTCGGAGAAACAGGCGGAGGACCGCAAGATCGTCAGCCTGCTGATGGCCAACGGCAAGATCTTCAAGGAGACAGGCAGGGTCAATGTCATCGAGGCTGAGTTCAACCATGAGACCGGCACCATCCCCTTCCGGGCCGACTTCCCCAACCCCGACGGCCTCCTCCGCCATGGCGAGACGGGCAACATCCAGATGAAGAAGCTCGTCAAAAACGCCATCGTCATACCGCAAAAGGCCACCTTTGAAATCCTCGACCACCACTACGTCTTCATCGTGGGCAAAGACGATGTGCTGACACAGCAGCGCATCCACATCGCGGAGGAGCTGGAGGACCTCTTCATCGTGAGCAAAGGCATCACCGAAAATGACAGGATCGTGTTGGAGGGATTCCTGGAGGCCAAGACCGGACACAAGGCCAAGGGCTATGAGTTTCAGGAGCCTGACGAGGCCTTCAAGAACCTGAAACACCACGCTGAATAACCGTCCACGGAGCCCCCTGCCATGTTCACCAAGATTCTGCACAGGCCCGCGCTGGCCATTGTGATCTCCCTGATCATCCTCTTCCTGGGCGGTCTTTCCATCGTCACCCTCCCTATCTCCCAGTTCCCAGACGTGGCCCCCGTGGTCGTCATGGTCACGCTCGACTACCCCGGAGCCAGCGCCAAGGTGCTGGAAGAGTCCTGCCTCATTCCCTTGGAGCGCTCCATCAACGGCGTCCCCAACATGAAGTACATGACCTCCGACGCCACCTCCGCCGGCGAGGCCACCATCCAGGTCATCTTCCACATGGGCACGGACCCCAACCAGGCCACCGTGAACGTCATGAACCGCGTGAACCAGGTCATGAGCCGCCTGCCCCCGCTGGTTCAGCGCGAGGGCGTCATCGTGAACAACCTCACGCCCAACATGCTCATGTACGTGAATCTGTACTCCACGGACAAAAACGCGGACATGCAGTTCCTGTTCAACTACGGCTACATCAATCTCATCCCAGAGCTGAGCCGCATCCGCGGCGTCGGCTCCGCCAAGATCCTGGGCACACGCCAGTACGCCATGCGCATCTGGCTCAAGCCTGACCGCATGCGCGCCTACAACGTCTCCACCGAGCAGATCATGAAGGCCTTTGCCGAGCAGAGCGTCATCGGCTCCCCCGGCCGCCTCGGCCGTGCCGACTCCAAGACCTCCCAGTCTCTCGAGTACGTCCTCACCTACACCGGCCGGTACAACGAGGTCTCCCAGTACGAGGACGTCATCCTCCGCGCCACCGAGGACGGCGAGCTCCTCCGCCTGAAAGACGTCGCCACAGTCGAGCTCGGCAGCGAGTTCTACGACCTCTACTCAGACCTCGACGGCCACCCCTCCGCCGCCATCGTCATCAAGCAGAGCTTCGGCTCCAACGCCCACGAGGTCATCAAGGAGATCAAGGAAAAGCTGGCCGAGTTCAAGTCCAAGTCCTTCCCCTCGGGCATGGACTACAAGATCAGCTATGACGTCTCCAACTTCCTCGATGCCTCCATCGAAAAGGTGCTCCACACCCTGGTGGAGGCCTTCGTCCTCGTCGCCCTCGTCGTGTTCGTCTTCCTGGGCGACTGGCGCTCCACCCTCATCCCCACGCTCGCCGTCCCCGTCTCCCTCATCGGCGCCTTCTTCCTGATGCAGATGCTCGGCGTCACGATCAACCTCATCACCCTCTTCGCCCTGGTGCTCGCCATCGGCATCGTGGTGGACGACGCCATCGTCGTCGTCGAGGCCGTTCACGCCAAAATGCATGAGACCGGCCTCTCCCCCTACAAGGCCACGCAGGCGGTCCTGCACGAAATCTCCGGCGCCGTCATCGCCATCACCCTCGTCATGACCGCCGTGTTCGTCCCCGTCACCTTCATGACCGGCCCCGTCGGCGTCTTCTACCGCCAGTTCTCCATCACCATGGCCGTCTCCATCGTGCTGTCCGGCGTCATGGCCCTCACCCTGACCCCGGTGCTCTGCGCCATGATCCTGCGGAAGGTCGAGGCCCACGGCCCCGCACATGACCACGCCCATGCGGATGACACACAACCAGCCGCGAGGAAAAAGAAAAAATTCCGCGGCCCCATTGCGCTCCTGCTCGCGGGCTTCAACTACGTCTTTGAGAAAGTCACCAATGTTTACGAACGCCTCCTGCGCGTCATCGTCCGCCAGTGGCTCCTCACCTTCTGCGTGCTCGCCGCCGCCGGTGCCGCCATCTACTTCATCAACAAAAGCCTGCCCGCAGGCTTCATCCCGGCGGAGGACCAGGGCATGATCTACGCCATCCTGCAGACACCCCCCGGCACCACCCTGGAGCGCACCAACGCCAAGTCCACCGAGCTGCGGAAAATCGCCAAAAGCATCGAAGGCGTCGAGTCCGTCTCCTCCCTGGCAGGTTACGAGGTGCTCACCGAAGGCCGCGGCTCCAATGCAGGCACCTGCTTGATCAACCTTGAGGAATGGTCCCACCGCAAGCTCACCGCCCCCCAGATCATCGCCGAGCTGGAGGAAAAATGCAGGGCCATCTCCGGCGTGAAGCTCGAGTTCTACGAGCCCCCCGCCGTGCCTGGCTACGGCGCCGCAGGCGGCTTCTCCCTGCGCCTGCTGGACAAGACCAACACCGGTGACTACGACAAGCTCCAGGTCGTCGACGACCAGTTCATGGCCGCC
>CAZPSQ010000257.1:0-8554 GCA_964588755.1 uncultured Prosthecobacter sp. | reverse complement strand
ACCGCACGGGATTCAATGCTGTCCCAGCCGAGTTCCTGGTGGGCCTGGATTTGCACATCAAGGGATGCGCCTGCTTCGTCTGCGATGCCGGTGAGTTTGATCATGGGGGTTGGAGTGGGGAAGGGGATTTCGGGGAAAACAAGACTGTGCCGCCGGGACGGTCTGGCGCAAGGGCCAGTTCACCCCCTGGGGCGATTGTTCTTTGACAAAACACCTCCCATCGGCGGACCGTACCGGATGTCCGTGTCAGCCGTTCCCGCCAGCCCCCGTCGTCTTGAATTCTTCCTCTTTGCGGGTGTTTTGGCTCTTTACGTGGTGGTCACGCTGCTGGCCAGCCGCCCCGACCTCATCTGGGATGAAGGCCGCTACCTCGACTATGCCACCAATCTCAGCCAGGGCTTCTACGTCACCCCGGAAAAGCCGGATCTGGTGAATGGCCCGGGTTATCCGCTGGTGCTCGCCCCGCTGGTGCTGCTGGAGGCTCCGTACCTCGCCATGCGCATGCTCAATGCCCTCTTCATGGCGCTGGCCTCATGGTTCACCTTCCGCGCTGTCCTGCCCTATGCGGGGAAACACTGGGCACTGGCCGTCGCGCTCATCACCGCCCTGCACCCCAGCCTCGTCCGCACCGCCCCTTACATGATGACAGAGGCGCTCGCCCTTGCCTGCATCGCCGGTTTTGGCTGGGCCTTCACCTCGGCCTTGTGGGCGCCCCGGTGGCGTTTCAGCATCATCCTTGCCGCCGCCCTTGCTTTCGCCTGGCTCATCATGACACGGGTGTTCTTTGGCAATGTGCTCATGGCCATGCTGGTGGTCGTGCTGGGGCTGCTGCCGCTCTGGCGCCGCCAGCGCCGCATGCTCTGGCGCGCCCTCACCGTCCTGTCCCTCACCTTCGCCCTCTGCATCCCCTGGCTTGCCTACACCAAGTCCAAAACCGGAGACACCCTTTGCTGGTCCACCAATGGTGGCGAGCTCCTCTACTGGGCCACCAGCACGCATGAGGGGGAAAACGGCCACTGGTTCTCTGAGGAGGACGCGCAAAACAAGCCCGAGCTCGTCGCCAACGGCCACCGCGATTTCTACCAGGCCAACTACTACCTCCCCGTGAAGCAGCGGGAGGATGCCTTGAAAAAGAAGGCGCTGGAAAACATCCGCGCCAACCCCGCCGGAGTCGTCAAAAACTGGCTCGCCAACTGGGGCCGCCTCCTCTTCGGCTTCCCCCGCTCCTACCAGCATGAGGAGCTGCTGATGCTGGTCCTCGTCGTCGTGAACGGTCCTCTCATCCTCGCCGTCCTCCTCGCGCTTTATTTTGGCCTGCGTCATCGCCGCGCCACCCCGCCGGAGTTTCTCCTCCTCGCCGCCATGATCCTCATCTATTTCGGCGGCACCAGCCTCCTCCCTGGCCTCCCCCGCTACACCATTGTCATCTGGCCCTGGCTCGCCATCCCCGTCGCCGACATCCTCAGCCGCCATCTGAAGCTGAGGCTTCTTTAAATAAGTCGGAACTCTCAAATGTGATACGATCCGCAAAAATTCACTGCAAATGAGATAAATTCTATAATTTCATCTTGCCTATGATAAACCCTGTTTTATCATGGTAATTATGAAATTGGTGCCCCGCGCTGGATCTGCTGCCCACAAAGTCCTCGTCTGCTTCGGCACGCGGCCGGAACTCATCAAGTTCGCGCCAATGATCAAGGCGTTGCAGCAGCGTGGGGTGGATCTGGTGACCGTGAACACCGGTCAGCACACCGATCTGCTGGAGCCACTGTTTGAACTTTTCGGCATCTGTCCAGATCACAACCTCCAGGCCATGGTCGCCGGTCAGAGCCTGAACGCCCTCGGCAGCCGTCTCCTCGGCAGCCTGGACCCCGTGCTGGAGGCTGAGAAGCTGGACCTCGTCCTGGTGCAGGGAGACACTGCCTCCGCCGTCATGGCCTCCCTGGCTGCCTTCAATCGCAAGATCCCCGTCGGCCACCTCGAGGCCGGTCTTCGTTCCGGCAACCCATTGAGTCCCTTCCCGGAGGAGATGAACCGCCGCCTCGTCGGCCAGATCGCCGCCTACCACTTCGCCGCCACCCAGCGCAATGTGGACACCCTCTTGGATGAAGGCGTGCCGGCCGGCTCCATCCACCTCGTCGGCAACACGGTCGTGGACGCCTTGCGCCAGACCCTCGCCAGCACCCGTCCCGGCAAGAGCGTGGAGCTCATCCAGCAGTGGGCCGCCGGCAAGCGCCTCGTCCTCGTCACCACCCACCGCCGCGAAAACTTCGGCGAGACCATGAGCCAGCACCTCCGCGCCCTGCGCGACTTCATCGAGAGCCAGCCGGACCTCTGCATGGTCTTCCCGGTACACCCCAATCCGAACGTGCGGGCCGCCGTGGCTGCCGGGCTGGACCACCACCCGCGCATCCGCCTCACGGACCCCATGGGCTACCGCGACTTCATCCATCTGCTCTCCCACACCTGGCTCATTGTGTCCGACTCCGGCGGCATTCAGGAGGAGGCCACCGCCCTCGGCAAGGCCATGATCGTCCTGCGCGAGAACACCGAGCGCCCCGAGGCCGTCGAGTGTGGCGTGGCACGTCTTGTGGGCGAGTCCCCCGAGCGCCTGCGCGACATGCTCAGCACCGCCCTCATGGATGAAGTCTGGCACGCCAGCGCCAGCCAGTCCCGCCAGGTCTTTGGCGACGGCCACACCGCCGAGCGCGTTTGCGACATCCTCTTCGGCGCCCCGGCGGAAGCCGCCGCATCCCCCCCGCTGCCCCTCGCCGCCTGATCCATCCTGCCTCCTCGCACGTCTCGCCTCATGAAGCCTGCCGCCAGCATCTCGCTCGATCTCGACAACCTGTGGAGCTACCTGAAAACCCAGGGCGCCCCAGGCTGGGAGAACCATCCAGGCTACCTGGACAAGGCGGTGCCGCGCATTCTGGAGGTGCTGGAGCGCTGCGGCCAGCGCATCACCTTCTTCATCGTCGGCCAGGACGCCACCATCGAGTCAAACCGTCCCGTGTTGAAGCAGATCGTCGATGCCGGGCATGAGATTGCCAACCACTCCTTCATGCATGAGCCCTGGCTGCACCTGCACAACAAGGAGCAGCTGCATGCCGAGATCGGCAACGCCGAGAACGCCATCTTCGCCGTCACTGGCAAGAAGACCCGCGGCTTCCGTGGCCCCGGCTTCAGCACATCCCCCCTGGTGCGGGAGGTCCTGGCGGAGCGTGGCTACGCCTACGACGCCTCCATCTTCCCCAGCGCCCTCGGCCCCGTGGCCCGCCTCTTCTTCTTCCTGAACTCCAGGCTCTCCACCGAGGAGAAACAGCAGCGCAAAGGCCTCTACGGCAAGTTCAGCGACGCCTTCGGCACCCTGCGCCCCTTCACCTGGCCCAACGGCCTCATGGAGCTGCCCGTCACCACCATGCCGCTGCTGCGCCTGCCAGTTCATACCACGTATCTGATGTTCCTGGCGCAGAAGTCCGGCTCCCTCGCCAGGCTTTACTGGAACACCGCTGTCACCCTCTGCCGCGTGCGGAATGTCGCACCCTCGCTGCTGTTGCATCCCACCGATTTCCTCGATGTGCAGGACGTCCCGCAGATGGACTTCTTCCCCGGCATGCGGCTGCCAGCGGCAAGGAAGATTGCCCTCGTCGAGCACACCCTCCGCAGCCTCCAGCAGCACTGGAGCACCGGAACCATGCTGCAGCATGCCGAGGCTGCATCGTCACGCGGGGCCGCCACCGCCCGCCTTTCCGTCCAGACCGCCTGATCCTTCAAACAACCATACGCGCCAACCACACCATGAAAACACCGACCCAGGTCAACGAAGTCGCCATCGTTCTTCCCGCTTACAATGAGGAGAAGGACCTGCCCGTGCTGCTTGAAAACATCCGCGCCAAGATGGAGGGCGCGTCCTTTAAGTACAATGTCGTCGTGGTCGATGACGGCTCCAAGGACCGCACCGCCGAGATCGCCCGCGAGGCCGCCAGGATCATGCCGCTGAAGCTCGTCCAGCATGAGGTGAACAAAGGCCTGGGCGAAGGCATCCAGACCGGCCTGCGCGAAGGCTGGATGCTGGGAGACGTCGTCGTCGTCATGGACTCCGACAACACCCACGACCCCATCTACATCGAGGACATGGTGAAGGTGATCCGGGAAGGGGATGCCGATGTCGTCATCGCCTCCCGTTTCCAGGCCAGCAGCATCGTGTTTGGCGTGCCGTTCTTCCGTCAGGTCCTGAGCTGGGGCTGCTTCCTCATGATGAAGACGCTGCTCCCGTATCGCAACGTGCGCGACTACTCCACCGGCTTCCGCGCCTACCGCAGCCTCACCCTTGGCCGCCTCATCAAAAACTCCGGGGACAAAATCATTGAGGAGTCCAGCTTCGCCTGCATGCTGGAGCTCCTTCTGCGCCTCCGCTGGGTCGGCGCCCGCGCCGCCGAGATCCCCTACACCCTCCGTTACGACCTCAAGGCCGGCGTCAGCAAGATGCGCATCTTCCGCACCATCCGCCGCTACTTCACCGTCATCGGCAAATACTGGGCCAAGGACGTGCTGCCGCAGGGGGAGGAATCCTCCCTCTCCGAGCTTCGCGCCCAGTTCCGCGCCCGTGCCTGATGGAACAGCGAACGAACACCATGCGCCCAGCCACACCCACCATCGCCGTCCTCGGCGGAGGCATCTCCGGCCTCACCTGCGCCCTGCGCCTCGCGCAGGCGGGGAAGGCAGTGACCTTGATCGAGGGTTCCGACCAGCTCGGTGGTCTCGGCACCTTCTTTGAGCATGACGGGCGCACCTTTGAAAAATTCTACCACTGCATGCTGCCCAGCGACGGGCCGCTGCTGAAGGTGCTGCAGTCCCTCGGCATCCGTGACGATGTCTATTGGAAGCCCACCACATTCGCCTACTCGCATCAGCGCCGGTTGTTCCCGCTCAATGGCGCGCTGGACCTGCTGAAGTTCTCTCCGCTGCGCTTCATCGACCGCATCCGCGTCGGCATCACCGGTCTTGTTGGACGCCTTGTGTCAGACAAAGGTCTTGATGATGTCACCACGGTAAAGTGGCTCACCAAGCTCAGCGGCACGCGCGCCTTTGCCAAGTTCTGGCAGCCCATGCTGGAGGCCAAGTTTGGCGACCGCTACCACGACGTGCCGGCCCTCTGGTTCTGGACCCGCTTCAACCGCGAAAAAGGCGAGTCGAAGGGCGAGTGCAAAGGCTACATCAAAGGCGGCTACAAGCACATCACCGACAGCTTCGTCCGCGTGCTCCGCTCCCTCGGCGCGGACATCCGCCTCAACACCCAGGTGGAGGGCATCGACCTCGATGCCTCCGGCCGCGTCGCCATCACCACTGCCGCTGGCACGGAAAAGTTCGACCAGATGGTCATCACCCTGCCCACCCCGCAGGCGGAAAAGCTCATTGGCCCCGCCATGCGGCGCGAGATGCCGCCGCTCGACACCACCACGGACTACCAGGGCGTCATCAACTGCCTCCTCTTCCTCAAAAGGCCTCTCACCCCCCACTACTGGGTGGCAACGCCCGAGGCGGACTACCCCTTCGACGGTGCCGTCGAAACCTCCACCCTCACCGACACCGCCGACCGTGGGGACAGGCATGTGGTCTATCTCACCAAATACCTCCATCGCAGCGATCCCCGCTTCGCGCAGGATCATGACAGCATCCGCGACTCCTGGATCCCCGCGCTGAAAAAAATCTTCCCCGACCTCCAGGACGGCGACATCGAAAAGACCTTCATCTTCCACGCACCCTTCGTCGAGCCCATCTACAAGCTCGGCCAGATGCAGCTCCGCCCAGCGGAAGAACTCGTTCACGGCCGCGTCTTCATGGCCAACACCGCCCAGGTCTATCCCGTCGTCACCTCCTGGAACGGCAGTGTCATTCAGGCGGAAAAGACGCTGGCCGCCATGGGTATCTCAGCCGTGCAGACCGCCCTTCCTGTGGGCGAGCCCCAGCTCTCCAAGCCAGTGGCTGCCGCGCAGCCGCCGCGTCCAGCCTTGGCCAAGGCGTGATCGAGGGCGCGCCAGCGTCTTGGAGTGCGGTGACAGAGATTCATCGGATACAGATTGAGCCTCAGCGTATTACAAACGCCGGGGCCAAAAAAGGGCCAATCGCCCTCTCTGCCGATGAAAATCCCCCATCCAAAGATCAAAAAAGAAAGCTACCCGAACGGGAAGCCCTACTGGCTTGTGTCCTGCACTCTCTCCGGCGGAGAGCGCTACCGTAAGAAGCATGAGACCGAGCAGGCCGCGAACCTGGACAAGGTGCGCCTCATGCGCACGGCAACCTCCGGCCTGAGCGCCCGCGAACACGTCGCTACGGAGCAGGCCGTGCACTTCCTGAAGACCACCGAAAACCTCGACGCACGCGGTAAGGACGTGCTGTTTGCCGTGGAATGGTTCTGCCAGAATTTTATCGACCCGGTGAAAATCAAAACGGTGCGCGACTACTACAGGGACTTCATCTCTATAAAGACGGCGCAGGGCCGTCGCCCGGACACGCTCATCCAACTGGAACGGTTCCTGACCAAGTTCACAACGAACTTTGCCAAGTCTGATGTGACCCGCCTCCGGTTTGAGGATATGGAGCCCTGGATAAGGGGGAACGCCAAAGGTCCCGAGGCGGAAAGGCGCAACATGCACATGGCGAAGCATTTTTTTGGGTATTTGAGCGGCCAGAGCAAAAGCACCCCCAATCCCTACCCCATTTTGAAACAGAACCCTTTCCAGGGGCACGGTGTCATTCACCAGAACGACGATGCAGACGAGCATAGCGGTATCGTCATTTTCGAGGCCGCCGAATGCAAGGCCCTGATCGAGGAAGCGCAGCGCTGGAACGCCCAGCGCATGTTCGTCTGGCTGCTGTTTACCGGCATGCGCCCGGTTGAGGCGGTCCGTTTCTGGACGGACGAGCGCTGGGGCTGGAACCTGATTTCAAAGGACCTGAAATTCATCCGTGTTCCCAAAGCCATCAGCAAGACCCGCAAGCCGCGCATGATCGCCGTGTCCGATACGCTGCGGCAGTGGCTGGAATGCTACCGTGACCACCCGTCGTTCCTGACTCGCAGCTGGGACCATAAATATACCTGGGTGCGTTCCAAGGTCCTCTCCAAAGACAAAATCAAGCCGGACATTCCCCGCCACACGCTGATTTCGATGATGATCAAGGATGGCAAGGGATGGGCGGAGATCGAATTGCAGATGGGCAACAAGAAGGATGTCCAGATGCGACACTATGCCTCACTCATCACCTGCGAGAACGAGGTCCAGGCATTTTACGGACTGACGCCGGACAAGTTTCAACATGATATGCCCGAAAAGGAGTTCGGCCAGATCAAATTTAAGGAACAGGTCCAAAGGCTAGCGTCTGGTCGTAAAGCTCAGAATGCGAAGGTGGCGGCTCGCTGTGAAGCAAAAACAGCTCATACCCAGGAGCAGGAGTTGGCTGCCTAGCGAGGTTAAGACCTCGTTGAGCGGATTCCCGAACGTCAAGAAATTTGATTCGTTATTTCAAGGTGTTATCACACTGCGATTTGTGATGGCGATTTTGTAACGAATAACGCAATATAATTGGCACCAGCATGAAGCTCGCTTTCACGAGTAATTGCTTTGTTTCAAGAGAATCAAACAAGCTGGACTGAGTCAGCCACGATATGTGCGTAATGTTAGAAGAAAGATTCGCAGGTGTCCGCTCTTTACGATGAGATAACAGTTCAAATTCTAAATCGTATAGAGGCGCTGGACGAGCAGGCCTTTATCTGGAAACCGCGCTTTACTGTAATGGACAGCGACATAACCACTACGAAGCGCTACACATTTGAAGTTGACGCAATATATCCCTGGCGCACCAGATCGCGTGACTGTGATAAATCTCGTAACATCATCAAGGCAATGAACAATCCGCCTTTAATAAAACAAGGCTATGATTACGCCGCTTATTGCCCGATAGAAGACACTGTTAAAATTCCTGACAGGACCGAATTTCATAGTGAGGAAGAATTTTATTCTACCGTTTTCCATGAGCTTGTCCATTCTACGGGCCACAACTCGCGCCTCGACCGCTCCCTTTTACAAATCGATTTCAATCGTTCAGCCGATCCCGACCCCCGAGAGGCAGAAGAAGAGGTGCTGACCGAGTTGGCATCTGCATTTCTATGCGGCCATGCGGGAATCATTGATAAGACCATAGCAAGTTCAGTCGCTTATATACAAAGATGGTCGACAGTTCTGAATCCGCAGAATACAGCATGTGCCCTGCTAGAACTTCTTCCTGAGGCAAGAAGAGCTTGTGATTACGTACTCAACGACAGCGCGTCCGCCTAACCAATTCGACACAGGCATCTCCATGGCTCAAATCTCCCTTCAGGTTATGGCTAATTGTCGGCAATTTTTCGTCGCCGACTGACTGCAGAATAGAACGTCTAAGGGGTGACACAGAGACATGACAGCAAGAATAAACCGAGCACTCCGGTAACAAAAATGCCGCTCTTAGAGCCTGTAATTAACTTTGAAAAGTGCTGTACGAAGGAGAAGTTCCAGGT
>CAZPSQ010000256.1:0-8594 GCA_964588755.1 uncultured Prosthecobacter sp. | reverse complement strand
AGCGAACTGGCTCCCGCGTCGCCCTCGGCGGCCTGCAAACCCTCCTTCTCCTTGCCAATTTGAACCCGCGCTTTGGCGAGTACTATACCGCCCACATGATTTGGCGGCAGAAGGTGGTGATCCTGGCTGTCGCGCACGCCAAAAGACGCCCCTATTATTGGAGCAAGCGCATCAGCGAATCGAAGGAACTTTTCTGATTGGACACCATGACGCCGCTGGGGAACTGGAGAATCACTCCGGTGCCCACGGCGTCGTAAAGTCGGATCGTCGGTTTCATGCGGCGTGAGTCGCAAGGATTGAGTGACTGTCGGGGCTCCTTAGAGGATCACCCCAGGCTCATACTTGGCACCTTCCGGGAACTCCTTGGCGATGGCATCGACGCGGGCGCAGAAGGCATCCACCTGCTCCGGCGCGTCGCCGGTGTTGTTTTTGCCGGCTTCGACGAGGCGCTGCATGTCGGCGTCGGTGAGGGTGAGGCGGTCGTCCTGCACAAGGCGGGTGAGGAGATCGTTTTCGCGGACTTTGCCGGTGCGCATGTCTTTGGCGACCTGGACGGCGTGCTCCTTGATGACCTCGTGGGCGGTCTCGCGACCGGCACCGGCTTTGACGGCCTCCATCATGACGGTGGTGGTGAGGAGGAAGGGCAGGTAGCGCATGAGCTCCTGCTCGATGACGGACTCGAAGACTTCCATCTGGTTGAGGATGGTGAGGAAGGTTTCCAGCAGGCCGTCGAGGGCGAGGAAGGCGTCCGGCAGCATGACGCGGCGGACGACGGAGCAGGAGACGTCGCCCTCGTTCCACTGGTCGCCGGCGAGGCCGGAGGCCATGGTGAGGTAGCCTTTGAGGATGACGTGGAGGCCGTTCACGCGCTCGCAGGAGCGGCTGTTCATCTTGTGCGGCATGGCGGAGGAGCCGACCTGGCCTTTGGCGAAACCTTCGGACGCGAGCTCATGCCCGGCCATGAGGCGCAGGGTGCGGGCAAAGCTGGAGGGGCCGCTGGCCACCTGGCAGAGGGAGGCGACGACCTGCATGTCGAGGCTGCGCGGATAGACCTGGCCCACGGCACCAAAAGCGGCGGGCATGCCGAGGTGGTGCAAAATGCGCGACTCCAGCTCGGACGCCTTTTTGGCGTCTCCATTAAAGAGGGTGATCTGGTCCAGGCGGGTGCCGACGGCACCCTTCAGGCCGCGGGCGGGGTAGGTGGCGATGACGTTCTGTAGATCGCCAAAGGCAAGCAGCATCTCCTCGCCAAACATGGCGAGGCGCTTGCCCAGGGTGGTGGCCTGGGCGGCCACGTTGTGGGTGCGGGCGGTCATGGGGATGTCCCGCGTCTCGGCAGCACGACGGGCGATGCCTGCGAGGACGGCGACGGACTTGCGGCGGATCTCCAGCAGGGCGCGGAAGACCTGGAGCTGCTCCACATTCTCCGTCAGGTCGCGGCTGGTCATGCCTTTATGAATGTGCTCATGCCCGGCGAGGTCGCAGAACTCCTCGATACGGGCCTTCACGTCGTGGCGGGTCACGCGCTCGCGCTCCATGATGGAGGCGACGTTGATCTGGTCCTTCACCTTCTCATAGGCCTCGATGACGCCGTCCGGCACGGGGATGCCGAGGTCGCGCTGGCCTTTGAGAACGGCGATCCAGTAGTCGCGCTCGAGGCGGACTTTCCCCTCCGGCGACCAAAGGGCGCGCATGGGGGAGGTGGCGTAGCGTTCGGCAAGGACGTTGGGGATCGAGTCAGACATGGGGCTGTGCATCTAGGCTAGGATGCCGCTTTTCGCAAATCGATGCCGAGTTGTTCACAAGCTATTCTCAAGGTTGGACAATCAATCGTCTTCTCATTTTAAACAATCACCATAATAATCATTGAGAAAAGAATGGGGTTGATGCACTATTTATGTGAACTCATTCTCGTTGTGTGCGTTCTTATTTGAGCTGTTTTGTATGAAATTTTTCAGGATTTGCGAAGTTTTTCCACAAGCCCTCATTTATGGTTTGCATTTGTGACTAAAACTCGCAAATCTACCAATTATTCAGACCCCAGTCTTCTTCCAGCCGACACCGCTTCCTTTAACAACAGTGGAAATTATTAACACAGCTTTAATAACCAAGTTGTTTTGATTTTTCCGCCTGCACTCTCTTACTCATCACTTCTTTATCCTCCCTATTATGGCTGACCTCACCGCGCCCGAACTCATGACCGTGAAGGAAACGGCGGAATACCTCCGCATTCCGCTTCCCACAGTCTATTATCTTGTCCAGCGCGGCCAGCTTCCCGCCGTGCAGATCGGTGGGCGCTGGCGCATCAAGCGCAGCCTGCTGGACCGCGATGTCCTGCGCAAAGAAGACGAGGCAGGCCAGCCGACCGTGATGGTGGTGGATGATGACCCCGCCCTGCAGGCCCTCTTCAAACAGTTCCTCAAGAAGGCTGGTTTCGGCCGTTTGGTCGTCGGTACCGGCGCGGAAGCCATCGCCATGGCCAAGAAGCAGAAGTTCGACTTCGTGTTCCTGGACTTGAAACTTCCTGACGTTCCGGGTGACGAGGTGTACTCCCAGCTCAAGGCCATTCACCCTGACCTGCCCATTGTGGTGATCACGGGTTATCCGGACAGCGAGATCCTCAGCCGCATTCTTTCCCACGGCCCGCTGATGGTGATCAAGAAGCCGCTGGAGTATGAACAGCTGAACCTCGCGGTGAAGCAGCTCGGCCACAAAGGAGCCGAAGCTGCCGCCTGAGCCGGAGTTTCACCAACCAACAGTTCTCTCTCCCGAGACAGATTCGCCCCGTCAGGTTTCTGACGGGGCTTTTTTGTGGCCGATTTTTCCGAAAATCAAGCTTGGTTTGTGGACGCACACGAACACCACTTCCCAAAAGAGCGGGAGCGAGGAGCCTGCGTGTGAGGCTCGACTTTTGGAAAAAGTCGGCCACGTCCTCAGACCGCCGCCGCCGAGAAAAACACTTTCTCCGCCGTGCCGCGCAGCATCCAGGCCTTGTCCTGCTCGGTCAGAAAGTCGAGCCGGTCGCGGATGAGGGCGATGGAGTCGTGGTAGTTGTGGCCGGGGTCCACCTGGAAGGGACAATCACTGGCCCACATGACGCGCTGCGGGCCGTAGGCATCCCGCACGCGGCGGATGAGCGGGCCGAGGTCCGTGTAGGGGGCCTTTTTTGCGCCGAGGGCGTAGAATGCGGAGGCCTTCACATGGGATTTTGCGTGGCGGGCCAGGCGGGTGAGGTTCTTTACGTCACCTTCTTTGACGCCTCCGGCCATGCCGGTGCGGGCGAAGTGGTCGATGACCACACTGGTGTCCGGATACCACTCGCACATTTGATCGATGAGCGGCAGCGTGTCGGGATTGATGAGCGGGCAGACGCTGACATTGAGCAGGGCGGCCGTTTTCCACAGGGTGGCCATGCCGGGGGAGCCGATCCAGGAAGAGAGGCTTCTTTCCTTGCCGGCATAGATGCGGAAGCCGCGCACGCCCTGGCGGACGAGCTGGGTCATGGTGGCGGCCACATCTGGGGCGTTTTCATCCACAATGGCCACACCGGAGAAGACGCCAGGATGCGCCTTGATGACGTCCAGCATGTAGCTGTTGTCATACTGATAGTAGCTCATCTGGATGAGCACGACGCGCTTCACCCCCTCCCGCTTGGTGTGCTTGAACAACTGCTCCGGCGTGAAGCTGGGCGGCCGCATGTCGCTGACGGCGTAGCCCCGGGCGAGCGGATATTTTTCCACATCCGGCGTCCACACGTGCACATGGGCATCAATCCAGCCGCTGCCAGTGGAAGGGAACAGGGTGCAGCCTGTGAGTGCGGCGGCAGAGGAGGCGAGGAAGGAGCGGCGGGTGGAATTCATGCGATGGGGAGAGGTTAGCGAAGAACGCGCCAGCAACGCAAGCCTTTGCACCGCAGGCAAATTCATCCATCATCAGCCTCAATGTCCCGACTGCGCCGAATCTGTGTCTATTGCGGTTCCTCCTCTGGAAACGACCTCGCCCACCGCACTGCCGCCCATGATCTGGGTGCGTTCCTGGCGCGCACCGGCATCGGCCTGGTCTATGGCGGTGGTCATGTGGGGCTGATGGGGGCGCTGGCGGACGGGGCTCTTTCCGAAAATGGGGAGGTCATTGGCGTGATCCCCCACGCGCTGATGGCCAAGGAACTGGGCCACGGCGGTGTCACAGATCTGCGCGTGGTGGGCAGCATGCACGAGCGCAAGCAGCTCATGGTGGACCTGAGCGATGGCTTCATCGCCCTGCCGGGCGGGTTTGGCACACTGGACGAGCTGTTTGAAACGCTGACCTGGCTGCAGCTCTCCTTTCACGACAAGCCGGTGGGCATCCTCAATGTGGGTGGCTTCTTCGACGGGCTGATCGAGTTCATCAACCAGATGAGCCGGGATGGCTTCCTGAAGCCGGAGCATGCCGAATGCGTGCTGGTGGAGCAGGAAGCCGAAAAACTGCTGGCCCGCATGGAGGCCTTCCGCCCGCCGGAGCTGGGCAAGTGGATCGAGGCGATGGTGGCCGGCGCGCGGCGGTGAGCCACCACTCACACCAGCCCTAGCACAGCCTGCGCGAAGTCCTTGTGGACGATCACGTGCGCCTGCCGGGATTGCAGGTCGAACGACTGCACCTTGGGCGTGATTCGCTGCGAGCGGCAGCCTTTGCAAATGGGCAGCATGACCTGCATGCTGAGGTCATTCTGCGCCCTGTCGAAGGCGGCGAAAACACGGCCAAGACCGAAGGGAATCATTTTCCTCATCAGCACCCGCCCGATGTCCTTCGAGACACTCTCGTTGGAAAACGCCGCCGCCACGGTTTTCGTGGCTGGCATGGTACAGTGGAAGCAGCTTGTGGGAAACCGCGTCCTCGGATGCACCATCAGCACCGCCCGGGCCGGGTCCGTTCCCTGCGTGTTTTTGGGATCTTTGCCACACGACGGGCAGGTGCCGTCCGACTTGGGCAGAACTCGGCGCAGGCAATGCGGGCATTCCACAATCATGACGTGATGCTGCTGACTAGGTCCTTTTTTGCAAGCCCTTTGATGCGAACAAGCTACGACAGCTTGTTGCGGAAGTCCGCGTAGCCAAAGCGGCGCACCACGCGGTATTCCTTCGTCGCCGGATCATAGATGGCGATGTCGGGATGCGGCACGCCGTTGAAGGTCGTCGTCTTCACCATGGTGTAGTGCGCCATGTCGGCAAAGACGAGGCGCTGGCCCACCTGGAGCGGCTCGGGAAAGGAGTAGCCCTCGATCACATCCCCGGCCAGACAGGTCATTCCGCCGATGCGGTACTCATGCGGGAACTCGCCTGGACGCCCCGCGCCAAAGATGTGCGGCCGGTAGGGCATCTCCAGCGTGTCCGGCATGTGCGCGGTGATGGAGAAGTCCAGGATGAGGGTGGGCATCGAGGTGGGCACGATGTCCTGCACCTCGGCAATGAGGTAGCCGGTGTTCAGGCCCGCGGCCTCGCCAGGCTCGATGTAGACCTCCTTGCCCCACTTCTCGCGGAAGGTGCGCAGCACGCGGATGAGGCGCTCCACGTCGTAGTCGTTGCGGGTGATGTGGTGGCCGCCGCCCATGTTCACCCACTGCACCTGCTCCAGCAGCTTGGGGAAACGCATTTCAGTGGCGGCGACGACGCGCTCCAGCACATCCGAATCCTGCTCGCACAGGGCGTGGAAATGCAGGCCCTCGATGCCGCTGAGGTCCTCGCCTTCCAGCGAATCGGCACGGATGCCCAGGCGGCAGCCGGGGGAGCAGGGATCATACAGGGAGACCTCCACCTCGGAGTGCTCCGGATTGACGCGAATGCCAGGGCTGGGCGCATGCCCCGTGGCGGCCTTGGCAGCCTCCAGCATGGGCTGGAATTTGCGGAACTGGGCCAGGGAATTGAAACTCAGGTGGTGGGAGATGGGGATGATCTGGCGCATCTCGTCCGGCTTGAAGGACGGCGCGTACACATGCACCTCCTTGCCAAACTCCGCCGCCAGCAGCGCCTCATGCAGGCCGCTGGCGCAGCAGCCGCTCAAATAGTCGCGCATGTGGGGGAACACGCTGAACATGGAGAAGCCCTTCAGCGCCAGCAGCACCTTGGCACCGGACTCCGTCTGCACGCGGTTCAGCTTTTCCATGTTTTTTTTCAGCAGCGACAGATCCACCACATAGGCGGGCGTTTCGATGGCATTAACATCGAAGGCCGGGGCAGGCTGCTCAAAGACATGGGAAGGCGTGAAGTCGGTGAATGCCATGGAAAGGAAAGGGGGAGCGGAGACTAGCGGCTCAGCGCCTCCCCGCAAGAAAGTGTCATGACACATGGGCATATTGTTTGTAAGCCCGGGCCTTCGAAAGGTCGGCTTGAGCTTGTGCCCGGGGCAACACGGCCTTAGTCATCCGGTTCCACCCACCCATGTCGCACCCACGCTCCCCTTCCGCCCCCCGCACCCGTTCCCAGCCCGCGCCCATTCGTGGTCTGGCCCTGGATGTGCTGGGAGAGTGGGCCAAGGGGGAGCGCTTTGCCTCCGACCTGCTGGAGCGCATCCAGCGCGACAGCGGCCTGTTTGGCTCCGATGCCGGATTCCTGCGCGACATCGTGCTGACCACGCTGCGCAATCTCTCGCTGCTGGACCACTGGATCACCGTGCTGACCGAGGGCAAGCATCTGGACCACCGCAGCCGCTGGGGGCTGCGCATCGGCCTGTGCCAGATCCTTTTGCAAAAGGTGTCCGAGCACGCCGCGGTCAATGAGACCGTGGCAGCCACCGGCCGCGCGCGCAGCCTGATCAATGCCGTGCTGCGCCGCGCCTGCCGGGAGTCTGCCGAATTGCTGGCCCAGGTGGAGACTCTCCCGCTGGAGACCCGCACCTCCCACCCGAAATGGCTCATCGAGCACTGGCTTGGCCTCTTTGGCGAGGAAAAGACCGCAGCCCTGTGCGCCTGGAATCAAGAACCCGCGCCTGTGTGCGCCCGGGTGAACCGCCTGCATGCAGAGATGGCGGACGCGCCGGAGGACTTCATCGTCTGCGAGCACCTGCCGCGCGAGGACCTGGCCGCCGGCAAGGTGTACATGCAGGACCCCAGCACCGCCGCCGCGCCGCGCCTACTGGACCCACAGCCTGGCATGCGCGTGCTGGACGCGTGCGCCGCACCTGGGGGCAAGACCGCCTTCCTGGCCCAGCTCATGCAAAATCAGGGAGAGATCATCGCCTGCGATGTGTCGCCGCCCCGCCTGCGCAGGCTCAATGAAAATCTGCAACGCCTGCAAGTGGCAAACGCCCGCATTGAGGAGCATGACTGGTCGGAAGATGTCCTGCCTGCCTTTGTCGGCGGGGGCTTTGACCGCATCCTGCTTGATGTCCCCTGCTCCAACACCGGCGTCATGCGCCGCCGGGTGGATGTGCGGTGGCGCCTGGAGCCGGAGGATCTCACCACGCAGGCGGCCACGCAGGAGCGGCTGCTGCGCAATTCCCTGAAGGCCCTCAAGCCCGGCGGTGTTCTCGTTTACAGCACCTGCAGCATCGAGCCTGCGGAGAACGAGCGGCTTGTGGCATGCGTACTGGAGTCCGTCAGCGGTTTTGAACTGGTGAAGGTCAGCCAAACATTCCCACCACAGGATCAGATGGACGGGGCCTTTGCCTCGGCGATCCGGCGGATGTGAGGATCAAGGTGCCACGCCCATCTTGACCAGCCGCTCATCACTCTCCAGGTGGCCTGACCAGCCGAAGTGGCAGCGGAATTCGAAGCAGTTTTTCATCTGCTCAAAGGGGCCGGTCCATTCAGGCCTGTTCGAGACCACGGTGATTTCTTCCGGCACGAAACCCACGATGGGCAGACGCTTGAGCTCGAAGGAGTCCCTGAGCAGGCGGGTCTTCCGCCAGTTGAAGCCCATGAGCCGGGCACTGACACAGTCCACCGCCACGGGATGCGTGCCTGCCAGGATGACGCCGCTGGGCACGGGATCGCAGGACATGGGGCCGTCGCCATCGCCGCCGACAATGCCATCCACCACGGTCAGATAGCGCAGGGGCTTCCCACGGCGCAGGCCGCGCCCGTCGAAGTAAAAGAAGCACTTGTGCAGGTCCAGGATCATGCGCCAGGCCGTGTTGTTGCCGTGCCAGTTGCCCGAGCGGATGACGTCCTTGGTGTCACCAAACACCATGCGTCCGAGTTTTTTCACCGGGACGAAGAGCTTGGAGAGAAAGTGGCGGCCAAAGAGGATCTTCTTTGCCGTGCGCATCAGCGAGCCCTCCAGCTTCCGCTTGGAGCTGGATTCAGCGAACTGGTCCCCACCTTCCGCCGGGGTGCCCTCAGTGTGACGAGGCAGCCAGTTGGTGCGCGGCGTCGTGCCCACCAAGTTTTTGAGCGCCACGGTCAGGCCCACTTTTTTGTGCGTCTTAAGCTTGGGAATGTTGATCAGCACATCCGCGTTCATGGGCGTGCGGCAGATGCGGTACTCATGGTTCGGGTCCGTGTGCTGGCGGTTCGTGGTGGCGAAGTCGTAGGACGCCCCATACAGCCTGCCCAGGCCGGGATGGCCGATGAACTCGCTGTGCTGGTCGAGATGAATGTCCACCGAGCCGGAGGGGTCGCT
>CAZPSQ010000255.1:0-8664 GCA_964588755.1 uncultured Prosthecobacter sp. | reverse complement strand
TGCATCTTGTGCAGGCGCACTGCACGAAGAGCAGTGGCGCTGGCGTCCCCACGGCGAGACGAATTGTTCCCCCCTTTCATGGCAGACGTGCGCGTCCAAGTTCCGCACAACAGACGGAGAGCATCATAGGGCCTTTCGCGGAAACCACCAAGCCCCGACCCTGGGCTCCGACCCTGATGTGGCGGCCACGCCGATGCAACTGGCGCTCGCCCGCGGCTATCGCTGGCTGGCCATGCTCGAATCCGGCGAAGCCAAATCCATCACCGAACTCGCGGCCCGCGAGAAGATCGACAACAGCTATATGTGCCGAATGCTCAACCTGACCACGCTGGCACCCGACATCGTGGCGGCCATTCTGGACGAGACCTTGCATCCTCAGGTCACCGTGCATGAGTTGGCGATCAGTCCGCCGGTGTTGTGGGAGGAGCAGCGCGCGAGGATCTGTGTGGTTGGCGAGGAACTGCAGGATTGAGCAGCAGTCTCCTGATCCGTGAGGCGATGGTAGCAGACGGGCCTACGCTGCCTGGCGGCTAATCCAGAATGCAGAAAGCCTCAGCCTCTCGCCTACCGAGCACGCGAGGAGGAAAAATACAGGACCCGCTGCTGGCGCGGCTTGTCCTGCGTGGATGCCTCGGAATCATGCGGAGGCGCAGGTCCGCACCGAGGCACCCGGCGCCAACGAGGCTGAAGCACCGCTGGACTGAACGCTGAGCGACAGGCTTTCGTCACTTCCTTCCTCGCCCAAGAACCGCCCGAGTAGCCACACCGCCCCGGCGCTGCGGTGGCGTACGTCGGGCTGGTTGGGCTTTCAGCAGCTAGCCGAAAGGACACGATGATGTTAAGCTTCGCCCAATATCATACCGGGCAAAGACATAGAGCTGCTTTCCAATGAACATAAACCACGGCGAAACCTCGCTCGTAATTGCTGGCGCGTGGAATCCGGCGATCCTCAGTCCTCAATGGGTACTGCAACATGGACTCGGCAAAGCCCTGGATGGCACCAACCGCATTCAGGCGTATTTGCCTGCTGGCCAAGGCGTGATCTTTGAATTTCCCCGATACGTCCTTGAGGACTTTACTTTTACCGCTCGTGCCGATGCTTTGGTAATCGTTCCTATTGCAACAGAACAGGAGAGGATGGCGGTTGCAGAGGATGCAGCAGCCAAAATGCTTCAAGAACTTCGCCATACCCCGCTCGGCGGCATCGGTCATAATTTTGAGTTTCACGAACCGAATCCACAGCCAGATCAGCTCCAAGTTTTCACAGATAGTCGCCAAGACATTGCAGATGAGATGCCAGAGGGCTGGAACCCAACCTCAGCAGTCGTCGTATCGAGCTTTGCAAGCGGTACGAATGCCGTTGTGCTGAATATTAGTAGGCATTTCGAGGCTGGAACTTTGCTGGTTAAAATGAATTTTCACCATTCAGTAGCGGACGTTGACCAAGCGCTTCAAATTCTGCGCGGCGAAAACGGCTATTTTAGAATGGCGCAAAACTTTGAGACAGCAAGAAGTATCGTGACAAAACTCTATGGGGACATTAATAATGGCTGAGGTCTTAGAACGGTCTAAGTCCACCTCTTTTTCCTCTGGTTCTTGGGTCAAAGCGGACGATTTGCCGCGTATCGCAGTTTCTTCTATAACCGGGGTGGGTGTATCTCCTCACGTAGTATTGCTCCAGGGGATGTATGTTCAAGGCGCCCATGGGCGGCAGGAGCTATCTGTGTCCGTAGACCCTGTTGCTCTTGAACGTAAGCTCGCGATTCGAGAGATGACTGCCAATCTCGAAGGAACGGCGACAACGATGGGGTCTACGTCTTCAGGAACCACTTCGCGTCGCTAGCTCGTGCATGCTGCATTTCACATACGCGTCCAACTTATGTAAGACGGATTTGATGCAAGGGGACGTTCTTGAACGCACCCCTGCAATTGACCAATTATTAAAAGTCGTCCACCCACATTTTCACGGGCACCAGAAGAATCTTTTCTTCATCGTGCTGACCCAAAGCTGCGACCTCGTTCAGAGAAAGGGTGGCAGTGGGTGTAAATCACCGTATATCACCATTGCACCTGTGCGTTCGATTGATTCGGTAATTGAGCGACACTTAGCACAACTCCCTGCTCCAAACGTCATCGCTGAAGTACATGTTCTCAGCGCCAAGGCAAAGACAAAAGCTTCCGAATTCTTGGGGCGTTTGTTCAACAACAATGAGCCCGGCTATTTTTATCTTGACGGTGAAGAGACACCACTGCCTTGTAACTGCGTGGCTTTCTTAAATTTATCGATTGCAGTTAAAGCGACTGAGCATTATGAAAAGTGTCTCGGCGCCAAGAGGCTGCAATTAACCGATGTTTTCCAGGCAAAACTTGGCTGGCTAGTTGGACAAATGTATTCCCGAGTTGGGACGGACGACGTGCCGCAAGACATCTTGACGAAAAAAGTACAGTCCGCGCTAAAAGATGCTGCTCTGTGGGTTGATGACAATAAGGTGGCTGTGCTTGAGGAAGCATATGCCCAGCTGAATGCTAATAATCTTGGAGCAAAGATGACCTCGGCTCAAGTCACCCAAGCCATTTCGCGAGCCAAGACCCGTAAGCAACAGGTCGTGGAGCAGGCGGCGGCTGTAATTTCCAAAGCGCTTGGAGACGATCAAGCGGACTTGGCGCTACGGTTGCGGAAGCGACTCGAAAGCGACGCCGCACTGGCAGCATTGTTGCGGTAAGACAAGACCACTGATGGGAGTAAATCCTACGGTGCGAATCAAATCTGGTCAAGCCATCCCAATGCCCTCGTGCCTTTGCCCGAAGATGAGCGCGAGTTCTGTGGGACTTCAAACCCAATCTGTTGTGCCCTCTGCGTGTTAATTGTGATGCTCTCCCCTCGAACCAGCGCCTGCGAGAATTTTGACGCAGGATGGGGTCTGCGAAACAAGAACGAAGCGGTAACTTATAGTGGGCCGAAAATTCGCAATGGAAAGCTGCCGTTCCCTTGAGTTTTGTGTTTCGTGGCAGGTGTCCAGTGTGAAGCGGCTGTAACTCAGGTCAGGTTTTACCTGCAGTGTTGGCCGAACTGGTACCCGAAGTCAGATTCCCTCGATCGGCAGCTTAATAAGCGGAAAGCTGCCATTACCCATCAAATAGTCACTAGGCAACATAGGGTCGTTATGCAAAGTCGTCGATTATGGAAAGTCGTGAGCGCAGGATACGGCGGAAGGCCTTCGTGCGACAGGTCCTACCGTAGGCTGGAGTCGACGATGACTTGACATAATTTCTCAAGTCATCGATCGGAAAGCTGACGCACAGGTGACGGTCACAACCTGCATGACGGTCGTCAAGTCACGCTCGACCTGGATTTATGTGGGTCATCGATCGACGTGCTGAGCGAAGTCGCTTCAAACATCGCCGCTTTCGTCCTTCTTGCTCGTCGGCCCATCCGCTCATTGCTTGTCGATTATGGTAAGCACGATGCACGGCGATGTCGCATCCCCTATGCCGTCGCAATTCGCTTTCCCGTGCACCTTTCCATAATCGAGCACTTTGCATAACGACCCAGAGCGGAAGTAGCCAGACTTAAGAAGCTGCTATACAACATCGAACGTTAGAGGCAAGGAACAATTCGAAGACTTGCGTGCGGGCATTTTGCGACTGCAATTGCTAGGAAACGACTTGGAACCAAGGCTCTGTTTGAACAGCACGACGCAGCGGAGTATCGACCAGAGTGGGAGAGCGCCGAATGTACTCAGCAGCGCGAGCTTTCCCTTCAGATGGCAGAAGTCGCAGATGCGCGATCGCATTGGCAACCGAGAACGCCTCCTTAACCGAGCTCTTCTGTTGAAAATTTGACCCTAGATCCGTCCAAACAACCACATCAATACTCTCTTTACGCGCCCAAGGACCTACCGCAGCTAGTGTGGCCCCGGATCTAGCATGACCGCGAGTCCCATCGGCGAAATAGCATCCGACGTTGGCAAGCGTGGTTCCTTCGCGGGAACGTAGGTCGCTGATGGCGTCGTCAGGATTCTCTCTAGCGCTTATGGAAAATAGTGTAACGCACGGCGCACCAAACTGATGATCAATGACTAGCGTAAGGACTCCGTTTCGCGTTTCAGAGATGCGACTGAACTCAATAGGGAGTGTCGGGCCGTTTGGCTGCCACGGGCCATGGTGTGAATCGAAATCAGGGCGATGATCCCAAAGCAAAGAGCCCCAACCCAGTATTGCTGTCTTCATGGTCGCGCGCCCTCTTCATCTTGGAGACTCATTTCCAGCACTCTACTGCCAGCGTCCATTTTCTTGCTTCATCAGCAAGGTCAGCTGCGGTCTTCTCCCATGAGAAGTAGCTACTGCGCGTGGTGTACGGAACCTTGTGCGCATCGAGAAAGGACTTCAGAGTCTGTCCACTAACGGCGAAATTGACATTTTGACCGACCTGCCCGGTCGCCTTCGTCATCTTCATATCGTCAAGTTTCATTGACACCACTCCGACCACTTCTCCTTTTTTGTTAAGCACGGGACTGCCACTCGAACCAGGTTGCATCGGCGCAGTGATTTGAATCTGGTTGGTGTTGTTGCCAAGCCCCGTCAGCGCACTGACGACACCTGGCGAAAGATTGCCGCCAGACGACAAGACCGAATTGAGCGGAAAACCAAACGCTACTATTTCTTCGCCTTGCCGCAGCCTCCCCGGTTCGAGCGCTATGGTCGCCGTGTCCGTGACGGCGCCTTGCAGCTGCACCAGAGCCAAGTCATTGACTTTGTCGGCGATGAGCAGTTTCGCGACATCGTCGCGGCCTTGAATGCGAAGTTCAAGGCAATCCCCAGCCACGTGCTGGTTGGTTATGGCATGCCCCGTCTTGCTAACGAGAAAGATGGTGCCGTATCCACGCTTGCTCCGGGCGTCAGGGGTGGCTGATGGTGCAGGATGGACAGCGGTTCCTTCGCGTACAAGTATCTCTCCCTTCTTCCTGTTGGATGCAATGCGTTGCGCTTCAGTTCTTTCATTGGCAGAGAGGCTAGATTCGATGGCGTCGCGAACCGTAGCGCCAGTCTCTTCCCCGCCCGCAGCTGCCAAGCTTGACCACGCATAACCGAGAACGACATCCTTGGCCACGCCTTCGCCTCGGTAATAGCTCACGCCTAGAGCAAGTTGCGCTCCCACATGCCCCTGAGCAGCAGCTTTCTGCCACCACTCCACAGCCTTGGCATGGTCCTTGGCTACGCCTTCGCCATTGTCATACGCCGTGCCAAGGCTCCACTGCGCGTTGGCTGTCCCTTGGGCTGCCGATTTCTGCAACCACTCCACAGCTCTTGCCAGGTCCTTCGGAACACCGATGCCATCTTGGTAACTAAGAGCCAGCATGTTCTGTCCGTGGGCGTTCCCCTGTGCCGCTGATTTCTGGAACCATGCAACGGCTCTTGCGGAGTCTTTTGGGACGCCTTCGCCCAACACGTACACGACACCGAGGTTGGCCTGCGCCTGGGCGTCCCCCTGTACCGCTGATTTTTGGAGTAATTCAACAGCTTTCACAGAGTCTCTTGGAACACCTTCGCCTTTGGCGTACATGCTGCCAAGGTAAGCCTGCGCCCGGGCGTCCCCTTGTGCCGCTGATTCTTGGAGTAATTCAACAGCTTTCACAGAGTCTTTCGGAACACCTTCGCCTTTATCATACGCACGACCCAGCGTGTATTGTGCTCTTGCATCCCCACTCGCCGCTTTCTTGACAACCTCCGCTAGTTCCTGCTCGGGCGACAACTTCACCTCTTCGTGAGCCGCAGGCGACACTTGCACGCCATCCCCGCAACCACCGATGAAAGCCGCGAAGGCAAGATGCAGCAAGTAATAGGCGCTGGTTGATCGACGCTTACATTCCACGCACTTTATCCCCCAAGTCGATTCCCTTTCTATTTCCTACGACGGTGGCAAATTATAATCTTTTTCCTAGCCGCCACTTAGACACGTCAAGTCCGGCGGACGAGCAAGCGTTGCTTGCGAAGGTTTCGGCACGACAGCGAGAGCGTCTGTTTCGACGAACACGTGCGACGGTCCGTTCTTGGGCTATGGTCTGGCGCCGCTCTTTCCACCGCCTACCAATGCTACGAATCAACCGCTTGATGGGACCACGTGTATGCTGTTGATTCATAACGGTGCAACTTCATGAACTCGTGGACTTCGGCCTCCAGCGGACAGCGAGACCGGAGAGAAAAATGGCCAGGAGAGAGTGAAAACGGCCATATCCGGGCGCCCGCGGGAAACGACGAAGTCCACAGGAACCCGCACGAACCCGCGCCAGCACGCGGGAGTACGCAAAAAAAGACCAACCCGATGAGGGGTTGGTCTTCTTGTCTGGTGGTGCAATCGCACCCTGGATCACAACTCGCTATCGGGGCATGCGAGTACTGGTGAGGGTTGCTGCGGTTAAGAGCGGGTGTTGGCTGAGGCCTGCTCTGTTCGATTCAAGGTCGGAAGCCGTACCTGCACGTGACCGCGCCGCAAAGACGGCATTATGGAGCAGCCACCCCAAGCGGCTGACCCTCAGCCCGGCGAAAATTCTCTTGTTTTCGACGAGCGGGAGCATTTTCCATGGCGGAGAGCCACGTGGTTACGGCACTGATCAGCAAGCGCGCCGAACTGGCTGGGCTGATCGAGCATCATCAGAAGGAGATGGGGCGTTTGGCGGGTGATCTGGCCCACCTTGACGCCACCCTCAAGCTGTTTTCCCCGGAAATCGACCTGCGGACGATCCGGGCCAAGGCCCACCGGGTGCGGAGCCGTTTCTTCCGGCCGGGGGAATGCCAACGCCTGGTTCTGGACATCTTCCGCGAGGCTCAAGGCGCGGCGCTGAGCAGCCGCCAGATCGGCGAAGCGCTGACGGCACGCCGGGGACTGGAACCGACCACCATCATGATCGAGCAGATGCGGAAGAACGCCATTGGCGTGGTGCATCGCCTGGAGCGTAGCGGCACCGTGGTCCCTGCTGGCCGTGACGGGCACGGCGCCACCTGGGCGGTCGCCTGACGCCTTCACACCGCCAGGCTTTCCCCCAGTCGGTGGTTGCCCTGCCCGTACCCGCACCAATCCCGACTCACCAGGGCACGGGCGCACTTGCCGAGGATGTCCCGGAAGATGTCGCCGTTGCTCCAGCGCCGGGTATCTTCCCGGTAGGCCATCTCGTTGGCGTAGTTGTCGAGGTACGTCGGCGCCGCCTTGTGGATCTGGCCGATGTGGAAACGACGAAAGCGGGAGAAATACGATTCCGCCAGGTTGGTGGTCGTGCCGTCATCGGCGCGGTACGCCTTGCCGTGGTTCACCCGGCGGACCGCGTACTTGGCAGGGAGCCGGTCGTAGGCGTCCGCTTCGTCGGCACAGATCACGGAACCCTTGGCGATGTAGGCCGGCGCCAGTTTGCCGAGGTCGGCCTGGTTCTCATTCTTGACGATGAAGGTCAGCGTCTTTTTGGCCCCGGCGTTACCGGCCTCGACCTCCGCCTCGGTGTGCGCCTGACGCATCACCAGAATGCAGCGCTTGTCCGGGTCCTGATTCTCCGCCAGGCGCCGGTCTACCCGGTCTTCCTTCTTGTTCTCCGGCCGGACCTTCCCGCCGACATACGCGCCATCCACGTGTATCTCGCCCTGCAGGGCGGATTCCTCCCGCCCCACCAGCAGGCTCTCCCGGATCTTGTGCAACAGCACGTAGGCGGTCTTGTGGGACACGCCCAGGTCGCGACCCACCTGCAGGGCGGAAATACCCTTCACGGCGTTGGTAAACAGGATCACCGCCACCAGGTACAGACGCAGCGGCAGCTTGTGGAACGCGAAAATCGTTCCGGACGTGACCGAGAAATCGTCCTGGCAGCCCGCACAACGCCAAATCTTGCGGGTCGGGCGGAAGTAATGCCGGTGCGCCATGCCGCAGTGCGGGCAGACCACTTCCTCCCCGTCGCCCCAGCGCACGTGGCGGAACAGGGCAAACGCGTCATCGTCACTCATCGCCAGAACCTGAACCACGGACAGCGTACGGGCTTTGGCTTGCAGGAGGAAATGTAAACTCATCGCACGGGCTCATGGGGTTGGGTCATGAGCCGCAGTTTAGGGCGCTAGAGGCTCACAGAATGAGCTCGCCAGAAAGAACAGGGGCGGCGCCGTCGCCAAGCCCGGCGGAGGGGTGGGGTGGCTGCTCCATAATGCCGCGCAAAGACCAGCGAAACCTTCCGCTTCTGCCTGGTCGTCTCTACTCGCTCATTCTGTGAGCATTCCACTCCGCACAATCCTACCGATTCGAACCAGTTATGCTCCCCGGCTTGAGAATTTTCCACTATCCTGTCGTGGTTTGCCCTAGATTGGCCATCGCCATGTCAACAAGCGCTAGCAAAGCCGAGATCCTCAGCATCAAGCAGGCCGCCGACTACCTGAAGCAGACGATCTATAGGCTGGAAGCAGCCAAGAAGATACCGGCCTTCAAGGTCGGCGGGACGTGATGGTTCTCGCGTGCGGGCGTCGACAGCTGGATCAGAGGATGGCACGGCCAGGGGCCAATCGAACGATGGGGAGCGAACCTAATGCTTGGACTGACTCTACGAGAAGAATTCCGGGGTAAACGCCTCAAAGGGACGGCCATTGAGTTATCCAATGACTCCAATACCGGCGCGACGCAGATCGCGGCGAAGG
>CAZPSQ010000254.1:0-8703 GCA_964588755.1 uncultured Prosthecobacter sp. | reverse complement strand
GTCACGCAGAGCGAGGACGCCCAGGCACTCTACACCGCCCTCGGCTGGGACGCCGTGACCATCCCTGGCAACGACCTTGAGGCCATCCTTGAGGCCGTCGAAAACGCCAAGAAGAACGACAACGGCAAGCCCAAGATCATCATCGCCCGCACCCTCATCGGCAAGGGCATCCCCGAGGTGGCCGGCACCGCCAAGGCCCACGGTGAAGGCGGCGCCAAGTTCGTTGACGCGGCCAAGAAGGGCCTCGGCATCCCCGAAGGCACCCACTTCTACGTCAGCGACGAGGTGAAGGCCTACTTTGCCGACCTCAAGGCCAAGCGTGGCACCGCCAAGGCCGAATGGGCCAAGAAGTTCTCCGCCTGGAGCGCCGCCAACCCTGAGCTGGCCAAGCAGCTGGAAGCCGCCCGCGCTCACAAGCAAAGCGCCGCCGACCTCCTGAAGCTCATCCCCGAGTTCCCGGCAGAAGGCAAGGCCGCCACCCGCAACAGCGGCGGCGAGATCCTCAACCACCTCGCCAAGGCCATCCCCTACCTTACCACCGGCAGCGCCGACCTCTTCGGCTCCACCAAGAACTACATCAAGGAGGGCGGCGACTACAGCGCCACCAACCCGAAGGGCCGCAACATCTGGTTCGGCATTCGCGAGCACGCCATGGGCGCCATCTGCAACGGCATCGCCTACGACGGCCTCTTCCTCGCCAGCGGCGCCACCTTCCTGGTGTTTGCCGACTACTGCCGCCCCAGCATCCGCCTCGCCGCCCTGTCCAAGCTGCCCGTCACCTACATCTTCACCCACGACTCAGTCGGCGTCGGTGAGGACGGCCCCACCCACCAGCCGGTGGAAACCGTCAGCGGCCTCCGCGTCATCCCGAACCTCGATGTCATCCGCCCCGGCGATGCCGAAGAAGCCGCTGCTGCCTTTGCCGCCGCCTTCAGCCGCCCAGACGGCCCCACCCTGCTGGCCCTCAGCCGCCAGGACCTGCCGCACCAGGGTTCCGCCAGCGCCGCCACCCGCCGCGAAGGCACCCTCAAGGGCGGCTACGTGCTGGTGAAGGAAACCGCGCCGCTTGAGGCCATCGTCATCGCCACCGGTTCCGAAGTGCAGCACGCCGTCAACGGCGCCAAGGGCAAGCCCGGCGTCCGCGTCGTCAGCCTCCCTTGCTTCGAGATCTTCGACCGCCAGCCCCAGTCCTACCGCGACGAGGTGCTGCCACCCTCCTGCACGAAGCGCATCGCCATCGAGGCCGGCGTCTCCGCCCTCTGGTGGAAATACGTCGGCACCCAGGGCCAGATCATCGCCATCGACCGCTTCGGTCTCAGCGCCCCGGGCGACCAGGTCTTCAAACAGCTCGGCATCACCGGCGACGCCGTGGCCGCCGCGCTGGCCTGAGCCTGAGACGCTCACCGCATAACGACATCAAGATCCCAATCACGAAGAGAGGCTGGCAACAGCCTCTCTTTTTGGTATTCGGTGGGAGCAAAAGCTGGCCCCCTTTTTCCAGGCTTGCCTTGCAGGCGCAAAACCTTTTGGATAACTCGACCATGAGATCCTGGCTCATTCGCATCTGCCTGACGGTCGCTATTTTACCCTCCCCATTGCAGCTGCTCGGGCGCGAGGACCCCGAGGCCGTGCTGGAGCGCAACTGGCGCACCGCTGCGGCGGAGGCAAAGCTCAGCGCGGCCGCCATCCAGCATCTGGAGAAAGAAAAGGTGCTCATGACGAGGAAAGAGTTCCTCCAGTGCTTTCAGGCTTATCTGCCGGACTACATGACCCAGCGTGGCAATGACAGCAACGGCTGGCCGCAGGTGCCGTACTTCATCACCTCGGACGCCCTGTTTCAGGCTTATGTCTGGTGTCTGCAAAAAGGAACCGCCAAGATGGAGACGGCGCATGCCGGTCAGATGCGTGAGTATCTCGCGGTTCTGCTGACTTCTTTGAACCAGGTGGAACCACTGGTGGAAGGCGATGCGGGCGAAATTCAGAAGGCGAAGGAAATGGCGACATTCATCATCGGCGTGGCGGGGGTGTTGATGGATGCCAGCGTCGAGATCAAGCCCGAGGCCCTGCGGCGCGAGGTGGAGCTGGAGGCGGAGCGCGTGCGAAAGGCGGAAGGGGCGGGGTGGCCGGCCCGGCTCAAGACTGCGCCCGAAGATTCCAGCCAATGGGATTACACTCTCTTCAAGCCAGTGGGCTTGTATGCGGGGGATGTTCTCATGGAGCAGTATTTCAGGGCGGTGCGCTGGCTGCAGATGGCGCCCTTCTGCTCAGCTTCTGACACACACATGCTGGCGGCGGCCATGGTGTCCCTGTCCCACCACCCTCAGCGGCTGCGTCAGCTCAAGCTGCATGAGCAGGCGGCGAAATGTTTCGAAGAACGTGAAGCACGGCTCATCTCCCTGGCTGGCCCGGCTGGCGGAGCTGGTGTGGTGGGCTGTGTGAAGCACCCGGCAACGGGCGGCCAAACGGCAAAAAAAGCGACGGAGTGGATTCATGAGGCCCGTGGAACCATCGAGGCTGTGGAGCGCCAGAAGGCAGGTCTGGCCATCACCACCATGCCCAGGAAGGAGTCGTTGACAGATACTGCCGCACATCTGGTCCTGGCCTCCACTCTGACAGATGCCATGCTGCTGGAGAAGCTGTCCCAGGCCAAAGGTGAGGCTTATTTTCCAAACGCTCTTGGCATCGCCAGTTGGCTCGGCTCCAACTATGCCGCCGAGCAGGAAAACGCGGGGCCACAAGCTGAGGCAATCCGTGAGGACGCCCGGAAGTGGCTGGATGTGTCCTTGAAGACACCCAGCCTGCATCAGGAGGGGCTGATGCTGCTGCAGCACCTGGTTCGGCGGCCCGCCGACGATGCGCCTGCCTTCATGAAAAGCCGGGCGTGGCAGGCCAAGTCCTGCCAGACGGCTCTCGCGGCCTGGGCGCAGAGCCGCCATGTGTGGGCGCTGCAGGCGCAGCCCCAGTATTCCGTGGGGGCAGGGATGGAAGAGTGGCCCGCGTTTGTGGAGCCAGCGCCCTACTTCTTTGTGGGACTCTCCGGGCTCTGCCGGAAGGCTGCGAGTCTGCTCCAGGTGCCGGAGTCTGAGGTGGTGATCAACCAACGGATCGCACGCCAGCTGCGTCAGATGGCGGATGGCTATGCCGCCCAGGTGGTGAGCGAAAAGCGAACGGACCAGGACGCATACCTCACCACGATCGAGATGCTATTGGACGCTGGAGTGAAACGTCCAAAAGGCGCATGGGAGGATTCGGACACCATCACAAAACTCACACAGATCCTGCGCGAAAACGCGGAGGCAGTCGAACGCGGTGATGCCACTGCACGCCATCCAGTGGCGCAGAAGCTTCGCGAGCGGCTGGCAGACACGCAGAAGGTGCCGTTTGACGACCTGGAAGACTGCTGCAAGCGGCTGGCGGTGCTGGTGCACAAGCAGGCCAAAGGACTGCCGCCCAACAAGGACGAAACGGAGTGGCTGCTCACCTTTGGCGGCACACTGGCCTACTTCAGCGACTGCCATTTCACAGCAGCTTTGGACAACGTCCCCAAGGCCGTGCGGGTGTTCACCAATCCGGAATTGGGCAAGGCGCTCACCGTGGGCATCGGCAGGCCGCGTTTCCTTTATGTCCTGTATCCTTGGAAAGGGAAGGAAGTCCTCTGCCGGGGCGCGGTGCTGCCGTATTTGGAGCGGCATGAGCTGGAATCCCTGACCGATGAGGAGTGGAAACAGAAACTCCACGACAAGAAAGCCCCCGCCATTCAGCCCGCGTGGTTGGCGCCATTGATGGCGGAGTGACATGGCTGGAAAATCACTTAAAGCGTGACTTGCATGCCCTGGAGTTTGTAGGCTCCATGGCATGTTGCGTTTAAGCTTTTTTCTAGCCGTATGGAGCACTGCCGTTTTTGCCGCAGATCCAAAACCCGCGTCGGTCGGCGGGCCGGTGACGGTTGATTTTGAGGTGCTCTCCCCAGACGGCAAGCCGGTGGCAGGGGCGGAGGTGTTGGTAATGCAGCGGCCGAATTTCAACCAGGAGGCAGAGAAGGAGCAAGTCCTGGCCACGGGTGAAAGTGGCGCGGACGGCCGCTTTCACGCCAGTCTGAACGCCGGGTCGGAAGGAGCGCCGCGTTTTGGCAGCATCATCGTCAGGAAAAAAGGTGTGGGGGTGGCGGGTTTCTCCCGCGTGCTTGTCCAGGCAGAGAAGCCGGGCCAGCCTCCCAGTCCCCCACAACCGCCGGTAAAGCTGGTGCCCGAGGCCGAATGCCGTGTGCAGCTGCTCAAGCCGGACGGCAGTCCGGCCGCCGGAGTGCATGTGTGGGTGGACCAGTGTACCATGCCGGAAGATCCGCGTGGCTTCATGTTTACCCTCCACTACTTGGTGCCGCGCCTGTCTGAGCTGGGCTGGGAAGGCACCACGGATGCTGAGGGGCGCTGTGTCATCCCGGGCCTGCCACGCGAGGCTTATCTCTACCTGCGGCATGATGCGGCGGGGCTGGCGCAGCTTCCCGGCGGGCATCGCATCCATTTCAAGGACTCTCCCCGTGCGCTGGAGGCCGGGAGCACCCATACGCTGGTGGCGGCCGGCACCGTGCGCGGGCGGGTGACGCTGCCTGACGGCACGCCCGTCCGCGGCGGCAGCCTGGGGCTGCTGGAGAGCGTGCCCTACACCACCGCTTATGGTGACCAGACCCGGACCGATGAGGAAGGCCGTTTTGAATTCTCCCGGGTGCCACCATCCAGCTACAAGATCCGGTTTCGCGGACCTTCCCGCGATGAGGATATGTGGGTGGGAGATGAGAATGTTCCGGTGCTGGTGGAGGCTGAAAAAGTGGCTGAGATGGGAAATCTCAAACTCACCCCCGTCGCTCTGGTGACCGGCCGGGTACGGGATGCGGAGAACGGCGTGGAGATTGAGGAGCCGATCATCTTTCGTCTCAAGGAGGGCGCGCATGACCTGCGCTACCGCATGCATCGCATGGGGCCGAAGGGCTACCTGCCGCCCGCGTCACGGGACAGCATTCATGTCGAGGTGAAGGCTGGTGAGAAAAAGGAGATCGTTTTCCGCCTGCAGCCGATGAAGTCGGAAAACCGGGTGGTGGGCACCGTGCTGGATCCGCAGGGCAAGCCGGCAGCCCAGGCTCTGGTGACCCTGATGGGCCGCGACAAAGGTGGCATCTTTCACTCCCAGATGACGGATGAAAAAGGAGCCTTCAGCCTGACGGTGCATGATCCCCAAGGCGCCCTTTCCGTGGTGGCCTGGAACCCGGACGCCATTTCAGAACCCACACCGGTGAAACCAGGCGACAGCGTGTATCTGCGGCTGCAGGACAGCGGACTGGCGAGCGTCCGCGGCGTGATCCGTGACGAGCAGGGCAAACCGCTGGCCCAGGGACGCGTCCAGTTTTTCAACCTGCAGTTCACCGGTTTCATGGAAAACCCGGTGAGAGTCCTCATGTCGGGCAAGGGAGACGGAGCCTTCCACCTGCCACGCCTGCCAAAGGCGGTGACGCAGTTTACCCTCACCGCCTCCGCCGAGGGCTATGGCAACGAAGTGCTGCGTGACCAGGTGGTCAAACCAGGAGAAACCTTTGAATGGAACCCCGTGCTGCGTCCGGTGGAGGCGGCGGTCTCGGGCATCGTGGTGGACAAAAACGGGGCAGCGGTGAGCGGCGTGGAAATCAGGATTGATGGGGACGGCCAGCCAGATCGTCGCGTCGAAGTCACGGATGCGAACGGGCGTTTCCGTGTGGACAAACTGGCGGCCCGCCAGCTTCACGTGTGGGCACGGCAGAGGACAGACGCCTTTTCACGCGAGGCCTTTGCATGGACCAAGGCTCCAGCCAGCGGCCTTCGCCTGGTCTTGCCGGAGGCCAGCGGCACCGTTTCGGGCGTGGTGCGAGATCATCGTGGGAAGCCGGTGGCGGGCGTGGAAGTGAACGCTTTCGCGCGCGGACGCAAAACCACGGCGGACGCGGAAGGGCGCTTTGAACTCACCGGGCTGGAGGACGGCTGGTTCACGGTGCAGGTCACAGGAGCCACTGGGGCGGGTGGCGCGCGGTGGGACAAGTCGTTCCGTCTTCGGACCGGCTCCACGAACGCCGCGCTGGTGCTGCCGGAGAGTCCGGACGACGAGGACGACGTGGCGGTCAGTCCTGTGGATCTCACCGGCAGGCCGGCTCCAGAGATCCATGTCGCCACCTGGCTTCACACGGAGCCGCTGGCGGCAAAGGCCGGCGGCAAGGTGCGCATCCTGGACTTCTGGGGCATGGAGTGCGCGCCGTGCCTCTCAGGTTTTCCCAAAGTGCAGAAGTTCTGGGAGCAGCACCAGAAGGAGGGCATTGAGGTCATCGCCCTGAGTTCGGCCTTCTACCCGCTGGAGGAGGTGCGGGAGTATCTGGACGAACACCCGGAGCTGAAGTTTCCGATGGCCATCCGCACGGAGGACTCGCGTGACGGTCAGGCCTACCAGGTGCGCGGCATACCCACCTATGTGGTCATCGGCAAGGATGGGAAGATCCTCTCCAGCGGGCATGACTGGGACGCGGCCACGGCGGTGGCGCTGAAGGCGATCCACGCGCCGTGATTGAGGCGCATTCAACCCGTGATTTTGATCCACTTTTGGTGCATGGTCGTATTTTCGACCCCATGCGACATCACCGTTTCTGCGCCCTTCTTTTGTTTTCTTGCTTGCTTGCCGGTTGTGGCTCCATGGGGAAGAAGAATGCTGAGCACACGCAGATCACCTCCCGCAGTGCCCCGGTGAAGGGCTACGGCAGCGTGGGGCCGCGCTTTCAGGGCACGGAATTTCTCACTTTCGACGAGTTGAAGGGCCTGGCCACCAATCCAAAACCAGGCGGTGAGGTGGAGCAGAAGCTGGCGCGCTTCTTCAGCCGTCCCATCATCTCCAATGAGGCCTGGTACAGTGGCAGCAGGCCCGCCCGCGCGCAAAATGCCGCCATGGGCGAGTTCGTACGAGTGGCCACCTGGAACATTGAAAAATCCATCCGCGCCCACGATGCCGCTGTGGCCCTCAAGTCGCCGGAGGCGTTCGAGGCATTGATCGACTCACGGGTCGCCCCCCCGGGCAGTGCCAAGCGCGAAGAGCTTCTGCGGGAGCGCGAGCGCCTCACCACGGCAGATGTCATCCTGCTGCAGGAGATGGACATTGGCATCGGCCGCTCCGGCTATCGCGACGCCGCGCGGGAAATCGCCCAGGCCCTCGGCATGAACTATGTCTATGCGCCGCAGCAGTTGGAGATCGACCCTGTGCTCCTGGGCATGGAGGCCATTCCAGACGGTCGTGGTGGCAAGGTCACGCACCAGCCCGATCCGAAGCGCTACAAAGGAGTGTTCGGCATAGCCGTGCTGTCACGTTACCCCGTCAAGAGCGCTAGGTGCTTCCAGCTCCAGACCCAGCCCTACGACTGGCATGCGGGGGAGAAGGCCACCACAGACTTGGTCGAGCATTCCCGGCGTTTCGCCGCCGAAATCCTGTTCGAGAACAAGGTCGTGCGGGAGATGAAGGTCGGTGGGCGCATTTTCTTCCGTGTGGACCTCGCCGTGCCCGGCCTGCCGCACGACACCTTGTCCGTCATCCACAACCACCTGGAGATCAAAGCCCGCCCCCAGCACCGCGAGGCGCAGATGGTGGAGATCCTTTCCCACATCAAGGACATACCGCACACCGTCGTCATGGCCGGGGATCACAACACCTCCAAGGCAGACTTGAGCCCCACCTCCACCAAGCGCGTGCTGGCCCGCACGACCACAAGCTCCCAGACCTGGCTCAGCGTCGGCATGAATGTGCTGATGGCGGCGCCCGTGGTGGTGAACACGGGGCGCATCTTGATCAACAACGTCAAAAACCTGCACGACCCGCTCGCCTTTCACGTGCCGATCGTCCTGCCGAACGACTCCCTCAGCCTGTTCAAGGCCGTGGAGAAGTTCCGTTTTGCTGACGGCGGCCAGTTCGACTTCCGGGGGGACCGCGACCGTTCCATCAACCGCTCCTCCGCCAAGCTGGCGAACTCCAACGAAAAAGCGCGTTTCGGGCGCACGCCCACCTTCAGCGTGAAGCGCCCCATCGGCCCTCTCGGCCGTGGGCGGCTGGACTGGATCTTCGTCAAGCCGCCTCCGTCCGCCTTGGCGGAAGGCAAAAAGTCCTACCGCCTCTCCCCCCATTTTGGCGAGGCTCTCAGCAGCTTTGGCAAGGCCCTCAATCCGCTCCTGTCAGACCACATCCCCTGCGTTGTTGACATCCCCGTGCAGGAGCCGACGGGACTGTGAGGCAGGCCTTGTCACGCGCCTGAGCTCATATCCGCAGGCACACGAAAAAGCCGCGCAGGTTTCCCTGCGCGGCTTCGTTATTTTTTGGGACGCTGGTTTACTTCACGCCTGCGGCCTTCTTCAGTTCAGCGGCCTTGTTGGTCTGCTCCCAGGTCAGGTCCTTGTCGTCGATCTTGCCAAAGTGGCCGTAGTTCGTGGACTTGGAGTAGATCGGGCGGAGCAGGTTCAGCTGCTTCACGATGTCGGCGGGCTTGAAGGAGAAGACCTTCAGCACGGCGGCCAGGATCTTGTCGTCAGCGATCACGCCGGTGCCGAAGGTGTCCACATGTACGCTCACGGGCTTCGGATGGCCGATGGCATAGGCAAACTGCACCTCGCACTTGGAGGCCAGGCCGGCGGCCACCACGTTCTTGGCCACCCA
>CAZPSQ010000253.1:0-8714 GCA_964588755.1 uncultured Prosthecobacter sp. | reverse complement strand
CAAGTTCCCCTTCAACCCCCGCCACGTCGAGGCCGGCCACTTTGTGAACATCCAGTTCAATGGCGAGCCTGCCGCCCTGGACGCACTGCGCTCCAAGCTGCGCCTGAACGAAAACGTCTATCAGCAGTATTACCAGAAGCGCGCCTAATTGGCGGCCGCTTCAGGCAATGCCCTCTTGCATCACCCGGCAGGCCTTTCAGGCTGCCGGGTTTTGTGCTTTAGCCTGGATCCGAGGTTGATCGTTGAAAGTGGATGGTTGATGGCCTGAGAATGATGGCGCTATGAAATGGGCGGTGATCACTTTTCAGATGATGGCTTCTTGCTCCCAGGGTCTCTGAGAATCAGGCCATCAACGATCAACCATAGACCATCCATTCCGTTTTAGGTTAGGGCAGACAGACGTGCCTGCCTATCCCAGCTGGCCTTCCAGCTTCTCACGCAGCAGCTTCCTGGCGCGGTACACCCGCAGCTCCACCGCCTTCTCGCTGGTTGCCTGCACCCGGGCGATCTCAGCATGGCTCATCTCATGCCACACGGAAAGGATGAGCGCCTCCCGCATCTCCGTGGGCAGCTCCGAGATGGCCGCTTGCACGGAGTTGATCCGTTCACGCGCGACCGCCTGCTTCTCGGGGGTTTCCTCGGACACCTGGCTTGCCAGCTCCCCCAGGTTCTCCGGGGGCAGCAGGATTTCAGGGTGCCTGCTGTGCCAGCGCAGATGGTTGCGGGCCAGATTGGTGGCGATGGTGAACAGCCAGGTGGAAAAACGCTGCCCCGCGCGGAAGTCAAAGCGGTGGCGGTAAACGCGGACGAAGCTCTCCTGCGCCAGGTCGCCGGCGCTGGTGGCGTTTCCAACCAGACGGGTAAGGTAGGCGATCAGCGGCTGGCTCCATGCGTCCATCAGCCGGTTCAGGGCCTGGTCATCCCCCTCCGCCAGGGTCTTCATGTCTGCCTGGTCACGGCCAGCCTGCGCGTCTTTTCTCATCGGCGCATGCGGGAGGACATGTCAAGCTCATGCTGAAGCCGCTGTGTCTCCAGCGTCGTCAGCATGTCGTCGAGAAAGCGCTGCCGGTGTTGCGGCGGCATCAGGTCCGCCACTTTGAGCAGGTGTTTTTTTGCGGTGTCCTCGCATTCATTGCAGAGCTGTTCTTCGTGGTGCCGCAGGTTCGCGGCGGTTTTGCTGGGCAGTGGATGCCGCCGGGTCTGCATCAAAAGGGGGCGTGAGGCCTCCTTGATGTCCCGGCACATCTGGTTGCACGTGGCAAAGTAGGCCTGGTGCAGTTCGTTCACCTTTTGAAAGGTCGCCTCGTCCAGCTCATATTCGTCCCGCAGCCAGCGCAGCCCGATTTCCTGGTAGGACTCGTTCGACCGGGTGCTCTCCCGGGTGATCCACAGCACGGCAACCGCAAGCAGAACCAGCAGGCAGGCGAAGCTGGCCAGGCGTCTTACGACAGTGCTCATGGCTGGAGGGAATGGACAGGGTGAGGGGCAAACGGGCTCACGGAAATCACATACGCGTCGTGTGGTGACACATCAGATCCGGCGGGGTGTGTCAGGCCCCAGGCCGCTGCCAGCGCCACCACGGCCGCGGCCATGAGAAAGGCGCGCTTCGGCTGCAGCAGCCACCACGCCACGCGGCTGGCGCGGCTGGGCGGGTTTTCCACAGCAATACGCCGCCAGATCTCCATGCGGAAATCTGACGGCGGACTGGCAGGTGCACGCCACGCGCACAAAAGTTGATCAAGTGGATCCTCAGTGTTCATGGCATGAAAGAGCGGTTTTTAGCGTTGCCCATACACATCGATATAGGCGAGCCCTGTCTTGCTGGCCGGCGGATGATAGTAGCGCCTGCCCAGGTAAACGCCGTCCACTGCGGCCATGGAGCCGCCGGAGGGGTGGCTGGCGCGGGTCTTCACGGGTTTGCCATTGTACGTCTGGTAGGGGCTCGGCACAGGCTGGCTGGCGCATGACACGCAAAGGATGGGAATCAGGGCCAGCAAGGCAGGGAGGGTATGTTTCATGGATGATATCAGGGTTGGTTTGGGAAGCCAGTTGCAGCTCCCCTTGCCACTTTTTACCCCGCCCACGCGCGCACCCCTCAGCCTCCCCTCAAAAAAAACAAAATTCTTTCCCATCAGCTTAGGTCGTGCCGTTTTGTGCAGAATTCGAAAAAAAGTGCTTTCCTCAAGCAGTTAGAATGGCTAGGATCAGCATCGATACTTCTCACGTAACTAAATTGGCACCTTTGGTCCGATTTCGCCATGTGAGTGTCCCGACCTCAAAACCAACCTACACCACCCTAATCAGACCATGAAATTGAACGCATTGCTGAAAACGCTGGGATTCTTGGCACTGGCCGCCACTCCTGCTTTGGCCGGAACGAGCGCCCCTGCAAAAGGCCCCATCGCTCCAGTTGCTCCTGAGAACGACGATCTTGGCATCAACGCCTCCATCGGTTACGACACCAACTACATCTGGCGCGGCCTCAACTACGGCCAGCACTGGGTTCGTGCGGGCATCGATGGCACCATCCTCCTTGTGGGTGGCAACGGCGAAGACGGCGCAGGCTCCACCTCCCTGAACTGGGACGTGCAGTTTGGTGCTCTTGCCGGTGACCAGGACCATTTCTACCCGGGCGGCTTCGGCGGCGTTGCCACTCCTGGTGATGCTTCCTTCCAGCGCCTTCAGCTGGGTGCTTCGATCGAACACGACCTTGGTCCTGTTCAGATCTGGGGTGGCTACCGCTACTACCGCAACATGGGCGAACTGGCCAGCAACGCCAATTTCTTCCCCCTCAATGGTATCAATGACGGTCAGGAAGTCTCGGTCGGCGTCAACGCCGCCCTTGGCCCGATCGACCTTGCCACCAGCGCCAACTATGACTTCGTGAACGACTACTGGTACTTCGATGTGACCGCCAGCAGCACCATCGCTGTGACGGACTCCTTCGCCATCGTGCCGTTCGCCAGCATCGGCTATGGCAAGAACATGAACTGGCAGTTCGACCAGAATTCCATTCTGGCCACCAACTCCAACAACAACATCACTGGCTGGACCGCCATCTACACCGGCGTCCGCTTCCCGATCAAGCTGAACAGCCGCGCCACCCTCATCCCCTACGTGGCCGCCAACCTGCCCCTCGGCCCCACCCAGGGCATGAGCACCCAGGCCAACGCCGCTTTCCTTCCGACCAACGCTTACAACGCGGTGATCGTGGGCGGCGTGACCCTGTCCGTCAGCTTCTAATCTGAATGCTGAAAATTGGGACTCGTTCCCTTCTTTCGACCTCCCGGCAGCAATGCCGGGAGGTTTTTTTTTATGGTTCGGGAAGGCTTTGGCGGCAGGTGGTGGGTGGAGCACGGGCCTGCTGGAAAGGCTGCGGGGTGGGTGGAAATGAGTGGGAAAAGAGAAAGTTCAGGTGTCTCAAAACTTGGCACGGCAGCTGCTTTGTGAATGGCGAAGCTCGCCTTCCCCCAACGGGGAAAGCCCGCGTTTAACACCAACACAACTAAACTCGACCCATACAATGAAGCCCAATCGCACGACCTCGATCATTGCCAAGTCGGTGGCTGTCCTCGCTGCCTGCGCAGCGCTGAACGCTTCCGCCGGCACAGCGCCCGCCAAGGCCCCCGTCCCGCCGCTCGAGCCAGAGCCCTCCGCTCTCTTCGACACCCTCGGCGCCAGCCTCAGTGTTGGTTACGACAGCCGTCTCTACTATCGCGGCCTGTGGTTCGCTGACAACACCGTCACTACGGCCGCCAGCCTCGCCATCCCGCTGATCGGCGGCGGCAGTGAGGACGCTGGCGCTCTGACATTGAACCTGGGTGCCGCCTACATCGCCACGTTCGAAACCCCGCTCACCGGCGTGACCAACAACGCCTTCGACTACTCCGAGTTCGACATCTTCGCGGGCCTGACCTATGACGCTGGTTTCGCCATCTTCGGCGTCCAGTATCAATACTACGGCTTCCCGGATTCCTACTCTGGCTCCATCAACGGCGTTGGTGCCAGCGGTGGTGATCCTGAGCTTGGCGTGACCGGTGCCAATGAGCTTGGCCTGACCGCTCTGATCCCGATCGGCGCGCTCAACCTGAGCTTTGGCTACTTCTACGATCTCACGATCGGCGGCAGCTACTTCCAGGCGGCGATCGACTACACCATCCCGGTCACTGACTGGCTGAGCATCGTGCCAGCCCTTCAGACTGGCTATGGTCTTGACTACTACACCGGCACCCGTGGCCCTGCCTTTGCTGGCGTCGCCACCCAGTCCAGTGGTTTCACCCACCTCCTCATGAGCGTCAGCGCCCCGATCAAGCTTACCAAGATCGCCACGCTGACCCCTTATGTGGCCTGGAATTACGGCTTCGACACCCGCAACTACATGAATGCCACACACGACAACGAGATCTTCGGCGGCGTGAAGCTTTCCGTTGCCTTCTAATCCCCGCGCAGGCCCTTCGCCTGCCACAACCTGAAAAGGTTTCCCCCAGCTCCCGGTCAGTTTTACTGGCCGGGAGCTTTTGTTTTGCTGTGTCGCGGGCTTCCCGCTAGCTTCACCGCCTCTCTCCCATGGCTGAACACCACCCGCTCAATTGGAACTCGCGCAACCTGACCCACGGCTGGCAGCGCGGCGTCAACGCCTTCTTCTGGGGGCTCGGCTTCAAGCCGGAGGACTTCGACAAGCCTCAAATTGGCATTGGAACGCCCCTGCTGGATGGCAACATCTGCAACGTTCACGCGCATGAGCTGGCGCAGCTCATCAAGCAGGGCTGTGCCGACGCTGGCCTGATCGGGTTTCCCTTCGGTGTCTCACCTGCCAGCGACAACATCACCCAGGGAAACATCGGCGGTGCGGCCTCCCTCTGCTCCCGCAACCTTATGGCGAACGGGGCTGAGATGATCTGCACCTCCCACTGCTACGACGCGCTGATTGGCCTGCATCATTGCGACAAAAACGGACCCGCTTTTGCCATGGCCCTGGCCCGCACCAATCTGCCGGGCCTCATTGTGAACGGGGGCAGCATCATGCCGGGATGCCACAAGGGGAAACCGACGACGATTTACGACGTGTACGACGCCGCGGCCAAGGCCAACCAGGGCACGATGAGCTTTGAGGAGTCTGAGCAGATCATCCGCACCGCCTGCCCGGGACCTGGGGGCTGCGGCATCGCGGCTTCCTTCAACACCATGGGAATTGCGCTGGAGGCCATGGGCCTCAGCCTGCCGGACACCTCCTCCATGCCTGCCATTGAGGCGGGGAAACGCAGCGAGTGCCTGTGGGTGGGGCAGGCGGTGCGCAATCTTTTGGAGAAAAACATCCGTCCGCGAGATGTGATCACCAAGCAGTCGCTGACGAACGCGATGGCGGCCATCGCGGCGATTGGTGGCTCCACGAACGGAGTGCTGCACATGCTGGCCATCGCGCGGGAGGCCGGGGTGGACTTTACGCTGCGGGACGTGCAGGTCATCTGCCGTCGCACGCCGGTGCTGTGCAACTTTGCCCCGCGCGGGAAGGGGACCATGGTGGAACTGCACCGCCTGGGCGGCACCACCATGCTGCTGAAGCATTTGCTGAAGGCAGGTATCTTGGATGGCTCCTGCCTCACCGTGACCGGCCAGACAATGGCTGAAAACGTGGCGGATGCGCCGGAGGTGCCGTTTCCAAATGACCTCATCGCGCCCCTGGACGCGCCCTTCAAGGAGTACGCGGACATTCAGATCTGCTTTGGCAACTTGGCGCCGCACGGGATGGTCTTCAAAGTCTCGTCGCTGGATGAGCCGAATTTTACGGGCAAGGCCATCTGCTTCAATGACTCCAAGGGGGTGTCGGATGCTGCGGGGGCGGGGTTGATCCGGCCGGGGCATATCGTGGTGATTCGTGGCGTGGGGCCGGTGGCGCTGGGGATGCCGGAGATGCATGTGGCCAGCGCGGCGCTGGCGGTGCCGGAGCTTTATGGAAAGGTGGCGCTGCTGTCTGACACGCGGGTTTCGGGTGTTTCAGGCGGTGCCGTAGGGGTCCATTGCAGCCCTGAGGCGGTGGTAGGCGGGCCGATTGCGCGGGTGCAGGACGGGGACGAGATTGAGTTCGACCTGCTGGCGGGGACGATTGAGGTGAAGGCGGATCTGGACGCGCGTCCGTTGACGATTGAACCGGTGACGCATCCGTTTGGGTATCTGGCGGATTTTGCGGCGACCGTGACGCAGGCGCATGAAGGATGCGTGCCGCGGTGGGTGCTGACGGCGCGGCGTTGAGAGCGTGGTGGTTCGCAGTTCGTGGTTGGGGCGAACTGGGGGCTGCGCGAGGCCTGGGGTTCCGGAGATAGGCCCTATGGGCCGGATAGGGCCTATGGGCGCGGAGCGGAAGACTGCGGATGGGCGAAACTGAACGACAGGAGGTGGGTGGCGGAGTGGATTGGCAAGGACTGAAAACTGAAAATTGGGCATTGTCCTCATCTCGAGCGCTTCTGGAAGGTACAAACCATGACTGAAACCGTACAACGTAACCGGCTTTTACAAACTGTGGCGCTCGTGCTGGTTCTTGGCGCAGGGTTGTTGTGGAGATCCCACTACCTGCCATTGTCGCCTTTTGTCTCCAAATACGGAGGGGATGCGCTGTGGGCGCTGGCTGTTTTTCTGGGAGCAGGGCTGTGCTTTCGCCATGCTTCCACCTTGAGCCTCGGGCTGGCCGCCCTTGGCTTTGCGTGGGGAATTGAGTTTTCGCAGTTGTATCATGCGCCCTGGCTCGACCAACTCCGCTGGAGCCTGCCAGGGCGGCTTGTTCTTGGCTCGACCTTCAATCCGCCAGACCTGCTGGCGTATCTCATAGGAGTCGTATGCGGGATGGCTGCGGAGAAGATGCTCGGCTATGGCAAGCGAGTGGGCGTCAAGGTGACGCCGCAGATGACGCGGACTACGGAGGGGCCGGAGCAGCGGCTGGGGAGGTGATTGGAAGGCGGACCATCTGAGCCTCTTTCGTCGCTACGGATGGCGTGTTCATCCTAGGGCAGGGGAAAACTGTTGTAGCCAAGCTTGGCTTTGATGCTTACAAACGGGGGCATCGTATGATCCAAAGAGCCCCGGTCATTGCCTGCGTGTTGGCGACATTGCTTTTTCAAAATTGCGATAAAGACAAGAAGGAAACTACATCCGTGCCTGAAGCCAAGTCTGAACCTGCAGGCATAGGCAACCTGCAAATAACGACGGCTTCTGAAAGCTCCAAGCGCGCAGCCATCCTGCCAACCAAGGGCAGCGAGGATATGTCCTCTTTGCTGGGGAAAATTGCGGTTCCGGTTCCTGAGCAGGTAAAACCCAGGGTGAATGAGTACCTTCCAAACCCAAGCGTGCAGTGGATCATCCAGGTCACTCCTGACAAACCTCTCAGAGCCAGAGAGATTGGTTCCATGTTTGGCAAGGATTGGAGAGCCAAGTACGGAGGTCTGACCCTTTTTGGTCGAGAGGCCGCCAACGGGCTCTGGACGTACTTGATCTCAGCAGACGGGCGGGAGGAGGTCGATGGCATTCAATTCGCCTGGGACTATTTTTCATCCTTGCCACAAGAAGCCCAGATCACGGATGTCTCCATGTATCAAAGCAGGCTGGAGGCTGTGGAGCAGGAAATGAGTCGTTTGGCCAAAGTTTCCATTCGTTCAGATGTGTCGCCCCAAGAAGCTCATGAAAGGAGCCAGTACCTGAGCACCCTTGGTGATCGATTTGACCGCAGTGTGGCCATCCGGCTCGTCGCGCCAAGCGGCAAGCGTTTTGCCGGTCGTGAAGTTTGGGACGTGATGCTCTCGCTCGGCCTTCGCTGGGGTGACATGGATTGCTTTCACTGGGAGAATCCGTCGGGCTACGGAGATGATTTCTATTTCAGTGTGTGGACATCCACAGAACCAGGCTATTTCCTGCCGGAGCAGGTGGCTGCGAATCAATTGAATGTGGAAGATCTGATCTTTGGCTATTCCATTCCACGCAGCGCAGATCCCTTCGTTGTTTACGAGCGGATGAGGGAGGCTGTGGAGTATGCACAGAAGAGGCTGGGGGGCAAAATCGTCTCGGATGACGGCGGCCAGATTCAGCATGAGGAAGTGCTGAAGGAGATTAAAGCCATGTCTGAGGAACTGGGCAAACTAGGGTTTCGTCCGGGAAGCGACAACGCTCTGCAGCAATTCTAGACAAACACTGGTTAAACACCGCAGAGAATAGAAGACCGCAGAGAAGGCCTTCTGAATCAGATCCCTGCGTTCTCTGAATCTGCGGTTCCCTAGGGCACCAAAGACTTACCATTGGATGAATCATTTTTTCACAAACTCCACCTTCCCGTTTTTCATCTCGGCGGTGATGTGATCGCCCTCCTTGAAGCCGCCCTCCAGGACGGCGAGGGAGAGGGGATCGAGGAGGTGTTTCTGGATGGCGCGTTTGAGGGGACGGGCGCCGAAGACGGGATCGAAGCCGGCGTCGGCGAGGTGGCGGGTGGTGTCGTCGGTGACGGTGAGGTGGATGTTCTGCCTGGCGAGGCGGCTGATGACGCGCTGGAGCTGGATCTTGACGATTTGGTTGAGCTGGGCGGCGTCGAGGCGGTCGAAGATGACGACCTCGTCAATGCGGTTGAGGAACTCGGGGCGGAAGAACTGCTTGAGGCTGTCGCGGACGAGGGCGTCGCGCTGCTCGGCGTTGGTGACGTCCTGGATGGCGTTGCTGCCGATGTTGCTGGTCATGAT
>CAZPSQ010000252.1:0-8727 GCA_964588755.1 uncultured Prosthecobacter sp. | reverse complement strand
TCAACAGCGGCCTGATCCACAACTACGTTTTCCCCAGCGAGGAACGCGCGGAGGCGGTGGAGATGATCGCCTCCGTCTCGCCCAAGGCCCTGGACAAGATCTTCCTGCTCAGCACGGGCAGCGAGGCCACGGAGTGCGCCATCAAGCTGAGCCGCACGCACGGCATCAAGGTGGGCGGCAAGGAGAAGATCGGCATCGTGGGCTTCACCCGTGGCTTCCATGGCCGCACCCTGGCCAGCCAGCAGGCCGGAGGCATGGCGGGGCAGAAGACGTGGATCGTGAATGAGGACCCGGCCATCATCAACGTGCCCTTCCCGGACGGCTACTGGACCGGTGACACCAGCTTTGACACCTTCCTCAAGGCCATCGAGGAAAAGGGCCTGAAGCCCGGGAACATTGCGGGCGTCATCATGGAAAGCTACCAAGGCGTGGGCCCTGATTTCGCCCCTGTGGAGTATGTCCAAAAGCTCCGCGCCTGGTGCGATGAGCATCAGGTGGTGCTGACCTTTGACGAGGTGCAGGCAGGCTTTGGCCGCACGGGCAAGTTCTGGGCGTTTGAGCATTACGGCGTCGAGCCGGACATCATCTGCTGCGGCAAGGGCATCAGCAGCGGCATGCCGCTCTCGGCCGTCATCGGCAAGACGGCGGTGATGGACCAGTTCGGCCCCGGCAGCATGACCAGCACGCACACGGGCAATCCGATCTGCTGCGCCGCCGCGACGGCGAACATTCGCAAGATTCTCAACGAGGACCTCACCGGCAACGCCGCGCGTCTGGGGCCGGTCTTGGAGGCGCGCTGCAAGGCCATCCAGCAGCGGCATCCGAGCGTCATCGGCCACGTCACCTGCGCAGGCCTTGTGGCGGGCATCCAGACCGTGAAGGCTGGCGAGAAGGAGCCGGACCACGATCTGGCGCACCGCATCATTGAGCTGTGCTACCAGCGCGGCCTGCTGCTCTTCGCGCCGGTGGGCGCCTGGGGCCAGACCGTCAAAATCTGCCCGCCGCTCACCGTCACGAAAGAGGCGCTGGAAGAGGCATGCGACGTGCTGGACACCGCCGTGGATGATGCCGTTCGCGAAAGAACGGCCTGATCAACCGTATGTTACGTCATGCGCCCTGCTGCCCATTTTCTGCCAATGCTGCTCGTCACGGCCCTTCCGGCCGTGGCGGCACCAGTGACATTTGAAAAAGACGTGCGTCCCATTCTGAAGGCGCATTGTTTTCATTGCCATGGGGAGGAGGGGGAGATGAAGGGCGGGCTCGACGTGAGGCTGGCGCGGTTCATCCTCAAGGGCGGCAAGAGCGGCCCTGCGGTCATCGCGGGCAAGGCAACCGAGAGCCATCTGCTGGAACTGGTCAAGGCGGGGGAGATGCCGAAGGGCAAGTCGAAGCTGACGGACAAGGACATTGGAGTGCTGGAGTCATGGATTGCTGAAGGTGCCAAGACCGCGCGGCCTGAGCCGGAGAAGCTGGGGCCTGAGCACGCCTTCACCGATGAGGAGCGCGCCTGGTGGTCCCTGCAGCCGGTGCAGGATGTGAAGCCGCCGGTGAATCCCAAGGTGCTCGGCATTGATGCCTTCATTGCGGCCAAGCATGTGGAGAAGGGGCTTTCATTTTCGCCGGAGGCAGATCCGATCACCTTTATCCGGCGGGCCACTCTGGACCTCATCGGGCTGCCGCCGACGCCGGAGGAGGTGGACGCCTTTGTCGCCGCCTACATCAAGAACCCGAATGCCAGTATCGAAACCCTGATCGACCGGCTGCTGGCCTCTCCCCACTACGGCGAGCGCTGGGGCCGTCACTGGCTGGACGTGGCCGGATACGCGGACTCCGAAGGCTTTGGAGAGAAGGATCTGGAGCGCAAATGGGCCTGGAAGTATCGCGACTATGTCATCAGCGCCCTGAACAAGGACAAGCCCTTTGACCAGTTTGTGCGTGAGCAGTTGGCCGGGGATGAGATGATCCCCAAGCCGTTCAACAAGGAGTCGGCTGAATCCATCGAGCAACTGGCCGCCACCGGCTTCCTGCGCATGTCGCCGAACGGCACTGGCGAACTGAACGACGACGCCACGCGGAACGCCAACGTTGCCGACACGGTGAAGATGGTGGGTTCCTCCCTGTATGGCCTGACCATTGGCTGCGCGCAGTGCCACGACCACCGCTATGATCCGATCTCGCAGGCCGACTATTACCGGCTGCGTGCGGTGTTTGAGCCGGCGTTTGACACGAAGGCCTGGCGCAATCCCGCAGGCCGCCTTGTCTCGCTGCTGACGGATTCCAAGGCTGCCGAGGCTGCCAAGATCGAGGTGGAGGCCAAGAAGCTGGACGCCGCCCGTCTGGCAAAGACAGAAGAATTCATCAGCGAGGTGCTGGTGAAGGAGGTCGAGAAGGCGCCGGAGAAGGACCGCGCCGCGCTCACGGCGTCCTATCGCACTGCGGTCAAGATGCGGACCCCCGAGCAGGTCAAGCTGCTGAAGGCCTGGCCGCGTGTGAACCAGCTCAGCGCAGGGTCGCTTTACCTCTACGACACCACCTACAAGACCAAGCATGCGGCCGAGCTGAAGAAAATGACGGAGGATGCTGCTGTGGTGCGTGCCACGAAGCCGCTGGAAGAATTCCTCCACGCCTTTGTGGAGCTGCCCAAAAAGCCCGAGGCCGTGCCGGCGACCTTCATCTTCAACCGTGGCCAGCATGACCAGCCGAAGGAAAAAGTGGGGCCGAGCGACCTCACCGTGCTGGCCGGGCACCGGAAGGTGGAGCTGGCGGAGAAGGATCTCAAACTGGCCACGACGGGGCGTCGTCTGGCTCTGGCGAATGCGTTGACGGACGGCCAGCACCCGCTGGTGGCCCGTGTCATGGTGAACCGCGTGTGGATGCATCACATGGGGGCGGGCATCGTGGCCAGCGCGGGGGACTTCGGCCAGCTGGGCAGCAAGCCCACGCATCCTGAGCTGCTTGACTGGCTGGCGGCGGAGTTTGTGCGCAAGGGCTGGAGCCTGAAGCACCTGCACCGCCAGATCATGACCTCACGCACCTACCGGCAGGCATCCACCCGCGACGCCACGCGTGACAGCATTGATCCTGACAACACCTTCCTCAGCCGCATGAACGTCCGCCGTCTGGAGGCCGAGACCCTGCGCGACACATTGCTGGCGGTGAGCGGGAAACTCAACCCCCAGGTGGGTGGCAAGCCGGTGCCGATCATGTTCAACGAGGAAGGGCAGGTGGTCATCGGCATCGACACCACGGACACGGCCGGACGGCCGAGCGGCAAGGTCGTGGCGATGAATGGCGACGAATTCCGCCGCAGCATCTATGTGCAGGTGCGCCGCTCACGCCCGCTGGAGATGTTCTCCACCTTTGACGCGCCGGTGATGGAGCCTAGCTGCGACACCCGGAATGTCACCACCGTCAGTCCGCAGAGCCTGCTGCTGATGAACAGCTCCACCATGCGGGTACATGCGCAGCAGTTTGCCCGGCGCGTGCAGCAGGAAGGCGGCAAGGACACGGACGGCCAGGTGCGCCGGGCGTGGCGGCTGGTGCACGGCCGCGCCGCCTCCGAGTCCGATGTGCTGCAGAGCGTGGAGTTTGTGCAGGCGCAGACTGAGTTTTACAAGGCGCACCCCACCCCCATCGAGGCGGAGGCAGGCGCGCCATCGAAGACCCCGGCGGACCCGGCCTTCCTGGGCCTCACGGCGTTCTGCCACGCGCTGATGAGCTCGAACGCGCTGCTGTATGTGGATTGAGAAAGCGGCTTGAGCAGGAAGGGGCATGATGCATCCCATGCCCTGCCAGTGTCTCAAAAGTCCGCCGTTCCGGCTTCGTTCTCACCCGACGGGGGCAAGGTCGCCTGTCGTTTGCGGTGGGTGCGCACCATGTTGAGGTCTTTCAGCTTGCGTTGCAGCGTGCGGCGGCTCATGCCCAGCATTTCGGCCGCCACGGTACGGTTGTTTCCGCTGCGCTGCAGGGCCTGTAGAATGAGCTGGTGCTCGACCTCGGTGATGTCCAGGTCGCTTTTGGCTGGTGCCACAGGGGCCTCAGAGGGGAGGGGCTCCCCCCCTGCTGTCTTAACTGGCGCTGGAGCGCGCAGGCCAATGCCGAGGCCCAGGCCGTGGGGGTTGAGAAGGTAGGAGGGCAGGTGCTTCAGCATCACGCGGCTGCTGTTGCTCATCACCACGCCGTGCTCGATCGCGGCGCGCAGCTCGCGGATGTTGCCGGGCCAGTCGTATTTCATCATGGCGGGCAGGGCGTCCTCCCCCAGGGGCTTGTAGGCCTTGCCATTGGCCTTGGCCAGTTCCTTGAGGAAGTGGTCGGCCAGCACGGGAATGTCGCTCTTGCGGGCGCGCAGCGGCGGCAGGTGGAGGGTGACCACGCGCAGACGCCAGTAAAGGTCCTCGCGGAATTTGCCCTCCTCCACCATCTTGGCCAGATCGCGGTTGGTGGCGGCGATGACGCGGACATTGATCTGGACGGGCTTGCTGCTGCCCACGCGCTCAATGGTCTGCTCGCCCAGGGCGCGGAGCAGCTTCACCTGGGTGCTGGCGTCGATCTCGCCGATTTCATCCAGGAAGAGCGTGCCGCCGTTTGCCTGCTCAAAGCGGCCGATTCGGCGCTCTTGTGCGCCGGTGAAGGCGCCTTTCTCATGGCCGAAAAGCTCGCTTTCCAGGATCTGGGGGGAGAGGGCGGCGCAGTGAACGGAGACAATGTTGGCCTTCGGCCTTCCGCTGAGGTTGTGAATGGCGCGCGCCACCAGCTCCTTGCCGGTGCCGCTTTCGCCTTCGATCAGCACGGTGGCGCGGGAAGGGGCCACCTGCTGGATGGTGTCCAAAATCGGCTTCATCACCTCGGCCTGGCCCAGGATGCCCTCGATGGAGTACTTCCGCTCCACCTGCTGCTTTAGCGCCACGTTTTCGTGCTCCAGGGTGCGGCTGCGCAGCGCCCGTTTGATGAGCAGTTCCACCTCATCCAGATTCAGCGGCTTGGTGACAAAGTGATACGCGCCCCGGCGCATCGCCTCCACGGCCGTGTCCACGCTGCCGTAGGCGGTCATCATGATGCACACTGGCGGTTTCGGCAGTGCCAGCGCTGTCTCCAGCAGCTTCATGCCATCGTCCTCGCCCAGGCGCAGATCGGTCAGCATCACGTCCACATGATCGTTGGTGAGGTATTCCATCGCCTCTGCGGCGTTGGAGGCCACGTAGCAGTCAAAATCATCCTCCAGCGACAGGCGCAGGCCGTCACGGGTGTGCTTTTCGTCATCGACGATGAGAACGGTGGCTGGGTCGTCCATAATGTGAAGGAATGGCACACAATGGACGGTTCGAGCCCCTTCGGCAATCGGCATCGTGAGCCATTTGTCAGCGGGTCTGGAAAAATAGTTGACTGAACGTCTAGTTTCGGCGAGTCATGCCGAACACCACAAGTTTTGCCACATGGGACGCACCTCCGACGCTAAAGAACGCCTGCTCGAAGCCGTGATTGAACTGATCTGGATCGGCAGTTATGGAAGCACTTCGGTGGACCAGATTTGTGAGAGGGCGGGGGTCAAGAAAGGCAGCTTTTACCATTTCTTTGAATCGAAGACGGAGCTGGCGGTGGCGGGCATTGACCACAGCTGGAATGAGCATCGCAGGAAGCTCGACCAGATCTTCTCCCCCGTCGTCCCGCCGCTGGAGCGGATCTGGAAATGCTTCGCGGATTTTCGCGAGGAGCAGCAGGAGATTCAGCAGAAACACGGCCGTGTGCTGGGCTGTCCCATCCACTCCCTGGGGGCGGAGGTCTGCACGGTGGACGAACGCTTGCGCAACAAATTGCAGGACATCCTGGCCCAGTTCATCCGCTACTATGAGAGCGCCATCCGGGATGCTCATTTTCAGGCGATTATCGAGGCGCCTGACGCGCCCGCTTTGGCGCGAATCCTGTTCGCCTATGGCGAGGGTCTGCTGCTGCACGCCCGCATTTGGAACGATCTAAGCTACCTCGATGAAATCGAGGCAGGGGCCCGCCGCATCCTGGGGGTCAAAAACCCTGCCTGATTGTTTCGACTCTCATTTTTAACCGACTGGTCAACTTCCCCACCCCAAAACCTACGCGCCCCGTGAAAGCTCAGCCCCTCCTCCCCCTCCTCCTGCTGCTGGCAGCCTGCAAGCCTCCCCAGGAGGCGGGCCATGGCGGCGGTGGCATGCCGCCTGCCGCTGTGACCGTGGCTCCGGTGGAGCAGAAAGTCCTGGTCGAGTGGGAAGAGTTCACGGGGCGCGTTGAAGCGGTGGAGACGGTGGACCTGCGGCCGCGCGTCAGCGGCTACATCACCGATGTCCACTTCCAGTCCGGTGCCATGGTCAAGAAAGGGGACAGGCTGTTCATCATCGACCAGCGTCCGTTCCAAACCCGCCTGAGGGCAGCCACGGCGGATGTCCTCCGGGCTGAGGCCGCCGCCGCCGTGGCCAAGAGTGAATATGACCGCGTGGGCGCGCTGCTGGCAGCCAAAGCGATTGCTCCGGAGCAGGGAGATGTCCGCAAAGCCGCGCACCTTCAGGCGGAGGCAGCGCTGGAAGGCGCGCGTGCCGCGCAGCACAGCGCCGAGATCGAGCTGGAGCACAGCGAGGTCAAGGCCCCCATCTCCGGCCGCATCAGCCGCGCGCTGGCGACCACAGGCAACTACGTCACCGCCGGCAGCACCCAGCTGACCTCCATCGTCACAGTGGATCCGGTGTATGTGTACGCCGACATCGACGAAAACAGCCTGCTGCGCCTCCAGGCGCTCCAGCGGGACAAAAAACTCTACGTCAACAAGGAAGGCAAAGTCCCTGTGGAGGTGCAGCTCTCCAATGAGGATGGCTTCCCGCACAAGGGATTCATAGAGTCCTTTGACAACCGCCTCGACGCCAGCACGGGCAGCATCGTGGTGCGTGCCCAGTTTCCCAATGCGGATGGGATGCTGACCCCCGGCCTCTTCGCCCGCGTGCGGGTGCCGATGACGGGGGAGTACAATGCCATCCTGGTGGATGACAAAAGCATCCTGACCGACCAGGCCAACAAGTACGTCCTCGGCCTGGACGACTCCAAGCAGCCGGCCGTCTCGGCCTACAAGGCCGTCGTCCTGGGCCCCTCCATTGAGGGCAAGCGCATCATCCGCAGCGGCTTGAAGGCTGGCGACAAGATCATTGTCAATGGCCAGGCCCGCCTGCCCCAGCCCGGCATGCCGGTGGCCCCCACCGAAGGTCCGCTGCCGGACGCCGCCCCTGCGAAGCAGACGGCCGAGGCCAAGTAACGCCCTGCGGCCAGTCCTTCCGCGTCAGTGCATGGCGCATTGGTCATTCGTCATTGCCCCGCTCCCGACTTCATGAACTTTTCCCATTTCTTCATCACTCGCCCCATCTTTGCGGGCGTGCTGTCCCTGCTCACCGTCATTCTCGGGGGCATCTCGCTCCTGCTGCTGCCCATTTCTGAGTATCCGGAAGTGGCGCCGCCCACCGTGATCGTCACGGCCACCTATCCGGGCGCCAACCCGAAGACCATCGCCGAGACGGTCGCCTCCCCTCTGGAGCAAAGCATCAATGGTGTGGAGAACATGCTCTACATGTCCTCCCAGAGCACCGCGAATGGTGTCATGACGCTGACGATCACCTTCAAGATCGGCACGGAGCTGGACCTCGCCCAGATGCAGGTGCAGAACCGCGTGGCCCAGGTGCTGCCAAAGCTGCCGGAAGAAGTGCGCCGCTTCGGCGTCACCACAGTCAAGTCCTCCCCGGACATGACGCTGGTGGTCCACCTCATCTCCCCCAATGACCGGTATGATGAGATCTATCTGCGCAACTACGCCACGCTGAATGTGAAGGATGAGATCACGCGCCTGCCCGGCGTCGGCCAGGTGCAGGTCTTTGGTGGCGGGGAGTACGCCATGCGTGTGTGGATCGATCCTGACAAGGCGGCCGCCCGCGGCCTGACCTCCGGGGATGTGGTGAATGCCATCCGTGAGCAGAACATCCAGGTGGCGGCCGGCACCATCGGCCAGCAGCCGATCAAGGGCGGCAAAGGCGCGCCGTTTGAACTGACCGTGAATGCGAAGGGCCGCCTGCTGAGCGAGGAGGAGTTTGACCAGATCATCGTCAAAACCGGCCCGCACGGGGAGAAGCTGCGCCTGCGGGACGTGGCCCGGACGGAGATGGGCTCCGGGGACTACACCATGCGCAGTCTTTTGAACAACAAGAAGGCCGTGGGCATGGGCGTGTTCCAGCTCCCCGGCTCCAATGCGCTTGCCGTGTCTGAGGCCGTGCGCGGGCTGATGAAGGAGCTGCGGACCAAGATGCCGGAAGGCGTGGACTACGACATCGCCTATGACCCGACCGTCTTTGTGGAAAAGTCCATCGACTCCGTCATCCACACCCTGCTGGAGGCCATCGTGCTTGTGGTCCTGGTGGTCGTCATCTTCCTGCAGACATGGCGTGCCTCCATCATCCCGCTGGCTGCCGTGCCCGTGTCCCTCATCGGCACCTTTGCCGTGATGCACATGCTCGGCTTCTCCATCAACAATCTCTCCCTCTTCGGCCTCGTCCTGGCGATTGGCATCGTGGTGGATGACGCCATCGTGGTGGTCGAAAACGTGGAGAGAAACATCCGCAACGGGCTGAAGCCCATGGCCGCCACGGAGCAGGCCATGAAGGAGGTGACCGGTCCCATCATCGCCACCGCGCTGGTGCTGTACGCGGTGTTCATCCCCACCGCCTT
>CAZPSQ010000251.1:0-8780 GCA_964588755.1 uncultured Prosthecobacter sp. | reverse complement strand
GTGAGTTCACCAGCACCTGCACGCGGTCGATGTCCAGCCAGTCGGTGCACTGCACCCGCACCTTCAGGTCGATGCCTCCGGTGGCGCGGTCGTCATCCCCGGCGATCTTGCCATTCTGCGTGGTGACTTCCAGGAACGGCCCGGTGCTGAGCACGATGTGCCCGGCCTTGGCATGTGGGGCCAGCTCCGCCCAGTCGATCTTGCTAGGCTCATCCGTGCTGCTGGGCAGGTAGCAGCGCCAGCAGCCCACACCGTTTCCATACACGCTGTGGGCATCTGCCACCCCCACGGCGGTCACTCGCAGTCCCTGGTTGAGAAGCTGCCGCCAGGCAAACTCACGGGATGTGCTGACCTTCATGGCCAGGGAGCCTGCGGGCCGGGAGAGCCTGAAGGGGGCCTCCGCCAGAATGTCCGTGCCGGGGCCGTTCTGGCTCTCGGAGCCGTCGATCATGCCGCCGACGCCGACAAACCCGCCGTCCGCAATGCCGTCACTGTCGCGGTCGGTGAACATGTTGGCGAGGTCAGGGTGGTTGAACTGGATCCACCGGTCAGCGCGCTCCCCCTGCCAGCGGCGCAGCGTCAGCGCTGTGATGCGCGGATCATCATTCCACACCGGGGCACCGCCATCCTGGGCATAGGCCTCCGGCTCAAAGGGAAAGGCATTGAAGTGCTGGCGGCGGCCGGTCAGCTCCATCCCCTTCACGGTTTTGATGAAGGACTCCAGGCCCAGGGCCTTGATCGTCGGCTCCCAGTCAAAGAGCCGGTTGTGCTCCGTCGTGGGGGTGAACTCCAAGTGCTCCACCGCGATGTTGATGATACGGCCGTCCGTGTCGCAGACGTTGTCCCCGCTGGGGGTGCTGTGGTTGTGGAAGTCGGCGCTGATCCAGCCGGTCGTGTCCACCAGGTGTTTGAGGCTGCCTTTGAAAACAGTCTCCATGCCAGGCTCGACTACGACCTCCTGCTCAAGATGTGCGTATTCCGGCCCCCGCACGACCACTGTACGGTAGCGCCCCGGCGGCAGGTGTACGGTGAACTGGCCTTTCTCACTGTGGTACTGGTCCACGCAGCCGTGCGCGCGCCATTTCGGGCCGAGGTCGAGCTTGGGCGCGCCTTCATCCAGTGGCTTGAAGTGGGCTTTGCAGGGGATGGATTTGCCGGACTCATCGGTGATGTCGAAGCGGATGCCGGCCAGCAGCGGAATCGACAGCTGCACCTTTGTCGTTTCTCCGGCGGTCACCTCCGCAGGCAGCACGGCCTGCGCGCCATCCGGGCTGGTGACATCCAGCCGCAGGCTGCCCGCAGGCAGTTTCAAACTCAGCAGGCCCTCAGCATCCGGATAAGCCGGGACAGGTTTCCCTCCTTCCCCGCCATCCGGCACCAGCACTTTCACCGCAGTGGTGCCTTGCGGCTTTCCGTTCACGATCCTGGCCTCTAAGACGCCCATAGGCACAGCCCCCTTCACCGAGCGGAACTCCCCCACCGCCGCCGCAGGCGAGGCACCCACGGCAAAGAACCGCTCCATCACCACCTCCTGCCCCGGGGCGAGCTGCAGCGTGTCGCCAATGTTCTGCGCGCCGGTGTTTTTCAAGGTGCTGATGGCATAACCGCATTTGTGCGCGGGATTGATGGCATCCACCCAGTGGATGCCATCCGCTGTCATGCCGCTGGAATCGAAGCGGGTGAGGTCCGCCTTCACATTGACCTTCTGGGGATGATCCGTCTCGTTGCGCAGCGTTGTGGTGATGAAGACACCCTGCACGCCGTCCTTGACGCGGTATTCATGCCGCTTGAACACGCCTGCATTCTTCGCTGCCGTGGTCACGGACTCCACGGCGGCCGTGGCCGCATCCCTGGACTCCACAATGCGCACATAGCTGACCGGGCCATGCCCACAGGGGCCGTAGATCACCAGCTGGTCATTCGCCGCGCCCCGCAGCGTCAGATCATACAGGCAGCCCGGTGTCACGCCGTCCTCACCGTAGAAGGTGCTCATGTTCGCACGGCGGTTCGGCGCGTTCTGGGAGATCACCGCCTCCACCTTGTCATTGCGCAGCACAAAGTCCCCCCGGATTCCGTCCGCCTCCTTCCCCTGTGGCAGTTCGGCCTCCCGTCCCAGCGCCGCCTCAAAGACCTCCGCCGAGCGCAGATGGAAAGGGCTTGAACAAAGGAGGAGCGGCAGCAGGAATGTGGCTGGTTTCATGGCAGGATGCGAAATCTCAACATACCGGAACGCGCCTGTCGTGCTTTTTCTGGCAAGATGACCTCATGGGGAGCATGGAGTGCCGGGTTTCAACTTTGAGACTGGCGCTCCGCGAGCGTGCATCCCCCATTTGCAACTTTGAGCTTTAAACTTTGAACCGAGCCCCAATGTCCCCGCCCATCCGACGCCTTGAATGGATTGACCTCTTTCGAGGACTCGCGGTGCTGGGAATGATTTGGACACATTCGGCAAACACATTTCTGGAGGCAGGCCTTCAGGCCACGCCCTGGTACGGAGAACTCACCTACTACCACGGACTCATCGCCCCGGCGTTCTTCTGGATCTCGGGTTTTGTGCGGGCCCATGTGACACAGGGCGCCATCAAGCCTGCCGGGCCAGCCCTGCAGCGGCTTCTCATGGTGCTGCTCATCGGCTACCTGATGCAGTTTCCCTGGCTGGCGCTGCTGTCCGGCCACATCTCCGCCGACGACTGGCGGGCTGGGATGAAGGTGAATGTGCTGCACGTCATGGCCATCACCGGCATGCTGTTGCTGCTGGCGGAGCGCTTTGGCCGCTGGCGGAACGCGGTTGCGGCAGTGCTGCTGGTGTTGTTTGCGGGCCTGGAAACGCCTGCGGAAAACTGGCGCACAGGATTCATGGCGCTGGACCAGTATTTGAACCGCTCCCAGGGTTCTCTCTTCGCGCTGTTTCCCTGGGTGGGTTTCGGGCTCGCCGGCTTTTTGACACGCGGCCTGTGGGATGGCCGCGCCACCCGTCAGGGGGCCGTGCTGCTGGCGGCCTGCCTGCCGCTGGCGCTGGGCTTTGTGCCGGTGGCAGGCTGGATTGGCCGCGCCCCGGCTTTCTTTGTGGAACGCCTCGCCTGGGTCATCCTGGCGGCTGTGCTCGTCTCCTGCGTGGGGGGGCTCGCCCGCATCGTTGCCACCACAGGCTGGCTGCGGCTCGCAGGGCGCGAATCCCTGGTGCTCTATGTGGCCCACCTCATCATGATCCACGCCGTTCCCGCACCGCGCCAGTCCTTGGAGTTCGGCATCGGCAAAACCCAGCCCCTGTGGATGGTGGCCGTCATCACCCTGATTCTCTTTGCCCTCTCACTGGCGCTCGGCTGGCTGAATGAAAGACGCAAGGTCATCAGCCGCCGCAAACAGAAAGCGGCAGATGGGCCGTTGGCAAAATGATGCAGGGCAGCAGAGCCATGCTGGAAAGAACCGCTTTTTATCTCCGGCCCGCATCACGGCTTCTTCCCGCCATCACCTGCCCGGGACTTCAGCGTCTGGAGCATCTCCTCCAGGCATGAGGTGATCTTTTCGGCGGCATCCACCTCCAGGTAGCTGCTGCGCGCGCGCCAGGTCTCGTAGCCGCCCAGGGCGTGCTGGGCCTCGGTGGGCAGGTAGCCGTTGTAGCCATTGGCCAGGGAAATCGTGAAATGTCGGACGAAGGGGGAGTTCCTCTTCAGGCGCAGGCCGATGTCCACAAACGTCTCACACGGGATCGCCCCGACGCTCAGCGTGCCGATGCGGTGGGTCTGCAGCTTCACCGGCATGGTGTCCGGGTATTCGCTCAGCAGCACTGTCTCGCGCCCGTAGATGGCCTTCCGCTCGGCATACTGCCCGTCCTTGTCCTTGGGGGCGGCCTCCATCCACGCCTTGGCCTGGGCCAGCTCCTCCGGGGTGCCTTTGCGCACCACAAGCTGGAGGTCCGTCTCCTCGGTGTCGATGGCGCTTTCCGCCTGCCACTTGATGGCCTCATATGCGCCCATGGCCGCATCCGCCACGCTGCGGGCCACAATCTGAATCTGCTCCCCCGGGTTGCGCTTGAAGCGGATGGTGGAGCCGAAATTGATGTTGTTGATGTCGCCGCTGGTGCCGTTGGACATGATGCCGACAAAGGCGGGCTTGCCCTTGTAGCGCTCGTCCCCAGCCTTCAGCCGCACGCCCATCTCATTGGCAAAGGCGGCGAAGTAGTCCGCGCTGATGGAAGGGTTCCCACCCACGTAATGCAGGCTGTAATTGGCCAGCAGGCCGATGGGGCGTTTGTCTGCGGCGGAGCGCACGGCCAGCACGGCCACGTCCTGGTCCACCGGGGCGGTCGGCACGGAGGTCTCCGGGTTCACATTGCCAGGGTTCATGCGCGCGCGGTCGGTGGTGCCGGCGAAGGGGTTTTCATAGCTGGCTCCGTCCTTCACCCACCAGCGGCGGTTGAAGACCTGGGAGGGATCACTGCCAAAACCCCAGCCAAACTCGGCGGGCTCCAGGTTCTTCACCGCCTGCGCAATGCCTTTGGCAATCAAGGCGGGGACGCCTTTCACATACTCGGGGTCGATCCCGCTCTGAAACACCGGCGCCAGCGCCGCGGCAGAGTGTGTGTGCGTGGCGGAGATCAGCATGTGCTCCTTGGGAATGCCTGTCTCCCTGGAGGCGATTTCCTTGGCCTCCTCGCACACCTCACGGGGGATCATGCAGGCGTCCACCACGCAGAAGACCAGCGCGCGCCTGCCGTCATTCAGCGCCAGGCAGCGCGCGTGCATGGGGTCATGGATCTCGGTGGCAAAGTTTGCCCGCATGCTGCCATTCACCGGCGCGGGAAACTTCGTGGGGGAGATGTCCTGCGCAAACGCGCCAGCTTTGAACTCCGCATGCAGCCAGGGGGCGAGGAAAATCGAAAGGGAGAGGATGATGAGGCGGGCCATGAAGCACCTACGAGGCCAGCGGCCCGCACTTTGCAGGCAACCTTCGCGTCGCTTGACGAATGACCCCATTCTCATTTAAACAGTCATCGCATTGCCATTGCAATTCAACCCATGAAAAACATTCAACTCCTCCCTCTGCTCTCGCTTGCCGCAGTCACCCTCAGCCTCAGCCATTGCGCCGCTCCTCCATCGAATGTGAATGACGGCACCAAGGCTTCCCCCGCAGGCTCCTCCTCCGCCGATGGCGCCATCAAGCCGGGCATGACGAAGGCCCAGGTGGTGGCCGCATGGGGCGAGCCTTCTGAGAAAAAGAACACCGCTGGCGGTGAGGTCTGGCGCTGGGCTGACCAGGGCTGGAAGCGCCAGGTCCCCGTGTGGGGTGCCTTCACCAGCGTTGAGGAGCATGTGGTGCGCTTCGGCGCGGATGGCCGCGTCGTCGGCACTGGCAAGGAAGACTACGGCAACGCCTGGCAGGAAGGCTACCGCCGCACGTACGGCGCTGACTGATCCCCACGTCACATTCTGAAAAATTGAAATTCAACGGGCGCTCATGAGAGCGCCCGTTTTTTCTGGAACGACACAGCGATGTGAATGGAAGGAGGCCCCCAGGGGGAGCTTCCCCTGCCAGCCATCACTGCCGCACGATCTTCAGCACGCGATCATTGTAACTGTCCGTGATGTACAGCTCCCCCGTCTGCGGATGCACGGTGACGCCGTGCGGGCGGGAAAGCTGGCACTCCTTGGGATCTCCGCCCACCGCGCCCTTGCCCTGCTTGCCGGTGCCGGCAATGCGCTCGATCTTGCCGGTGGCGGGCACGTAGCGGCGCACAAGATGCGCCTCCGCATCCGCAATGAGCACGGTGTCGTCCTTGTCCACGCACAGGTGCTTGGGGCCGTTCATGGTGGCCTCCAGCGCCGGGCCGCCGTCCCCTTCCCCGCCTTTTTTGCCGCTGGCATTCACCACGGTGCGGATGCGGCCTTCTTTGTCCACCACACGCAGGGCATTGCCGCCACGCTCCAGGATGTACACATTGCCCTGCCGGTCCACGGCCACGGCACGCGGGTCAGACAGGGGGGCCTCAGTGGCCACAGCACCATCATCCGGCCTCCCCTTCTTGCCATTGCCAGCAATGACCTTGGCCTCGCCTGTTTTCAGATCGACGACGTGGATGCGGGAAAGGTCGGCGATGTAGAGCTTCGTGCCGGTGAAGTCGAGCGTGATGCAGTAGGGGCCATTGCCACGCTCCTTGCCCTTCGCAGCCTGGAAACCGGGGAGCAGGGAGACGGTGCCGGTCTTCACAGACACCTTGCGCACCACGCCGTTCCAGGTGTCGCCGATGAGGATGTCCCCATCCGGCAGCACGGCCAGATTGTGGGGGCCGTTGAACTGCGCCTGCAAGGCGGGGCCGCCATCGCCGCTGAAACCGGCTTTTTCCTGCCCGGCCACATGGGTCAGGGTGCCGCCCGCATCCACCCTCAGTAGGCGGTTGCCAGAGACCATCTCCACGATCCACATGTTGCCGGCCGCGTCGAACTCAGTTCCGAATGGCTCCTTGAGCCTGGCTTCCAGAGCCGGAACATTTATGGCATCCTGCCCGCCCCCGGCGACAAGGACAATCTTGTCAGCATGGGCAAAGAGAGGAAAGAGAATGGCGAGGGAAAGATGAAAGCGCATGGGAGTCGGTGATGAATGCTGGGTTACTTCTGCTTCAGCAGGCGCACGCGGTGGGACTCGCTGTCGCCAATGAACACGCTGCCGTCCGCGTCGCAGAAGACACCATGCGGGCGGGCCATTTTGCAGCCCAGCGGATCACCATCCGGACCGTCGCCTTTTTCATTGAGTCCGGCGATGAGCTCAAGCTTGCCGGTCTTCGCGTCCACCATGCGGATGCTGTGGCTTTCGCAGTCGGCCAGCCAGACATTGCCCGCCGCATCGATGGAAATGCCCTTGGGCCCGCTGAGCGTCGCATCCTTGGCCGGGCCACCATTGCCGGTGAAGCCCTTTTTGCCCGTGCCGGCAATGTGGTGAATCTTGTTTCCTTTAAGGTCGAATTTGAAAACCTGGTTTCCCTCACGCGTCGCCAGCCAGAGGTTTCCTTCCTTGTCGAAGTCAAGGGAGCGTGGCCCCTTAAGCGGTGTGCCCGCGATGGGCGCGCCGTCAGGCGTGGCACCAGCCGCCCCCGTGCCTGCAAAGGTGCTGATCGTGCCTGTTTTCATGTCGATCCTGCGGATCACGTGATTGCCGATGTCGCACACGTAGAGGTCCCCCTCCGGCCCGAACTGGATGCTGTGCGGCTGGGCGAGCTCGGCCGCAGTGGCTGGCCCACCGTCACCGCTGTAGCCTTTCTTGCCCGTGCCGGCAATGGTGGTGATGACCTTCGTCTGCATGTCGATTTTACGCACGGCATGGTTCGTCATGTCCACGATGTAGAGATCCCCCTTGGCATCAAAGCGCAGCTCATGCGGCAAATTGAAGGTGGCCTGCAAGGCGGGGCCGCCATCGCCGCTGTAGCCCTTTTTGCCCGTGCCTGCGATGGTGCTGATGGTGCCATCCTGGGCCACCCGGCGGATGCGCTGCCCGGTGTACTCGCAGAACCAGATGGCGCCGTCAGGCCCCCGCACCACGCCGAAGGGATTGTCGATCTGCGCCGCCGTCGCCGGGCCGCCATCGCCGCTGCCGCCTGCAACTCCGGTGCCAGCATAGGTGGAGATGGTCCATTCGGCGGCGGCCAGGGGTTGAAGAAGAAGGAATGGGAGAAGGAGGAGTGTGCGCATGGTTGTGTTGTGACAATGAAAAGCAGCGGGGCAAATGCCACGAATAATAAGAGGCAGAAACCTGGATTCTGTCGTGGAACTAATCATCGCGCCCTCCACAATCCGCGCACCATCTGCCATGAAACTGCTTCCCGCCCTCACCTTCCTCATGCTCGCCACGGCATCCCATGCCGTTGTGCGTCTGCCCTCCATTTTCACCGACCACATGGTGCTGCAGCGGGACAAGACGGTGCCCGTCTGGGGCAAGGCCGAGCCGGGCGAGGAAGTCACCGTCGAGTTCGCCGGTCAAAAGAAGACCGCCAAGGCAGGCTCGGACGGAAAGTGGTCAGTGACGCTGGATGCCATGCCCGCGAGCGCGGAGCCACAGGTCTTGAAAGCTGGCACAGCAACCGTGCAAGACGTGCTGGTCGGTGAGGTGTGGCTGGCCTCCGGGCAGTCCAACATGGAATGGGAGATGGCCTGGAAGCCGGACACGCAGGCGGAGATCGCCACGGCCAACCACCCTAACCTGCGCCTGCTGAAGATCCCCAAGACAATCGCGCTTTCCCCCCAGGATGACGTGACCGCCGCCTGGACGCACAGCACACCGGAAAGCGTGGGCGCTTTCTCCGCGGTGGGCTATCACTTTGGCCTGCGCCTGCATGAGGAGCTGAAGGTGCCCGTGGGGATCATCCTCAGCGCCTGGGGTGGCACACGCATCGAACCGTGGACCAGCCTGGAAGGCCTGGAGGCCGAGCCTGAACTGAAGGACCTCGCCGCAGCCACGCGCGCCCAGCTCCCCGGCAGCGACGCCTACCGTGACGCCAATGAGAAGCATCTGGCCGCCATTGAACAATGGACGAAGGCCGTGCGTGACGCGCTGGACAAAAAGCAGGCGGTGCCTGCCATGCCCGCACAGCCCAAAGCCCTGCCGCACAACCAGGGCAGCCCCACCTCGCTCTACAATGGGATGATCCACCCCTTCGTGCCATTCGCCATGCGCGGCAGCATCTGGTACCAGGGCGAGTCAAACCACAATGAAGGGTTCGTGTACACCCAGAAGACCAAGGCGTTGCTGGCCTCCTGGCGCGGTGTGTTTCAAAATCCTGAGCTGCCGTT
>CAZPSQ010000250.1:0-8810 GCA_964588755.1 uncultured Prosthecobacter sp. | reverse complement strand
CAGCTTCGAATCCCCGCAACCCCTTTCTGCTCTTTTTTGCACTTTTCTTTTCAAACACACCGCCGCGACCGCCCAATTTCCCTCCTGGCCCCCAGTAAATGCGACCGTTTTTGGCTCCAAATCCATGTTGTCGGGGGTGCTCCAAGAACCGCTTTCCAGATGCATTTCCCCAGGGGAAATGGCCGTTTCGCCTCTTTCCGGAGGGTGACTTCAGCCCTCTGAACGCCATGCGGGGCAACTCAAAGCCTCCAACGGCCGTTTTGCGGGCTTCATGGCGCTATTCAGAGGCTTGCCATCGCCTGAAAGGTGCACTTCCCAGCTCTTTCAGGGCTTCAACACGTCCTTTTTGGGAGAAATCGCGGGCTCTGATGCACCGCTCATGACGCTTTTTGCCCGTTCCGACACGGTCCAGGAGTCTCCCAGGGGGCTTGCATGTGCTGGTCACCCTTCAAGGGTGGCTCCTTTTCACGCCGCGTGCTGCTGCTTCTTGATCATGCGATACACCAGCCAGGCGGCGATGTTGATGACGGCCATGGCAGCCAGAAGCTGGGCCAGTGTGTGGGCGAGGTCCCCTTTGCCCAGGCCGCTGCCCACCAGGCTGAAGGCCACATTCAGGGGCATGTAGCCCAGCAGGGTGCCCAGGAAGAAGCGGCTGTGGCGCACCGGCGTCATCCCAAGCAACACATTGAGAACGAGGCCTGGCACCATGAGCTGCCGCACCCAGAACACCCGCATGATGGAGGGTTTTTTGAGCAGCTTTTTCAGCCACGGCCACTTCTGCGCGCGCGACTCTGCCGCACGGCGGAAGCCATGCCGCGACAGCACAAACGCCCCGTACGAGCCTGTCGTGGAACCCAGCAACGAGAGCGCGAGGCCCTGGCCAAAGCCAAAGATCAAGCCGGCTGCGGCACACAGTGGCAGGCGCGGAACGCCCAGCATCACACAGATGGCGCTGGCGCTCAGAAACACCGCGTGCGCGCCCCAGCCGAAATCCCGCACAAGGCTCTTCCAAGCCTGCACGTTGGTGATCCAGGCCTTCAGAGGGGTAAAATGCGCGACCGCCATGAAGGCACCCACGGCGAGCACGGCCATGACCACCTGCCGCGTCTCCTTGCTCAGCGCGCGGGAGGTTTCCTGCTCCACCTCGGCGGTGGTGGTGAGGTCGAGTTCTTCGGGCTCTTGCGTGGGGTCTTCCGCCATGGTGTGACGCTACTTAATGCAGCTTCCACAGCTTTGCATCACTGCGCACATAAATCGCGCCGTCCGAGATCGCAGGCGTGGTCAAAACGGTCTCCTTCAGCTCGATCTGCTGTGTCACCTCCCCCTCCGGGGCATTGGGGTTGATCGTCTGGAGCATGCCGCGCTCGTTCACGATGTAGAGCCTGCCACCTGCGGACACGGGGGAGCCGCTGAAGGGGCCTTTGAGGCGCAGCTTCCACAGCTCATCTCCGCTTTTGAGGCTGGCCTTCACCAGCACGCCGGCGTTGTTCACCACGTAGATGTGCCCGCCCAGCACCAGGGGGCTGGCGGTGCCTGAGTTCAGTTTCTCATTGCGCCAGAGCTGGGTGACAGAGCCTTTCTCTGGTGACAAGGCTGTGATGCCATGGGACACAGCGTACAAGATCTCCCCCTTGACCACGCTGGAGGGGATGGTGCTGGCCACATCGGCATAGTCCCACACCGTCCTGCCGCTGGCGGCATCGATGCCCAGGATGCCTTTGCTCGACTGCAGGGCCACCACGGGCGTGCCGTCCGGACCTTTCCAGATCGTGGCGCTGCTCCAGTTCGCCGCCTTGGGGCGGTCCAGCTTCCACTTGTTGCGGCCGGTCTTCACATCCAGCCCGGCCACGAAGGACTCGCTGTCGTTCTCGCTCTGCACCACCAGCGTGCCGTCCACCACCACGGGCGACTGCGACATGCCCAGGCTGTTGCTGGCATTTGCATAATCAAAGGTCAGTCCGCGCAGCCAGAGGAGATTGCCGTCCAGGTCGAAGGCAAAAAGGTCGTTGGAGGAAAACAGCGCAAAGATGTGCTCCCCATCGCTGCACGGCGTGTTGGCCGCCACGCAGGTCTTGTTGTGCGTCATGGTGCGGCCTGTGGCGCGCATCACGCGTTCCCAGCGCTTCTTGCCGTCCTTCACGTCGAAGCAGAACACATGCAATGTCTCCTGCCCGGGGCCGCTGGAGCAGGTGACAAACACGCGATCCCGCACCACGATGGGCGCGGACAGGCCACGCCCCGGGAGGTCCGCCGTCCACGCGATCTTCAGCTCCTCGACGGGCGCCTTGGCATCCGTGGAAACAGCCGTGGCATTCGGGCCACGAAACTGCGGCCAGTCGGCGTGGGCGGCACCCGCAAGCAGGCACCAGGAGAGGCAGATCGAGAGTGTTTTCATCGTCCTCATTTTCAAAAAAATTCAGGCCTTCAGTTTTTCGCCACAATCGCCGTCCCCGTGGCGTCGCACACACGGAGCTGGAACTCCCACTCCACCGTCCACTGCTCCGTCTGCTCGTTCTGGCAGCACTTCACCAGGATGGTGTTCTTCCCCTTCTTAAGCTGACAGGGCAGCTTGTACTGGTCCAGCTTGGCCCCGCGGTGATACTCATCGCGGGCAAAGAGCAGCTCGCCATTGAGCCATACCTTCCAGCCGTCCTTGCAGCCGATGCGGATCTCCGCCGGGCGGTCTTCCGTGCTGTAGAAGTCCGTGGCCGCATAGCCCACCACGCTCTTCTCCATGCCGAAGGGCTTGTTGAAGTCAATTTTGCCGTACTCATCCGTGCTGGTGAAGTCGATCCATTTTGCCTCCTTGCTTTTCCCCTCGTAAACAGCGTCAAATTTCAGCTCCTTTTCCGGCGGATACACGGTGTCAAAACCCGCCCGGTCCGCGTTGCTGAAGGGCGCGATGAGCTTCCACGTCATGAGGAAGCCGAAGTGCTTTGGCAGGTCCACCTTCTGCCCCAGATCGCGGAGCTTCTTGGCCAGGGCCTTGATCTGGTCCTCATCCCGCGCGCCGCCCAGGCCTCTGCCGTAGGCCGCCACCGCCGCTTCATTGTTCTTCTGCGCCAGCGCCGCGTCTCCCGCCTCGATCAGCTTTGCCACCGGGTGCCGGCGCAGTTCGGAGCTGGGGTCGTTCAGAAGGGTGGGCGCCAATGTTTCCGCCAGCTTTTCATCCGCCCGCTGAATGAGGTCGAAGGCCACCGTGCGCGCTCCCGGGCTGTTCTGCGTGTCTTTCAAAAAGGCCTCCAGCGCCGGAACCGGCAGCTTTTTGGCCTCCAGCGCCTTGTCCGCCAGCACACCCACCGCAGCGCGCAGCCAGTTTTCCGCCAGCGGATTGGCCCCGTTCATGCCCTTCAGCACCTGCGGCAGCACGGCGGCATCCGCCTTCACGATCTCCTGCCACGCCTTGGCTGCGGTCTCATTTCCCAGCCCCTCCTTCTGCACACTGCGCAGGGCCTCGATGGGCTTCGACAAATCATCCGCCGCAAAGAGATGCGCAGCGGACAGGGCCAGCAGACAGGCAAGGGCGGCTTTCATGGAAAGATTTGGCAATGCTTTCACAAAGAACGCCCCACGCCAAGCCTCAGTTTCGCCGGGCTTTGACTCACTTTGCCACCGCATCGCGACGTGTATCTGCCTTCACCTCGATCATCCGCATTCGCACGGGCCGGCAGGTGTGGGCTTCCAGCGTCACCTCCAAAACTCCGCCACGATCCCACTCCGCGTCCGGTCCCGGGCCGTCAAAAACAGTGTTTCCCAGCGAGTAGGCCACGCTGCCGGCCGCCGTATGCTCCAGCGGCTGCAGCGCATGCGGCCCGCTGCCGGCGACCAGATGCGCCCCCTTTTGAAACAGCTGTCCAGCCAGCTCACGCTGCCGGACGGTGGGTGTGGTCTGGTGCTCCCGCCCCCAGTGTGGCAGCACGATCACATAGTCTGCTTCTGGAGGCATTTCTGGAGGGGCTGCCTCCTCGTCCGAATCATCCAGCGCCAGGACAGCGATGCGCTTGCCGCGAATTTCGAAGACCTTGGCCTGCGGACTGATGACTTCCATCTCCTGAGTCCGTAGCGCTTGCTTCGTGGCGGCCAGCCCTTCCGCGCCGAGATCCAGGGCATGATTATTTTCCAGGCTGAGGCCGTCGAGGCCTGCCTGACGCAGCAGTGCCGCAGCTTTTGGCGGGGCGATCAGTTGGAGGCGGTCTTTTGCCTTCGCGGCGCCGATCACGCACTCGAGATTTCCCAGAGCGAGATCCGCACGCTGCAGCACCGGCGCAATCTCACCCAAGGGATCAGGATGGCCGGCCATTGTCCTGCCCAGCATCAAGTCCCCACAGATGGCAATGCGAATGACCTCGGGGGGATCGGAGATGGTCATCAGCCCAGGTTCCCGGCGGTTTTGACGCAGCTGGGCGTAGGGAAGGATTTCGGGGACGCCCTCCAGCTGATGCACGCACAAGTCCGTGTCATCCAACTGCCCCAACGGCGGGCGATCCTCCCAAACAGCGGCCAGATGGGAGCCAAAATGAAGCAGTGCAGGCTCCGTCAGCCGATCCACACGCTTCAGAAATGGACGCACGTCCGCCGGACTGCCCCACGGCAGCAGCCAGCCCTCCGCCCGCAGGCCTGCGGTGATGAAATTCGCGCAGTCGGCCCCATGCCGCGCCTCCGCCCCCGAGTGAAGGCCACGCACCAGCAGGCGCGAATCAAACACATACGGCAGGCCGAATTGCCGGCTCCAGGCGGCACGCACGCCGGTGGTGCCCGGCTTGCTGAGGCACACGATCTCACAAGGGGTGCGGGTGGCCTCGCCGTCCCGGATCACCTCGGCAAAGATTTCGAACGTGCCGCAGTCCTGGCCGCCCGTGAGCTGCTCCAAGGTCAGTCGGCCCAAAACTGGACCTTCGGCCAGCAGATGGCGCTTCTGCCACAGCCAGCGGGGGGCATCCACGGCAAAGCCGAGGTTGGCGTCACCGATGCGGTAGCGTGCATCCGCCGCCCGCAAGGCCCACCAGCGCACGCGCGCCCCGACGGGAGCAGGAGAGAGCGCCAGCACGGCTTGAGGGCTGTATTCCAGCTCCCAAGTGCCATTGGGTGCCTTGAGATGACCTGGAGCCTCGATCCGGCACTGAAATGCCTCTCCCGCCCAGCCTTCCAGCAGCGCGTGGGCCCGCGTGTCGCTTGGCGGAGGCTGCCAGTGCTGCCGCAGGAGGCTGCGCAGCTCCGGGCCGGCCTTCGTGATGTCCAGCGCGGGGATCTGCTTTCCCTGCCGCTCCAGCAGGCGGGCCATGAGAGAGCGGTCGGGGCCTGTCTTGGCAAACGGATCGAAATGCACCGCCGCATTCGGAATGCGCCACGCCGCATCCAGCGCCAGCGTGGCAAGCCGTTCCGCCTGCACGGTGTCACGCAGATAGGGCGATGAAATGGCGAAGCTCAAGCTGCGCAGCGCCCGCAGGCGCACCAGGGCATCCATCACACGCTCAAGCTGCGGACCCAGATCGCCATCTGGCGTCCTGGCGAAAAAATCGAGGTCAACACTGGCCGCCACGCGCTTCGATTCCGGCCAGACCCGCGCCTCTTTCTCGAAGCTCTCCAAACTGCACACGCGGTAACGCATCGCGAGCGGTCCGGCGTCACGCGGACGCGCCTCCTCGTGGGCATCCAGGTATTCCCGGGCGTCCGTCTCCAGCCTCACCCGCTCCGCCTCGCCGAGGCTCACGGCGGGAATCCAAATGACCTCGTCAATGGGCTCAGGCATCAGCGGCTCGATCCAGTCGTAGCACTGAATCTGCCCCTCCCGCCGCCACTGTGCCAGCATCTCCGCCCGCTTTTCCCGGGTGGGTCCGCGCCGGATGGCGGCCCGAATGTCGTCTGAAGTGGCGATGCCATTGGCATCACAATGCGCGTCGATGAGCACCAGCGTGTGCGGCTCTTTCAGCGGCAGAGCTTCCACCAGGTGGTAGAATGCACCTGCGTGGGATTCCTCCACATGGACGGGCAGCAGTTGCGCCATGGCATGGCTGGCGGCGAGGCACGCCAGCAAAGGCAGCCGCCATGCCATCGGCCGCCGCATCGCTCTCATCGGGCGGGCTGGATCTTGGGTGCCTTGCTGAGAGGCTGGAGCAGCACAATGTCCGAGATCGCCGTGTCGTTGTATCTGGCGCCAGGAAAAATGGCCGCGATCTCCAGGCGGATGGTCTTCACCGGTTCCGTTGTTTTCGGCAGATCGAACCAAAAGTGCTCCTGCTGCAGGAATTCGTCAGGCAAGTCCACCGAGCTGGGCTTGCCTTCATTGACACTTACCAGGAGCTGCATCACCCGGCTGTTCGCATAGTAGAGTTCACGGGATTTCGCGTAGCCGTTGACGATCCCAACACGGCTCACCTTTACCGGCTTGGCCAGCGTCAATGTCAACGACTCGCCGATGCCACTGTCCTGCCGCCCCTCCACCCAGGCGCTGCCCCTGGTCCAGTCGGAGACGTTCTTTGCTGCGTGCTCGGTCCCATCCGGCTCCGTCAGCGTGGAGGAGGCCGTGGCCGTGAAGCTTTGGCAAGCCATCCATTGGGCGCCTTTCAGACCGCCTTCCTCCCATTCGCCACCTTCCGCCACATAATGACCACTTTCCCTTCCAAAGCTGTGCCTGTCTGGCCGGGTCCGAACGACCAAGTCGTCCTCCAGCGTCGGCTCGAAATCCGTGAATGACCACGTCCAGCGGCCTTTTTCGAGCGCGTAGCGTTTCGGATGATTCAACCGCACGCCGGCTGGATCCACGGCGGTCGCATTGATGATGACAGTGCCCTGCTTGATGGGACCCGCCCACAAGGCTGCGGCAGAAAACGCATAAGTCAGGGTCGGGGCAGACTGCATGGAGTCGTCCGACACTTCGTGCGTGCTATTGTAGTAGGGGTTGCGGTAGCCAGCCTTGATGATGCGCGTCTGGCCTTCGGCAAAAGGGATCTTCACCACATGCCAGGAGGTCAGCTCTGAAACTCCCGTCTTGCCTTCGCTGCCCCCGCGCAGGCGCACATTGTCAGCCAAAATGGACACTTTCAGGTTCTTGCCATCCGCCGAGATGCCGAAGTTCTCCAGCATCTCCGGCTTGGCCGCACTCTCTTCTTTCAATCCTGGAGGCAGCATGAAGTGCCGGTCGGTGGACCTCACCGCCGGAAACCCGCACTCCACCGTTACCTTCTTGCCAGGATTGTGCAGCACATACTCCACGCGAATGTCTGCGTACTCCATGTGGAGATCAATTTCCAGGCGCTCGGAAATCATCTCGACTTGATCCACTCCGATCGGCCTGAACGCAGATGTGGAAACTGTTCCTTTGGAGTACCCGCCGCCGTTGGCGCTCAAGTTTCCGACAGCGAAGGCACAGGCCAGAGGAAGCAACAACAACAGTTTCATAGCTCGGGGCAGAGAAAAACGCACCCGTTGCCCCCTGTCGAGCGGCAGTTTTCGCGACGGATTAGGATTTTCGCCTCATTCGCTGCACATCATTCGCCTTGTCTTCTCCCTCGCCGAAGAGCGCAAACGAAGGCAGGGACAAGAAGAGTGAAAGCGCTGGCGGCTGCCCCGTGCTGGCAGGGAAACCTGCGCGCCTGCTCGACATGAGGCAAATTGAGTCCACTTTGCGCGCCCCTTTCCCCCAAATGCTCTCTGTTTCCAACGTCAGCAAGACCTACGCCGGCCGCACCCTGTTCAGCCAGGTGTCGTTTCACATCAACCGTGGCGAGAAGATCGGCCTCATCGGCCCGAATGGCGCGGGCAAGTCCACGCTGTTCTCCCTGCTGCTGCAGGACTCCACGCCGGATGACGGCCGCGTGGTGATGGAGCGCGGCATCAGCTTCGGCTTCCTGCCACAGGAAAGCGCGCCGATCGATGACGTGACGGTGCTGGAGCTGGCCACCGGCCATGTGGACGAGCACCACCGCTGGGAGGTGGAGCCCAAGGCCAAGCGCATTCTGAGCGGCCTGGCCTTCCGCGAGTCCGACTTTGAGCGCAACGCCCGCACACTGAGCGGCGGCTGGGTCATGCGCGCGCACCTGGCGCGCCTGCTGGTGCAGGAGCCGGACCTGCTGCTGCTGGACGAGCCGACGAACCACCTGGACCTCGAGTCCCTCATCTGGTTCCAGGAGTATCTCCTTGGCTACCCGGGCGCCATTTTGATGATTTCCCATGACCGCGAGTTCCTTAATGAGCTTTGCGACAGCATCCTGGAGATCGCCCACAGCAAGATCACCCGCTACGTGGGGAACTACGACAACTACCTGCGCGAGAAAGCCGCCCGCGCCGAGCAGATGCAGGGCGCCTATGACAACCAGCAGCGGGAGATCGCCAAGATGCAGGCCTGGGTGGACAAGTACAAGGCCAAGGCCAACTTTGCCTCCCGCGCGCAGGACAAGGCCAAGATGATCGACCGCATGGAAAAGGTGGACGCCCCCGTGGCCGACGCCAAAACGGTGAAGTTCCGCTTCCCCCAGCCACCGCGCTCCGGCCAGCGCGTCATCCGCATGAAGGATGTCGATTTCGCCTATGGGCAGACGCCGGTGTACACGGGGCTGGAGCTGGAGGTGGAGCGCGGCCAGCGCACCGTGCTGGTCGGCCCGAACGGCGCGGGCAAGTCCACGCTGCTGAAACTCCTTGCCGGCGCGCTCACCCCGCAGAACGGCACCCGCGAACCAGGGCACAATGTGAAGCTTGGCTACTTCGCCCAGTATCGCGGCGACGTGCTGAACATGCGCCACACCGTGCTGCAGTCCGCCATGGACCTGCCCAGCCGCCCGGGGGAAAACCTCTGCCGCACCCTGCTCGGCTCC
>CAZPSQ010000249.1:0-8856 GCA_964588755.1 uncultured Prosthecobacter sp. | reverse complement strand
TGGAGCCCGGCGAGGATGTGAAGTTCTCCCAGCCCGCCGATGTCGGCGCGAGCTATGCCGAGTTCCTGCGCATGCAGTTCCGGGCGGTGGCCGCCGCCATGGGCGTGACCTACGAGCAACTGACCGGGGATCTCACCCAGGTCAATTACTCCTCGATTCGTGCTGGACTCCTCGAGTTCCGCCGTCGTTGCGAAGCCCTCCAGCACGGCGTGATCGTCCATCAGTTATGCCGACCGATCTGGCAGGCTTTCATCGAACAGGCCGTACTTGAAGGGGCGCTGTCGCTGCCGGGCTATGCCCGGGGCGGCAAGGCCCAGCGGCGCGCATACCTGGCGGTGAAGTGGATTCCACAGGGCTGGCAGTGGGTGGATCCGCAGAAGGAGTTCAACGCCATGCTCACCGCGATGCGTGCCGGCCTGCTGTCGCGCTCCGAGGCGATCTCGTCCTTCGGCTACGACGCCGAGGATATCGATCGCGAAATCGCGGCAGACAACGCCCGCGCCGATGCCCTTGGATTGGTGTTCGAGTCCGATCCACGCCATGACCTGGCAGCAGCACAGCCAGTCGTTGCTCCTCCCGACAACCCGGAGAACCCCTGACATGAATCTGCCTCATCTGGCGTCCCGTCTCTACGGGACGCCGCTTCTGCTCGCCCGCGCCAAACTGGATGTGATCCTCTCCGTGCTCGGCGAACGGGTCAATTGGCCGGAATCAGATCTGGCCGCACCGCTTGTCTCAAAGCGGCCAACGATCGATGCGCCGGTGGGCATTGCCGTCATTCCGGTGGTCGGTTCGCTGGTCCGTCGCACGGTTGGCCTGGACCCGGCATCGGGCTTCACGTCCTACGCCGAGATCGCCGGCATGGTCGACGCCGCGCTCGATGATCCGAGTGTTGAAGGCATCGTGCTCGATATCGATTCGCCGGGTGGTGAAGCGGGCGGCGTGTTCGAACTTGGCGAGCGCATCCGTGCCGCTGATAGTGCGAAACCCGTCTGGGCGGTCGCATCGGACACCGCCTTCTCGGCGGCCTATGCGATCGGCTGTTCGGCCTCCCGACTGCTGGTCAGCAGAACCGGCGGTGTTGGTTCCATCGGCGTGATCGCCATGCATGTCGATCAGACCGCCCGGGATGCCCAGCAGGGCTACCGCTACACACCGATCACCGCCGGGGATCACAAGAACGACTTCTCTCCGCACGAGAAACTCGGCCCCGAGGCCCATGCCCGCCTGCAGGCGGAAGTCGATCGCCTGTATGCCATGTTCGTCGATCACGTCGCAGCCATGCGCCGGCTCGATGCGGATGCGGTGCGGGCCACCGAGGCCGGCATCTATTTCGGTGCGGATGCCGTGACCAGCGGCCTGGCCGATGCCGTCGGCAGTCTCGATGCCGTGCTCGCCGAATTCAGCAGCTTTCTGGTGGCTCGCCGGGCGCGCGGCCACACGGTTTCTGGTTCCACGCGCTCACTGGTTGCAACCCCTTCAACGCTCATGGAGAACTCAAGCATGTCCACGACTGACCCTGTCCAAACCCCGCAGCCCGATGAACCGGTACAGGCAACTGACCCTGCCACCGAGCAGAACGATAGCGACGAATCCGCTGCAGCCTCGCCTGCTGCCGGCGCGGCACGCCCTGATGCCGTAGCCATCGCCGAACTGTGCCAACTCGCGGGACATCCCGAACTGACCGCTGCCTTCCTCGCCGAGGGCGTTTCCGAAGCCCAGGTGCGCAAGGCACTGCTGGCGTCGCGGGCCGATAGCCCGGAAATCCGCTCGACGATTGCACCGAATGCCTCGACCCCTCAGCAATCCCAATCTGCCGCCAATCCCTTGATGGCGGCCGTCAAGAAACTTACCGGAAAGGAATAAGCCATGCCCGTCATCACCGAAGGACTCAACCTGGGCGATCTGCTCAAGTACGAAGCCCCCAATCTCTATTCGCGTGACCAGGTCACGGTTGCCGCTGGCCAGAACCTCGTGCTCGGCACTGTAGTCGGCATCGACGCCACCACGGCCAAGGTCAAGCAGATCGACCCGGCCGCCACCGATGGCACCGAAGTCGCCGTCGGCGTTCTCGCCACCTCGGTCGACGCCAGCCTGATCGATCGCGAGGACGGGATTCTGATTGCCCGTCATGCCGTCGTCGCCGATCACGCCTTGACTTGGCCGGCCGGTATCGCCCCCCTGGACAAAGCCGCTGCGATCGCCCAACTCAAGGCGGCCGGCGTACTAGTTCGCCACGCTGTTTAAAGGAGTCCTCTCATGCAGAACCCGTTCTCGAATCCCGCCTTCTCGATGGCCAACCTTACGGCCGCCATCAACCTTCTGCCCAACCGCTACGGCCGACTGGAGTCGCTCAACCTGTTCCCGGTCAAGCCGGTGCGTTTCCGCCAGATCCTCATCGAGGAGAAAAACGGCGTGCTGAATCTGCTGCCGACCTTGCCGGTGGGCAGTCCCGGCACGGTGGGTCAGCGTGACAAGCGCAAGATGCGCTCCTTCGTCGTGCCCCATATCCCGCACGACGACGTGGTGCTACCCGAGGAAGTCCAGGGGCTGCGCGCCTTCGGATCGGAATCCGAACTGGAAACCGTGGCCGGCGTCATGGCCCGTCATCTGGAGACCATGCGCAACAAGCACGCCATTACCCTCGAACACCTGCGCATGGGCGCGTTGAAAGGCATCATCCTCGATGCCGACGGTTCGACGCTCTACAACCTCTATGACGAGTTCGGCATCGCCCCGAAGAGCATCAACTTCGCCCTGATCACCGACAGCACCAACGTCCGGCAGAAGTGCGTCGACACCCTGGCGCACATCGAGCAAAACCTTCTCGGCGAGTTCATGACCGGCGTGCGCTGCCTGTGCTCGCAGGAGTTCTTCGAGAAGCTGATCGCCCATCCCAAGGTCGAGAAGGCCTACGAGCTTTTCCAGCAGGGGGCGGTGTTGCGCGACGACGTGCGCGCCGGTTTTACCTTCGGCGGCATCGTCTTCGAGGAGTATCGCGGCCAGGCCACCGATGGCAATGGGGCCACCCGTCGCTTCATCGCGGCCGGCGAGGCGCATGCGTTCCCCGTAGGCACCATTGACACCTTCGGCACCTACGTGGCGCCGGCGGACTTCAACGAGACGGTCAATACGCTCGGCCAGCCGCTCTATGCCAAGCAGGACGCCCGCAAGTTCGAGCGTGGCACCGACCTGCACACGCAGAGTAACCCGCTGCCGATGTGCCATCGCCCGGGCGTGCTGGTCAAGCTGACGATGTCGTGATGACGTCCCTGACCGACCTGTATGCGGCAGCCGGCCGTGCCGGTCTGCTGACACCGGCCACGATCGGGGGTGCGGAAGTCCTCGTCGATTTCCGTGCCCCCGACGTGGAAGTGCTCGATGGTCTCGGCCTGTCGTCCGACTATGCGATCCGCTATCCCGCCGACGAAGTGCTGCTCGACACCGGTCACGAACTGGTGATCGGCGGTATGACCTACCGGGTGCGGGAGGTGCGGGCGATCGGCGATGGCTCGGAGTGCCGGGCGACGCTGACCCGGCTCACTTGAGCCAGCGATTCCAAAGCAGGCGCTTGATGGCAGCGTTGGCCGCCTGACGATCGAAGCCGGCCGGATCGTAGTCGAGACCCGCCCACTCGCGCAGTTCCTTGCTCTCATCACTGTAGGGCTCGTCCTCGAGCTTTTCGAGGAAGTCCTGGAAACCACCGACACCGCCACAGTCCTCGGGCGGGCAGGCACGCTCACCGGCATCGACCCAGGCGTCGCCGTCGCCAAAGCGCAGATCGTCGCTGTCGTCGTACTCCTCCACGAGCAACCGGTGCTCCCAGCCGTCGCCGAAGTCGTAGAGGTAGGTGAAGACGGCATCGTCAGTCAGCACGCGGTTGAGAAACACCTTGCGCTCGTCCTCGGTGTGCCACTCGGGCGCGTCGCTTTCCGGATCGGGCACGCCGATGTAGCGGTTGTTGATCCGGAACTGGTGGAGGTGGGCGTCATGCCAGCCCATCGCCGCCTGAATCACGTGGTGCAGGTTCGCAAAACTCGACCGGCCATCCAGGGTGATGCGGCGCCAGACGAGCGGCGTTGTGCCGACCAGTTCGATCCTCAAGGTGATCAGGCAGGGCTTCGACAAGCTCGACTTGTGCTTTTTCTTGGGGACGCTGCTCACGGCCATGGTGTTCAGAACTCCTTTCAACAGCTTGTCATTTTACGGATCCCACTGGAGAAACTCATGCCCATTTCAATTCGAGAACGCCTGCTGCAGGAGATCGTGACCCGTCTCACGCCGCTGGCCCAGGCCGAGGGCGCGCAGATCAAGCGGTCGCCCACGGTACCGACTGGCCGCGAAAGCAGTCCGGCCCTGTTGATCTTCCCCGAGGCCGAATCGATCGCCCAACGCGCCAATGACCGTATCGAGCGCCATCTGACCGTTCGCGTGGTCGCGCTGGCCAGGGCAACGGAAGTCGAGACGGCGGAAAGCATCGCCGATCGCCTGCAGGTGGCCGTTCATGCCGCCCTGTTCGCCGATCCAGGTTTCGGCGGCCTCTGTCTAGCACTGCAGGAACTCGATTGCGACTGGGATATCGAGGATGCCGACGCCACGGCAGCCGCCATCCCCTCGCGCTACCAGATCACCTATCGCACCCTGGTGCATGACCTGACCGCTCAGGGCTGATTCACTTTCCATCCAAGGAGCAAACCACATGTCTTACTTTTCCGGACAAGGGCGCGTCTTCATCGGCGCGCGTGACAACAATGGCAACCCGCAGGGATTGGTCTATGTCGGCAACGTGCCCGATCTGAAGGTGTCGCTGTCGGTGGAAACCCTGGAGCACCAGGAGTCCCAATCCGGCCAACGACTGACCGACCTGCAACTCATCAAAACCAAGAAGGGCGAGTTCGCCTGCACCCTGGAGGAACTGATCCAGACCAACCTGGAACTCTCCCTCTACGGATCCACCACGGCGGTGACAACTGGCACGGTGACCGACGAGCCGGTCATCGCTACGGCCGAACTTGGCAAGCTCTACCTGCTTGGGAAACAGAACGTCTCCAGCGTGGTCATCAAGGCCGGCGCGACCACGGTCACCAACACCAAGTACACGGTCAACGCCAAGCACGGCTCCATCCAGTTCACAGACCTTACGGGCGTCACCGGGGCGATCACGGCCAGCTACAGCTACGGCGCGGCCAACGTCACGGCGATGTTCACCCAGCCGCTGCCTGAGCGCTGGGTGCGGTTCGAGGGGCTGAATACCGCCGACAGCAACAAGGAGGTCGTCATCGATCTCTACCGCGTCGCGATCAACCCGACGAAGGAACTCTCAGTGATTGGCAATGACCTGATGAAATTCGAACTGTCGGGGCAGGTGCTGGCCGATCTAACCAAGTCGGCGAGCGGCAGCCTCGGACAATTCGGCCGGATCGTGCTGCTGTGATGGGCAACGATATGTTTGCGGCACTGCCGCCGGTGCCGCTGTCCATCGAGATTGCTGGCGAGCGCATCGATCTCACGCCGCTCAAGGTGGGCGAGGTGCCGGCATTCGCCCGGGCGGTGCAACCCATCGCCGTCGGTCTGTCGGCATCGCCCGACTGGCTGGCGTTGCTGGCCGAACACGGCGAAGCCGTGATTGCCGCCATCGCCATTGCCACGCGCCGCCCGGTCGATTGGGTGGCCGGGCTCGATCTCGACGAGGCCGTGCGTCTGGCCGAAGCGGTGTTCGGGGTGAATGCCGATTTTTTTATCCAGCGCCTGTTGCCGAGCGTGACGCAGGCAGCGGCGCGGATCGGCCAGGCACTGGAAAGCCCGACGACTGGAGCGATGCCATCCAGCGCCTGATCGGCGCGGGGCACGCCTACGCTGACGTTCTCGACTACACGCTGGCGCAAACCGATACGTTTCTGGCCGCCATCGACCGGCAGGAGTCCCGGCAACTGGCGAATCTTCTGTCGGTGACCGCAACCGGCAGTCAGGGCAGCAGTGAGGCGTTGCGTCGAATGATGAAGGCGTTGTCGTGCTGAAGCTCTCCCTGACTGCATCCGGTCTGCTGGACAAATCCAAGCTCGACGCCTGGTCAAAGCAAAAACAGGCGGCCATTCACAAGGCGGTCGCATCAGGCATGCAGACCGGCGGCAAAGTCGTGGCCGATACCGTGCGCAGCCGAATGAATGCCGATTTCACGGTCAGGAAACCAGCCTTCGTGCGATCGCTGCGGGCCAAGGTCTACGACCGCAACCCGGACAAGCTGCCGGCACTGCTGATTGGATCGCGAATACCGTGGCTGGGCATCCACGTCAGGGGCGGCACGGTGTCGGGCCGGATGCTGATTCCCTTGCTGCCCGAGCATCAGCGCATGGGGCGCAAGGCCTTCCGGCGCGTGATCGACGGCCTGATGCGCAGCGGCAATGCCTTCTTCATTGAAAAGAACGGCAAGGTCATTCTGATGGCGGAAGCGATCAAGGAGAACGCTTCCGAATTGCGCCGCTTCAAGCGCGCCGAACGTCAGCGTACCGGCTCGAAATCGATCAAGCGCGGCACGGAAATTCCCATTGCCGTGCTGGTGCCGAACGTCACCCTGAAACGCCGCTTCGATCCGGAAGGCGCGGTGCGCGGCCAGTTGTCCGTCCTGGCCCGCGCCGTCGAGAAGCAACTGAACAAGATTTGAGAGAGATGAACCCGTCGTGACTCAGGATCGCGCTCAACTGCTGATTACCGCCGTCGACCAGACCCGCTCGGCCTTCGACTCGATTCGCGGCAACCTGGCCAAGCTCGGGGACGAGTCGAACCGGGTCAAGGGGCTGCTGGCCGGACTTGGCGTTTCTCTTTCAGTCGCTGGCTTTGCCACGATGATCAAGAGCGCCATCGATGCGGCGGATGAACTGAACAAGCTCTCGCAGAAGATCGGCATCTCGGTCGAAGCCTTGTCGACCTTGCGCTTCGCCGCGCAACTGTCGGATGTCAGCCTGGAGACCTTGCAGAAGGGCATCAAGGGCCTGTCGCAGAACATCGCAGAGGCCAACACCGGTGTCGGCGACGGGGCACAGGTATTCGAGGCCCTAGGGATTTCCGTCAAGAATGCCGATGGCAGCATGAAGTCCACCGAAGCCGTGCTGCTGCAGGTGGCCGATGTCTTTGCCAACCTGGAGGACGGCGCGGTCAAGACGGCGCTGGCCGTGAAGCTCTTCGGCAAGAGCGGCATGGACATGATCCCGTTCCTCAACCAGGGGGCAGCCGGCATCACTCAACTGACTGCCGAGGCCGAGCGGCTGGGCCTGAAGCTCACGACCGAGACGGCGCGTTCGGCGGAAGCGTTCAACGACAACCTCACGGCGCTCAAGGCATCCAGCTCCTCGCTCGGTATCGCCTTGGCCCGTGACTTCCTGCCGGAACTGACCAACATCACCAATGCCATGCGCGAGGCGGCCAACGAGGCCGGAACACTGAAGGCGTTGTGGGTCGGTCTGGGTGGGGTCGGCAATCTGGTCTTCAATGGCACCGAGATCAAGCAGGCTCGCGATGAGGTGGCGCGGATTCAGGAACTGGTCGATTCGACGCGCAAAAAGGTCGACACCGGCAAGGCCCCGGTGCCGTTCATGCCGTTCGACATCAAGTTCAACGACGGTGCGATGGCGACGCTCCGCAAGAACCTCGCCCAATGGGAGCAAGAACTGGCAGCGGCCAAGCAACGGCTGGATGCTTTGACCAGCCCCAAGCGCCCCGAGGAAAAGACCCCGACCGGCGCGCCCACGGAGGATATGCAGCGCATCGCTTGTGTGGTGTCGGGCGGGCAATGGGTCAATGGCAAGTGCGAGAAGAAGTCCGCTGGCGGTACTGAGAAGGACACGACCGGCGCGCAGACCGCGCTGTTGAAGGCGCAGTTGGACGCCGAATTTGCGCTCCTGAAGGATGGACTGACCCGGCAACAAACGGCGCTGGACGCCGCACTCGAAGACCGTCTGGTCTCGGTGCGCGATTACTACACCCAGAAAACCGCCATCGAGCAGCGCGAGGTCGATGCCGAGATCGCCCGCAAGCAGCAGGAACTGGCCCGAAGCCTGCAGGTCGCGAGCACCGGCAAGTCCGAGAACGACCGATTGCGGGCCAAGGCCGAGGTCGCCAAGGCGGAAACCGACCTCATCACGCTCAACAACCGGCGCGCCGACGTCGAGCAGGCCAACGCCCGCAAGGCGGCACAGGCCGAGCGCGAACTTGCCGACGCCTTGGCTCAGGCGCGGGAAGAATTGGCCCAGATCACCGGCACCGCGACCGATGCTGATCGGCAGGCGGCGATTGCCCGCAGCTACCGCGATCTACGTGCCCGTCTGGCGGCGGAAGGCGATGCCGGCGGCGTCTCGCTCGTCGACCGGCTGATCGATGTGAAAGCGGCGCAAGCCAATCTGGCGGCCCTGGAGTCCCAGTGGCGGCAGGTGACCGAGCGCCTGCGCAACGCGCAGGAGGCGATCCAGACCCAGCAGCAGGCGGGCTTGCTGACCGAGGCGCAGGCCCGCCAGCAGATCGTCGCTCTGCAGCAGCAATCGGCCGCCGAAATGGAACGCCTGCTGCCGACCATGCAGCAAGCCGCACAGGCCATCGGGCCGGATGCGGTGATTCGCGTGCAGTCCTGGCGCAACGAGCTGGAACGCACCCGCCTCGTCGTAGACGAGATGGCTCCGCTGTGGAACCGCATCGGCGAGGCCTTCGGCGGTGCCCTGAACGGCATACTGACAGGCACGCAGACTTGGCGCAACGCCATGTCCGCGCTGTTCATGCAGGTCGCCAACGCCTTCCTGCAGCAACTGGTCATCCAGCCCTTCCAGCAGTGGGTTGCTATGCAGGCGCGGATGCTGGCGCTCAAGCTCG
>CAZPSQ010000248.1:0-8934 GCA_964588755.1 uncultured Prosthecobacter sp. | reverse complement strand
AAGTGCTCTACCACTGAGCTACACCCGCTTGTGAGTTGGGACTGACGACAAGGCACCATCCCTTGAATGAGATGGAGCGGGTGACGCGATTCGAACGCGCGACATCTTCCTTGGCAAGGAAGTGCTCTACCACTGAGCTACACCCGCTTTTGCGTTGCGGATGAATATGATGACGAGGGCCAGAATACGCGCAAGCGCAAAATGCTGGTGTCGCATGCTTTTTGTCAATCCAGCGCCGAATGGCGTGAGGTGAGAAGAGAGACGCGGCCTGGGAACGGGGGAGGGGATGAGTGCCCGTGTCCAAGATCCCATGGATGCAAGCGACCCATGGAGTGCTCACGAATGCGTTCTGCATTTTCAGTCCTCACGCCCCACCACGGCCAGCACGCATGGAAACTCGAGCTTTGGCCCTTCCTTGGTCATGGCTGTCTGGGACATGGGGATTTCTCGTCTCGTCTTTTGCATTCGCCGCATCTGCACGCACCATTCTTCCATGAATCTCCCCGCTCGTCTTTGGATCAACGGACGCATCGTCGCCACCTCTGAGGCACGCGTCTCGCCTCTCGATCATGGCTTCCTTGTGGGGGATGGCGTTTTCGAAACACTTGTGGCCCGGGGGGGCAGGCCCTTCACGCCCACACGGCATTGGAGGCGCCTTGTGTCCTCCTGCGCCGCCATGGGCATTGCTCCGCCGGAGTTTGACATTTACCTCCAGGCCATGCATGACGTGATGGCGGCCAATGGCCTCACCGATGCGCGCCTCCGCGTCACCCTTTCCAGTGGCGATGGCCCGCTCGGCTCGGACCGTGGCGACTCACCCGCCACCATGACCGTGGTGGCCACCCAGCTCAAGCCCTGGCCCCCCACCGAAACCGTCGTCACCGTGCCCTGGACGCGCAATGAGCATGACGCGCTCGCGGGCATCAAATCTGTCTCCTATGCCGGCAATGTGCGCGCCCTGGCGCTGGCCCATGAAAAGGGCGCGGGGGAGGCCATCTTCGCCAACACCAGCGCCCAGCTTTGCGAAGGCACTGGCACGAACATCTTCATCGTCATCGGCACCCTTGTCCAAACTCCGCCGCTCTCCTCCGGCTGCCTCGCGGGCGTCACCCGCGGTCTGGTCATCGAGGCCTGTCAGGCCGCAGGCATCGCGGTGGATGAAAGCCCCATCCCCATCACCCACCTGCACACCTGTGACGAGGCCTTCCTCACCTCCAGCACCCGCGACGTGCATCCGCTGGCCAGGATCGACCAGCGTGACATGCCCTTGATTCCAAACTCCATCACCCAGCGCGTCGCCAGGGCGTTTCAGGACTTCGTGGGCGGCAGGGATGATCCGTAGGGGAAGGGGATCTCAATGTCCCTTTTTCTGCCCGCCTTCACCCGCTGCCGCCGGGGTGGCTGGAAACACAAAGGGCAGCGCATGGCTGAGCGCCACCGGCACCACGGACTTGTGGCTCTCATCGGCAAACACCTTGTAAACTGAGTCCAGCCCGTGGGCGCGCAGTTTCTCCAGACGCCAGCTCATCTCACGCGTGTTGTCCACCATGCGGCGGCGGCTTACCTTGGCGGAGTGCTCCTCGCGCGGCTCGTCCTCCCAGGAATATTCATGGCGCGTGAGGGACTGCTCCATCTCCCCGGCGGACATGACGAGCAGGGCCTTGATGGAACTTTTCGCGATGCGCTCGGCAAAGGTCTTTTCCTCCTCCAGGATGTACCGGTTGTTCCACCACACGGACGGGCTGGAGGCGATGTATGTCTGAAACGCCTCCGGCCGGGTGAAGAGCGCGTGCAGCACGAACAGCCCGCCGTAGCCGTTTCCCAGCAGCGACTGCCGCGTGCGGTCCACCGGGTAGTCCTTTTCAATGGCGGGCTTCAGCTCCTTTTCCAGGAAGTCAAAAAACACATCCGCGCCGCCGCTCTCCTGCGTGCGGTAGGGCCTGCCATCGCGGTAGGTTTCCGGCGGCCCAGGAGGCGCCTTGGGCGTGTAGTCCACATTGCGTCCGCTCTCCCCGGGATAGCCCACTGCCACCAGCAGCCCCGGCTTGATCGCGTTGTGGGTGGAGGCCTTTTCCGTGCCGGCCTGGATGCGCAGGATGCCAGTCAGGGCGGGGAACAATTCATCACCATCCAGCACATACGTCACCGGATAACCTGCCGCCGGGGGCTTCCCCTCCGGCCAGGAGATGAGAATGCGGTACTCCTTGCCAGCGCTGGATTTCACCAGACGCTCCTCCGTGTTTGTCATGGCGTAGGGCTTGCGGGCGGCGGCCTCCTGCGGCTGGGCTGTTGCGGAAGGCACGGCTGGCAGTGCGGCCAGCAGCAGAAGAAAGGATGCGGAAGAGGAAATTTTCATGATACGGGCTGGGAAAGGGAGGGGGGATGTCACCACTTGTAGGTCAGGTTCACGCTGATCTCCCGCTGCGGGCCATAGTTGGCGGCCAGGGGACCATTGGCCTTGGCCACATACTCCTGGTTCGTCAGGTTGTTGACGCGCAGGGACACCGCCGCGCCTTTGAAAATCTCGTTCACCTTGCCCAGGTCGTAGCGCACCGCCAGATCCAGCAGCACCAGGTCGGGCAGGATGTAGAGGTTCGCGTTGTCGCCATAGCGTTCGCTTACATAGCGGATGCCGCTGCCCACGCCCAGCCCGTTGAGCGGGCCGCTGCGGAAGGTGTAGTCCAGCCAGAGGGAGGCCATCATGTCCGGCGCGTTCAGCACGTCATTGCCGGTGAAGCCGTCGTTGTTCCGCGTGATCTCGGATTCCAGGTAGGTGATGCCGCCCCAGGCGGTCAGGCTTTTCGTCAGCTCCACCTTCGTTTCAAACTCCACGCCGCGCAGCCGTATCTCGCCGGTCTGCGTCTGGAAGAGCGCGTTCAGCGGGTCGCGGGTCAGCACATTCTCCTGCGTGAGTTGGAAGGCCGAGAGTGTGAACAGCGCGTTCAGCCCCTTGGGCTCAAACTTGAGGCCAATTTCAAACTGCTCCCCTTCCGTGGGGGAGAACGGCCTGCCGTTGACATCCGTGCCCGTCACCGGCTCAAACGAGGTGGCATAGCTGGCATAGGGGGCGAAGCCTGAGTCAAAGTGATACAGCAGCCCTGCGCGTCCCGTGAAAGCACTGGAATGGATGATGGTCCGTGTGTTGCCCAGGTAGTCACGGATGTCATTTTTGGCATCGTCATAGCGTCCGCCCAGCGTCAGATGCCACTGGTTCCAAACGAGCTGCTCCTGCAGGTAAACACCATGCTGGCGCTCATTGACATCCTGGCCGATCTGCTTGTTGAAGCGCGTGTTCAGCCCGGTGTACACCGGGTCGTACACATTCAGGTTTGGAACCGTCCCGTTCGGGGCCGCCTCGCGCAGGTGCCCCCATTCGCTGTGGAAGAAGTCCATGCCAGCCATCAGGGTGTGCTTCACCGCCCCGGTGGCAAACTCCGCCCTCAGCCGCGTGTCCACCACGATATTGAAAGCCGTGCCGACGCTGCGCACCGCACGGCGGCCCGTCATCACACCTGCGGCATTCGGCGCCGTGGCCCCTGCCACCACGCTCTCGTAATAGGTGGAGAGATGCTCGTAGCGCGCGTTCTGCTGCAGCGTGAACACACGGTTGAAACGATGCTCAAACTCGTAGCCGATGGAGTACTGCTCGCGCTCAAAGGTGTTGAAGCTCGGATCTCCGATGAAGGTGCCGCGTGGAATCCTGCCCTGGTTGGTGTCGTAAAGCGTGCCAGCCACCGGCAGGAACTGGTATGTGGCGCCGCCATCATCCTTCTGGTAGTTCAGCAGCAGGGTCAGATGCGTGTCATCGCTGATGTTCCACGTCAGGCTCGGCGCGATCATGAAACGGCGCAGGTCCGTGTGGTCCACCTGGGAGCCGCCTTCACGATACATGCCCACCACGCGGTAGAGCAGGGTGCCATTGGGGTCCAGCGGACCGCTGGTGTCAGCGCCCATCTGCCACAGGTCAAACGTGCCCGCCCGCAGCAGCACCTGGCCATGCGGATCGGCCGTCGGGCGCTTGCTCACCTGGTTGACCAGGCCGCCCGGCGTCACCTGCCCATACAGCACGGCGGAGGGGCCTTTCGACACCTCCACACTCTCCAGGCCAAACACATCATACTGTGAGCGCGTCCACTGGCCGCCATTCGCCACGCGCAGGCCGTCCAGGTACTGGTTGTTGGTGAAGCCGCTCACATCAAAGCCGCGGATCACCACATCATCCACCCGGCTGTCCAGCCCCTGGGCCGCGCCGGTCAGCACGCCGGGCGTGTAATTCAGCGCCTCAGCCACGCTCTGCGCCGCGCGTTTATCGATCTCATCCTGCCCCACCACAGAAATCGACTGCGGCGTGTTGATCAGCGGTGTGTTCGTCTTTGTGCCGATTTTCGAGTCCTTGATCACCGGTCCGCTCATCCGGTCCGCCTGCACCACCACCTCGGGCAGTTGGGTGTCCTCCTCCCGCTTTTGGCTGGAGGCGGGGTTGGCGCCTGGAGCCTGCGCCGCAGCCATCGTGGCACAGGCTGCAAGGAGCAGCGCCAGCCTCGCCGGGGCTGTGAGGTTGTTGGAAAGACGGGGGAATGGGTGAGCTGGGCAAGGATGGGTTGGACGCGGCATCAGCCCAGCCCTAGCACGCCGCCTTTTGGCTGATCCAGTGTCGGCGCTCCGTCTGTTTCTCTAAAGCCGGAGCAAGCACACAATTTGACCTTCCAAGTCGGCGTTCGGGTCAAAATTGTTCAGGTGGCGGGTGGCTCACGATCCCCCGTACACCTCGCCCAGCTCCCGCAGCAGCTTTTCCAGCTCGGCGTAGTACACGTCGTCCTGCATCTTGGTCTTCTCGCGCTGCTCCTTGAGCTCCCTTAGCGCCACCTCCAGCGTGTCGCGTCTGGCGCGTTGCACATCCGTCAGCTTCTTTTCCTCCTCGCTCAGCACCAGGACGATCTGCGCCGCCCGCCCGCCATCCGTCTTCACCCCGGCGGCGGCTTTCGCATCAGGTTGCAGCGCCTCATGGCGCGTGCCCATCGCATCGCCGTTGTCATCCAGCAAGGCATGCTCCGTGGCCAGCCGGCCTTCGTTTTCATAAAACGTCGCCGCCCCCTTGCTGGCATGGATGAACGCCTCCAGCAGGGACACCTGCCTGTCCTGGTCCAGATCCGCGTCCGGCAGGCCGCCAATCGCCTCGGCAAAGTGCTCGCCAAAGCGCGCATAAAACACCTCGTCCGGGCTTTTGGTGGAGGTGATGATCACGCGGTTCTTCGCGGCCAGCGGCCGCATGAATCCACCGCTCGCGGACGCGGTGTGAATCACCACAACTTCCTGCCTCAGCGGTGCCAGCCACGCACCCAGTTGCTTGGCGTCAAAGTCCGGCCCCTCCGCGCTGAACTTCGCCTCCCGCCCATCAAAGGTGCCGTGGCCGATGAGCACCAGCCACAGCGCCTTTTTCGGGTCCGCATCGGCGATGCGCTTCTCCAGCCGGGCTGTCGTCTCCGGGCCGCTGATCAGTTCCGCCGCCGCTCCGCCCTTCGCACATGCGGCCTTCCACGCCTCCACCTGGGCCTGGAATTTTTTGCCAAACTCCTCGGTGCCGGACGCCCCCTGAACCACCACGACGCTCAGGTCGCGGGCGTTCGCGATGGAAGCCACGGCCAGGGATAAAACAACCCACAGAAATCTCGTCATCATCATGCCATGCCTCCTTTTCTCCGCAGCAGCCACTCCGCCAGCAGCAGCAGCAGCATCGCGATGAAGATCCACGGCGTGTGCCACAGCGGCGTGGACAGCGTCACCTCCACCGGCACGCGGATGTTCTTCAGCAGCTCCGGCAGCTTGCCAATGTCTGCCAGCGCCAGCATCTCCCCGCCCGTGTCTGCGGCCAGCCGTTTCATCAGGTCACGATTCGGCTCCAGCCTGGCGAACTCCTCCGCCAGCGGATCATAAGTCCAGCCGGTCGCCTTGCTGCCAAGAGGCGTGCGTTTCTCCGCGTCCTCCACCGCCGCGCTGGCACGGTGGTTCCCTGGCTTCGTGGCAAAATACTCCGCCTCGAACAGCCCTGCCTCCTTCAGGCTCGGCTCGGCGAAAAGCTGCGCCGTGCTGCCATCCGGCTGCGTCACCTCCACCTTCACGATCGAGTCGCTGTTCGCCTTGAAGGCCCGGTCGCGCACGCGCACCGTCAGCTTCACCCGCTCGCGGTCAGCCGGGTCGGTCTCCGTGGTCAAAGTGATCGCGTCCGCCACGTCCACCACCAGCCAGCGCATCAGCTGGCGCCACAGGCGGTCCATGTCCTTGTGCGACTCCTCGTCGCGCAAACCCCAGCGCCAGAGATCGCCAATGAGCATGCTGGCCACCCGCCCCTCGCCAAACCGCTGCACCGCCACCGCCGGGTACGACTGCTCCGCGTCAGACACCGTCGCCAGCACACTCGCCCCAGGCTTGATGGAAAACGCCGCGTTCACCGACTGAAACGCCGGCATCGTGGTCAGGCGCTTCTCATCCTCCTCACGTTCCGTCCGCAGGCGCATCCACGGCTCCAGCCAGCCCTCGCGCGTCAGGTTGAGGCGCGCGTCGGCGATGGCCGGCGCGCTGTTCGTCTGGTCCAGATACACCGGCAGCATCCGGCCCACCGGCGTGTGGTCATAGCCCCCGTTGCGGAAGCTTTCCTGCCCGCCCAGCATCAGCAGCGCCCCGCCGCGCTCGCTCACGAAACGCTCGATCAGGTGCATCTGCTCCTGCGTGAAAAACTGCGCCTCGATGTCATCCAGAATGATCGCGCGGAACTCCGAAAACAAATCCTCCGCCGCCTTGGGAAAGCCGTCCGTCAGCTCCTTCGCGTCGCGCGTGCCCATGCGGATGATCACCGGCTGGTCATAGCGCTGCGCCTCCTCGCCCTCCTTCGCGCCGAAGCCCCGGAACAGCGGGTTCACACTCTCCCCCGCACGCCCGCGCCATTCGAATTTCGGCTCCCGTTTGGCAATGCGCACCAGCGCCGGCATCTGGATGTCATCATCCCCCGCGACGGCGCGGCGCAGAAATTTGTACTCCCAGTTCGGCCTGCCGGAGACATACAGCACACGGTACGGCCCCGCGCCACGGTCCGCCGCCAGCAGCCGCGTGTTGTTGGCCGTGCTCGCCTCGTTCACCCCCTCCGCCTTCAGCTCCAGTTTTTGGAAGGACACACCCGGTTTCGCCGTCGGCAGCCGCAGGCGCACCGTCTGCGGCGCATCACCGGAGATGCTCACCTTCTCCGTGGCCATCGGCTTCCCCTCCACATCCAGCGCCGTCAGCGTGGCCGTCCTGCCCTTCAGCCCGGTGGCCGCCACCCGCGCGGTGATCGTCACCGGCGCGTCCTCAAACGGGCTCGTCGCCACGCTCGTCTCCAGGATGCCCAGGTCCGGCTGCGGCGCCTTGTCTCCCGCCACTACTGTGAATACAGGCGCGCCCTGTTTCCCCGCCTCCGTCTTCCACGCGGCCGCGTCGGTCGCGTTGCCATCGCTCACCACCACCACGGCGGCCAGGTTCGTGCCGCCATGGCGCAGCGTCGTCAATGTCCGGCACAGGTCGGAGCGCGTGCCGTCAAACTTCAGCCCGCGAAAATGCGCCACGCTGCTCGTCTGCTGCCCCGCCGTCATCAGCCGCAGGCGGAAGTCCTCGCCCAGCGCCTTGATCCAGCCTGCGTCATCGTCTCCCGCTGCCAGCGCTTCCTGCACCAGCGCCGCCCGCGTCCGCCCACCGGGGGTCTCGGCCAGTTCTAGCGACATGCTGGTGTCCACCAGCACCACCACCTCATTCTCACCCTTCTTCGGCTGGCTGCGTGTCCACTGCGGGTCCAGCAGGCACAGCGCCAGCAGGGCCAGCACGCCCAGCTTGCACAGCAGCGCCGCAAACCGCCGCCATCCACGCAGCGGAGACCTCGCATAGCCCCACACCAGCAGCCCCAGAACCAGCGCCACCACCCCGGCCGACAGCCAGGTGAGATCAAAGTTCTGCCAGACGATGCGGGGCATGGGTAAAACGTTAACGCGGCTTGTGCGGGAATACTACAGTGAAACCAAAAGAACCCCTCGATGGTCCATGAGTCGTGCTGGAAAATGCTGATCTTCCTCCCGGCCTGCGCGCGCACCACGCTCCAAGCCCCGGAAGCAGGAGGAAGAGAAAGCTTGCCAAGCCTTGACCTCCGACCTCTCCCGCTTTGAGTCACCCCATGCCCATCCCCCTCGAAGACCTTTGCAATGACGTCATCTCCAAGTCCATGCGCGGCCTTGGCCTCAGTGATGCCGATGTCGCCGCCAAAGCGGGCGTGAATGTCGAGGCCGTCGCCGCGGCGAAGTCCGGCAGCGCCGATGACGCTGTCCTTCTCAAGATCGCCCCCGCGCTCCAGCTCGACGGCCCCGCGCTCGTCACCATGGCGCACGCCGCCTGGGCGCCGCTGGACGTCCAGCTCCCTGGCCTCGCCCAGTTCAACACCCCCTACCACGACATGACCGTGAACGCCTACCTTGTGTGGGATGCGGAAAGCAAAAATGCCGTGGCCTTCGACACCGGCGCGGATGCCACGCCCATCATCGAGTTCATCCAGAAGAACGGCCTGAACCTCAGCCTCATCTTCCTCACCCACACGCATGGCGACCACATCCAGGACCTCGCCAAACTTTCCGCCGATGGTGTCGTCACCACCTTCGTCAACGAGGCGGAGTCCTGCCCCGGCGCTGGCGTCAAAACCTTCAAGCTCGGCGACACCGAGTCCTGGGAGACCGGCGGCCTCCGTGTCGAGCCCCGCAGCACCCGCGGCCACTCCAAGGGCGGCGTCACCTACGTGGTGCATGGCTTGGCGCAGCCCGTCGCCGTGGTGGGGGATGCCCTCTTCGCCTCCAGCATGGGCGGCGGCATGGTCTCCTACGCCGACGCCCTGGCCACCAATCGCAAGGAAATCTTCTCTCTTCC
>CAZPSQ010000247.1:0-8937 GCA_964588755.1 uncultured Prosthecobacter sp. | reverse complement strand
CCATCCTCCACCTGCGTGCCCAGGCGCATCAGCACCGCCACACCGATGAAAAACAGCACATAGACCCCGACAGTCCCCGCCGGATGGGTGCGGACCTCGTCAAAAAAATCGCCCTCCTGGTGCTTTCGGCGGGTTTTACCGCAGGAAAGCCCTGCTCTTTGCAGACGGGCACGACGAATCGACTCGAACATGTTTTTGGGGCGGGAGTGGCAGCGAAGCTATCACATATCGGCAGGGGGACAAGAACCTTTCCCCCCCTCTTCAGCCTGTTTGAGCCGTTGTGGCGCACTTTTTTGCGTTCGACCGGCTTGGTAGGCTTCAATGATACGCTGCACCACTGGCAGGCGGACGATATCCTTGGTCACAAAGCTGACGAAACGCACGCCTTCCACATCCTGCAGCAGCTCCACCGCCTCCTTCAGGCCGGACTGCACATGCCGGCGCAGGTCCACCTGGGAGGGATCGCCCGTGACCACGCAGCGCGCGCCTTCCCCCAGACGGGTCAGGAACATCAGCATCTGCTCAGTGGTGGTGTTTTGGGCCTCATCCAGAATGATGAAGGCGTTTTTCAGCGTGCGTCCGCGCATGTAGGCCAGCGGGGCGATCTCGATGCTGCCGCGCTCGATCAGCCGCTCAGCCTCCTCCGGCTCCACCATGTCATACAGCGCGTCGTAAAGCGGGCGCAGGTAGGGGAAGATCTTCTCCTTCAGGTCTCCTGGCAGGAAGCCCAGCGCCTCTCCGGCCTCCACGGCGGGGCGGGTCAGTACCAGCCGCTGCACCTGCTTTTCCTTCAGCGCATGCAGCCCCTGGGCCATGGCCAGGTATGTCTTGCCCGTGCCTGCGGGCCCCACGCCAAAGACCACCTCGCACTCCCGCATGGCCTGCACATAGGCGATCTGGCTGCGGGTCTTTGCCAGCACGGCCGGGCGTTTGCCGGAGCCCAGCAGCTTCAGCTGCATGATGGTCTCCGCCGGGGCATCCCCGGTCTCCCGCTGCACGCTTTCCACCACCAGCCGCACGATGCCTGGGGACAGTTCCCCGCCTTGGCGGCGCACACGCTCCAGCTGGGAAAAAACCTCGCGCGTGGCGGCGATTCCGGCCTCATCGCCCTCGATCCGTACCCAGCCCTCCCGGCTGGCCAAGGACACGCCCAGCGCATCACCAATCAGCCGCAGGCTGTTGAAGTCATTGCCCAGCAGCTTCAGCAGAAACTGCGGCGTCTCGTACGTGAGCGTTTCGACGGGCATCAGCGGTAGCCATACGCCAGCGCCCAGAGCAGCGCCGGCTCCTTCTTCGAGGTCAGCCCGAAGACAATCCGGTAGGTGCCTGTTTTCGGCGGGTTCACCCGGACGCTCATGGAATACTTGTCGGAGGTGGCCTTGATCTGCACCGGCTGGTTTTTCTCGTCGAACACCTTCATGTCCAGCGCCACGCCTTCCTGGCTGGTCCCCAGCCAGAAGGCATACTCATTGCCCTTGAAAAGCTGGTGGGTGATCGCCAGCGGCTGGCCGCTCTTCACCTCGCCATTCCAGTAGTCCTCACGCACGATGAAGCCCTGCTCCACAAAGGGCGTGGCGGCCTGCATGGTGTAGTCGTGCGCTTCATCCACTGTGGCATGAACCAGCGCAGCGCACGCCAGCGTCACAGCGGCGAAGGCCGCTTTTCCAATCCATGTCAGGGGGCGATGCATCGTCTGGGCGCCTCGAAAAAGTGAAATCATGGGGAGATGACGTTCGCGGTTATTTCTTGGCGAGGATATCCGCCAGCAGGTCGTCGCAGGTCTTGCCAATGCTGGTCACGGCATCCTTGGAGAAGCCGTCCACGGCACCTTCCATCTGCTGCAGCACGGAGCCGAGGCCCTTTTGGATGGACTTCACCACATCATGCTCGCGGGTGCCTTTGGGCATCTTGTCGATCGTGCTCACGAAATGCTCCACCAGCATCGGCTGGTTCAGCAGCTCCGCGCGGTCGGCGGAAAAGGCCTTCTTCACCACGGAGGTCACGGAGGCCGTGCCGCGCAGCCAGCCGCCGAGGCTGACGCACTGGGAAAGGTCCATGTCCTTCATCTGCTCCATCGTGTCGCGCACGGTCTTCTGCGTCTGGTCGAACTCCTTGCGGATCGCGCTCCAGTTGGACTTGTCCGCCGCGTCCAGGATGGACTGCGCATGGGGCAGCACGGACTTGCTCAGGCCCAGGCTCTTGGCCAGATCGATGACGTCCCGGCCCAGGTCCTTCACGGCCTCCTTGTCCTCCGCCTGCACGGCCACAAATCCTTCCGCCACCGTGTAGCCGAAAAGCAGGGAAAGCTTGGTGCGGTCGGTGGTCACTGGCAGTTGTGCCTTGCGCAGCTCCTGGCGCCAGTTCGGCTCGCCCAGCTTGTCCAGCACGGAGAAAACCTCGCTCGGCACCGGGACCACCACATCATCCACGACTTTTCCGGGGAATGCGAGCGGATCAAACTCCTCCACGCCTTTTTTGCCCTGGGCAGCGGCGAGGTTCAGGCTTCCGAGCAGAAGCATGCCCACCATGAAGGCGGGGCGTGAAATAGAAGGGAGATTCATGGCAATGAGAGCGGAGATACCGGGGAAGAGATTTTTTTGAGCCAGTCTGAAGCAATCATGCCCCGATACAATACGGTCGCAACTGGTTTGAGAGATGTACCGCAGGCGTGGAATTCTGCGCCAAAAGCCAGGGGGCATCTGCGGCATGGGGGCTGTCGCAGATGCCTCCTGGCCACCGCCATTGCTTTGAAGGAGAGGCACTGGCTGGCATGTGAGCCTGTGGCGGATGCCTTGATGGGAGTGTCCGGGTCCCCTCGTCAGCGTCTCTGCCGCACCGCTTCAAACAGAATCGCCGCGCCTGCCGCCGCCACATTCAGCGACTCCACGGGTGCATGCAGCGGAATTCGCACCCGTGCATCGCTGGCTTTCATCACCTCCGCGCTGGCGCCCCGGCCTTCATTGCCCAGGATGAGCAGGGTGGGCTGGGTCCAGTCATGGTCGTAGTGGGACATCTCCGCCTCTCCTGTGGCCACCACGCATTTCAGGCCACGGCTGCGGCAGGTCTCGATGGCGCCCAGGCCGGAGACATCCGGCAGGATGGGCAGGCGAAACGCGGAGCCCATGGAGCTGCGCAGCGTCTTCGGCGCAAAGGCATCCGCCGAACCGGCAAAGGAAAAAATGCCGCCAACGCCTGCGGCCTCCGCCGTGCGGACAAGCGTGCCCATGTTGCCAGGGTCTTGAATCCGGTCCAGGCCGAGGAGCAGGGGGGCGGCGCCTTCAAACAGCCGGTCGAGCGTGGGCCAGGGCCGCTCCGCAATGACCATGATGCCTTGGGTGGACACTGTGTCTCCAAGCGACTCCAGCACGGACTCAGACAGCCGCTGCACCGGGCAGGTCATGCGATCCACCAGCTCCTGCTGGGAGGGGGGAGCTTCCGCTCCGGTGAAGCAGGCGTGCAGTTTCAGCCCGGAGGCAACACATTCAGCCACCAGGCGCTCTCCCTCCACGAAGATGAGGTCACGCTCCCGGCCCTCCCGCACCCGTCGGGCGTGTTTGACGCGTTCGTTGGAGCTGCTGCTGATGATCATGCGTGCGCATGGCATAGCAGACACGGCTGGGTCATGCCAGCCGGAAGAGCTTCTTCGAGTTTTCGAACAGAATCTTCCGCTCGACCGTCTTGCTCGGTGCCAGCTTGCGGATGGCGGCGATGGTGCCCGCCCCCTGGCAGCCGGGGCCGCGGCCAAAGTGGTCATTGCAGTCGCTGCCGTAGAGGATCTTGTCCTGGTGCCGCTCAAAGAAGGCGGGGGTTTTCTCCTCGTCGCGGGTCAGGGACAGCAGGCCGGAGCCTGCGGACATGTCGGCAAACATGTTTGGGTAGTCCGCCAGATAGCGGTCGGTCAGGCCGCCGGGCGTCACCTTGCCCTTCGGGTACATGACCTTCTGGTCGTGGTTCTTGTCGATGTTTCCCCAAAACGTCTGCGCATGACCGATGAAGTTGGTCTTCGGGTATTTCTTCAGCATGGTGTGGAAGCGCTCATAGCCGAGGTTGTACCTCTCAAACTGGAGATGCAGCAGGATGGGGACGTTGTAGGCGGCGGCCAGCTCATAGAGCTTCTGGCTTTCCGGCGAGTCGCACTCCACCATGAACTTCTGCTCGCCGATCATGCAGGCGCCTTGCTTCAGCCACCGCTCGATCTCGGCAGGCGCGTTGTCCAGATCCGTCACCTCATTGGCAGCCCAGAGATAAGCGCCTGCATGAGCCTTGGCAAAATCACGCGCCGCTTCCGTGACCGCACACTTCGCCGCCAGCCCGTTCGATTTTCCATTGTGCGTGGAGGGCCGGTCCAAATACGTGCCGGAAGGCAGGATGATCGTCGTGGTGGCCCCCATCATTTTCTGGTGTGCCAGCAGCGTCTCATCCGGCCGGTTCGAGTAATTCATGTGCTGATGAATGTCGATGATCGGCCCGGCCGTGGCGGTTGCCTCAGTTTGGGCAGAGCCACGTGCGGCGATGGCACTGAGACCGGTGGCAAGGAAGGAGCGGCGTGAGGTCATGGGCGAATTAGACTGGTTCTCGAAAAGCTTGTCAAATTCCCGACGACGGAGCGGTCCCATTGGCTGCGTTGGTCGCTTGCCTGTTATGTTCCCATGGCAGGCTGTGCCCCCTCCTTGCCACCGGGGCCGCTGCGCTCGCCGGATAATAAATGACCATCTTTCCGAGAACCAGTCTGCGTCCGCCTGGGACTGTTTTTGCGCAGACAAACAAAAACGCCGCAGAGCGGACTCTGCGGCGTTGGTGATTTGAATGTCTGCCCGGCCAGTCTTACCAGCCGTGCGCCTCGCGGACCTTGATCATCGTGTCGAGGATCGTGTTCCAGGTGGCGGGGGTTTCGAGGACCTTGTTCGGGAACATGCAGCCTTCCCAGCAGATGTGCTGAATGCCACGGGCAGGGGCGTCCTTCAGCCAGTAGCCGGCGGCCTTCACGATGTCGAGCTTGCCGTTGGGATCGTCGGCCTGGCAGTGCTTGCCGGTCTTGTCGTGGGAGCCTGCGCCGTGCACGGTGCCGTCGTTCTGGGCCACGTGGAAGTCGATGGTCCAGGGGCGCAGCGCGTCGGTCATCTTCTCATAGGCGGCGTAGAACTCGGCGTCGGAATAGCCTTCCTTCACCAGCGCATGCTCAGGCGCGTTGTAGCCCAGGGTGTAGAGGTAGGTGTGGGCCAGGTCGGCCTGGAAGCCCAGGGCGTTTGGCATGCCCACGCCTTCCAGCACGTCCAGCATGTCTTTCCAGGAGTGCATGCCGGCCCAGCAGATTTCGCCTTCGGCGGCCAGACGCTCGCCACTGTCGGCGGCGATGGCGGCAGCCTTCTTGAAGGTGTCGATGATGCGTGCGGTGTTCTTCGGGGCATCTTCACGCCACTTGGCCACGCCGAACTCGGCGGAGTCGATGCGGATGACGCCATACTTGCGCACGCCGTGGGCGTTGAAAATTTTGGCGATGCGGCAGGCCATCTTCACGGCGCTGAGGAATTTTTCCTGCTGGGCGTCGTCGCCCATGGCGGAGTCACCCACCGTGCCGGGCCACACCGGCGCGACGAGGGAGCCAACAGCAAAGCCCTTGCCTGCGATCTGGTCGGCAATGCGCTTGATCTCATCATCGCTGGCCTCGGGGTTCGTGTGGGGAAGGAAGAGGAAGTAGTCGACGCCCTCGAACTTCTGGCCGTTCACCTCGGCGGCGGCGGTGAGGTCCAGCATCTTTTCCAGGCTGATCGGGGGTTCCTGGCCTTCGCCATCGCCTTTGCCGACGAGGCCGGGCCACATCGCGTTATGAAGTTTGGGTGCGGAGTTGCTCATGTGTGGAGAGTGGTTGGGGTCGAGGAGAGCGGCGAGCGTAGCGAACGGGTTTAAGAACGCACGGAAAAGTTCACGGAAATAGTGAGACGGGGGTGGGGGGAATGACGAAACCAGAATGAGGAATGACGAATCAATGACTGAAGCACCAAGCTTCAATCATTGGTCATTCTCTTCATTGGGACTTCCTTCGTCATTGATTCGCTTCGCTCACGCTACGGACAGCCAGTGGCTGTCTGTCTCGCTCGGCTCCTCGTTCGGGTTTCGTTATTTTTTCTTCTTGGGCTTCACCTGTGGCGTGGGTTTCCTCAGCTCCACCTCCACCGCGTTCTTCTGTGCGGCGCCCGGCGTGCTGCGGCCATCCGCCACGATCTTTTCCAGTTCAGCGGTCATCTTGGCCACAAGTTCCGGCTTCTCTGCCTGCAGGTTGTTTTTCTCTCCGATGTCGGAGACCATATTGTAGAGCTGGGTGTCGGGCAGGCCCTTTTCGCCAGGGGAGCCGGGCCTTGGATCACTCCATCCGCCGGAGCCGGCGCAGAGCTCCAGCTTCCAGTCACCCTCGCGCAGGGCAAAGCTGCCATTGATGGTGTGGTGGATCACGCTCTGGCGCATGGCCTTGCCTGACTCACCGAGCAAGGCAGGGAGGAAGCTGAAGCTGTCCTCGGCTGCCGTGTCGGGGAGTTTCTCCCCCACGATCTCGGCAGCCGTGGCCATGAAGTCGGTCAGGCAGAGGAGCTGCGCGGACTTTTGATCCGCCTTCACCTTCGCGGGCCAGCGCACGATGAAGGGCACGCGGTGGCCGCCGTCGTAGATGTCCGCCTTGTGGCCGCGCATCACACCGCTGGGGTTGTGGCCGAAGGTGGCCAGCTTCGGGTAGTTCGCGCTGGGGGAGCAGCCGTTGTCACTGGTCACAATGATAAGCGTGTTGTCCGCGATGCCCGCCTCCTCCGTGGCGCGCATGATCTGGCCGATGGCGTCGTCCGTTTCCATCACGAAGTCGGCATAGAGGCTGATGCCACTTTTGCCCTGCCACTTTTCGCTGGGCAGAATGGGGGTGTGCGGGGAGTTCAGCGGCATGTAGATGAAGAAGGGATTTCCCTTTTGGGCGGCAGCGGCTTTTTCGCCGATGATCTTCACCGCGCGCTGGGTGAAGGCGGGCAGCACATCCTCCCCTCGGAATCCGGGGGTGGCGGGGCCTTCGCGGGTGAATTCGTTCTTCCCTTCGACGGCGTTCATCACCAGTTTCATCGTCTCGGTGGGATTGCCAGTGACCTTGTCGTTCTCAATGAAGCAGTAGGGCACCATGTCCAGCGAGGCGCTGATGCCGAAGTAGGTGTCAAAGCCCACGCTTTGCGGGCCGTTGGTGATGGGCTTCGTGTAGTCCACATTTTTCACCTGCGAGGGTGTTTCGATGGAGAGTTCGCTGACCTCACCCGTTCTCACCCAGTCCATGCCCATGTGCCACTTGCCCACACAGGCGGTGGCGTAGCCCTTGCCCTTGAGCAGATCGGCCACGGTCATGCGGCCGTCTTCAATGAGGCGTGGGCTGAGACCGCCGAGAACGCCGCGCTGCAGCTTCGTGCGCCAGGCATAGCGGCCGGTCATCACACCATAGCGGGTGGGCGTGCACACGCTGGAGCCGGAATGCGCGTCGGTGAAGGCCATCCCTTCCTTGGCCAGCCGGTCCATGTGCGGCGTGGCGATCTTGCCCTCCGGGTTCAGGCATTTCACATCCCCGTAGCCGAGGTCGTCGCACAGGATGTAGATGATGTTCGGTTTGTCGCCGCGCGCGGCAAAGGTGGACGCGAGAGAGAGGCAAAGCAGGCTGGTCAGGACTAAAAAGCGCTTCATGGAGCGCTGAAAACGCCCTCAATCCTCCGAGCTATCCAGATATTCCAGCGCCTTGGAGAAACTGGCCTGGGTCAGGAAGTGGTTCAGCCGGGCGGGAAGCTGGGGTTTCAGACGCTGGTGCTCAGCGGAAATCTCCTCGGAAACTGTCTTCAGCGCCTCCAGGTGGGACGCCGCGTCCCGGTCCCGGAAGGCATGGTCGGCGATCAGGTCAATACGGCGCTGGAGGAGGGTGCGGAGGTGGTCCATGGCGGGGGAAGGGGCATCATTCGCCGCCCGGCGAAAAATGCAATGGCGCGGAACGTTCCACGGAACCTCTTGCACCCCCCGCCGTCCTCGCTATGACCCAAGGCGCAACCTTTGATGAAGAAAGCTCTCCTCGCCCTTGAAGACGGCCGGGTGTTTGAAGGCACGGCGTTCGGCGCCGAGGCCAGCCACACCGGTGAAATCTGCTTTAACACCTCCATGACCGGTTATCAGGAGGTGCTCACCGATCCTTCCTACCGTGGGCAGATCGTGACGATGACCTACACGCAGATCGGCAACTACGGGGTAAACCCGCTGGACACCGAGAGCAGCCAGCCCCACGTGCGCGGCTTTGTGATCGAGGAGCTGTGCGACGTGCCCAGCAACTGGCGCAGCACCCAGAGCCTCAACGATTACCTCAAAGAGTGGAACATCCCCGGCATCCAGGGCATCGACACCCGCGCCCTGACCAAGCACCTGCGCACCCGGGGGGCCATGCGCGCCGTGATCACCTCCGAGCCGATGACGCATGAGGAGGCGGTGAAAATCGCCGCCAGCAGCCCCTCCATGGAAGGCAGCGACTATGTGAAGGAGGTCACCACGCCGAAGGCTTATCTCTGGGACCCCGAAGACCTGGACAGCCGCGACTGGGACATCCCCAGCCCCTCCCAGAATCGCGAAGGCACCGCCGAGGGCGCCTTCCACGCTCTGCCCGAGGCCAGGCATCACATCGTGGCCTACGATTTTGGCATCAAGCGCAACATCCTGCGCCGCCTGCGCCAGCAGGGTTTCCGTGTGGATGTGGTGCCTGCCACCACCACCGCCAAGGAGGTCCTCGCGAAGAACCCGGACGGCATCTTCCTCTCCAACGGCCCCGGAGATCCCAGCGCGCTGGAGTACATTCACAAGGAGGTGAAGGAGCTCATCGGCAAGAAGCCCATCTTCGGCATCTGCCTGGGCCACCAGATCCTGGGCCACGCCTACGGTGGCAAG
>CAZPSQ010000246.1:0-8949 GCA_964588755.1 uncultured Prosthecobacter sp. | reverse complement strand
CAAATACAACATGGGCGACGGCCGCAAGTTCAAGGACCCGGACTACATGATCTTCAGCGATCGCAACTGCAACTACCCGCAGGCCAAGTATGCCAAGTGGTGGCTGGCCCAGCTCCGCCGCTGGGGCTTCACCGAGGGCGCCCCGGACTATGAGGGCGTGGCAAAGCAGGTCATGCGCGCAGACATCTACGAGGAGGCCATGAAGGAGATCGGCTATGTCCATGGCGGCGCTGACGACAAGCCCGAAACCCTCTTCGACGGCGTCACCTTTGACCCCAAGGCTGACCTCGAAGCCTATGCCGCAGGCTTCGCGGTGAAGACCCTGAAAGCATAACCCTCAACCGCATAGCCGCATTATGCATCTGATCCAACGCTACAAGCTCGACTCCATCCTTCTGCCGCTCGCGGCCATCCTGGTCTGCTGTGTTTTCTGGTATGTCCTCGCCGGGAAGTCGGTGACGACCATGAAAAAGGATGACTGGGGGGACACGGTAAAAGTCACCAAACGCGAGGGCATCTCCGCTGATCTCCCGACTCCGGTGGAAACATGGACGGCCAGCAAGCTCTACGTTATGGAGCCTTTCGCGAAACGTGGCGAGCTGGATCAGGGCATCCTGCGGTTCACCTGGATGTCGCTGGTGCTGGTGGCGCAGGGTTATTTCATCGCCCTCGTCATAGGCACTCCCATCGGGTTCTTTCTGGGGCTGTCCAAAGGCTTCACCAAGGCCTTTGACCCGATCATTCAGGTGCTGCGGCCGGTCTCGCCTCTGGCATGGCTGCCTCTGGGAATGATCCTCTTCAGTGGTGTCAAAATCGTCAATGGTGACGGGCGCACCACCTTTGGGGCTTCGGATGCGGCGGCGCTGTTCACCATCGCCATCTGCGCCATGTGGCCCACGGTGATGAACACCGCCGTCGGCGTGCGCGCGGTGCCACAGGATTATCTGAATGTGGCCAAGGTGCTCAAGCTCTCCAAGGCCAAGACGCTGTGGAAGGTGCTGGTGCCCGCCACGCTGCCCTACATGTTCACCGGCTTTCGTCTCAGCCTGGGTATCGCCTGGCTGGTCATCGTGGCGGTGGAGATGCTCACCGGCCGCCCTGGTGTGGGCGGTTTCCTCTGGCAGCAATACAATGCCAACAGCTACGCTCACATCATCCTCTGCATCCTCACCATCGGCGTCATCGGCTACATCCTGGACCGCCTGATGAGCCTGGTCGAATCGCGTTTCAAAACCGCCTAAGGAGGAACCATTTATGATTTATGATTTACGATCGATGATTTGGCTTCGCGTGGCACGCGCGAAGAACTCGAACTTTAGTCCGCAGCGCTTCGCGAGTCCCAGGACTCTTATCCCTCCTGCCACCGGGTGGTGCGCTTCACGTCTCTCATGCACCTCCCATCCTGCGTCGATGACGACCAGACCTCCGGCCCCAAATCATCAATTATAAATCGTAAATCATAAATTTTATCGATATGCCGCTTATCGAAATCCAAGGTGCCTCCAAGGGATTTGGCCTGCCGGGCAGCCGCTCGGAAGTGCTGAAAGACGTCAACCTCTCCGTCGAGGAGGGCGAGTTCGTCGTCATCGTTGGCTACTCCGGCTCTGGGAAGTCCACATTGATCAATCTGATTTCGGGCCTGGTCACTCCAGACACCGGTGTGGCCATGATTTCCGGGGAAAAAATCACCGGCCCAGGTCCAGATCGTGGGCTGGTGTTCCAAAATTACTCGCTGCTTCCCTGGCTCACGGTGGAGGAAAACATCGCCCTCGCCGTGGACGAGGTCTTCCGGGACTGGACGTCCGGCCAGCGCAAGGCGCACGTGCAAAAGCACATCGCCATGGTGAAGCTCAGCCACGCGGCGCACAAGTACCCGAAGGAGCTTTCCGGCGGCATGCGGCAGCGTGTCTCCGTGGCGCGCACCCTGGCCATGAACCCCAAGGTGCTGCTCATGGATGAGCCGCTCAGCGCGCTGGACGCCCTCACCCGTGCCACCCTTCAGGATGAAATCAGCGAGATCTGGCTGAGCAACAAGACCACGGTCATCTGGATCACCAACGATCCGGATGAGGCCATCCTGGTGGCGGACAAGGTCATCCCGCTGCTGCCCACCGCGCCCGCCACGCTGGGTGATCCCATCGTGGTGGACATCCCCCGGCCGCGCGACCGCAAGGCCATCAACCATGACGCCACTTTCAAGAAGCTCCGCGCAGAGCTGATCACCACGCTGCTCGACGCCAAGGGCAGGACCAAGGTGAAGTCCTCCGTCAAGCTTACCCTGCCAGACATTCTGCCTGAAGATCTCAATCACGTGAACTCATTTGAATTGCTCAACCGCCCGGGGCCGAAACGCCGCTCTGACAACAAACGTGAAGAAGTGGAGGTGGCCGCATGAAGACCCGCACCCCGACCATGCTCGAACTGGACCGCCTGTGGAAGACCTACGCCACGCCCAAAGGACCGGCCACGATCGTCAAAAACTTCAACCTCAAGCTCAGGGAGGGTGAGTTTGCCACGCTCATCGGCCACAGCGGCTGCGGCAAGAGCACCGTGCTCATGATGGTGGCCGGGCTGAGTGATCTTTCCCAGGGAAACATGATTCTCGCGGGCAGGGAAGCGGCAGGCCCGGGGCCTGACCGAGGCATCGTCTTCCAGTCACCCTGTCTGCTGCCGTGGATGACGGCGTTTGAAAATGTGATGCTTGGCGCCAACCAAGTGTACTTCACCGCCAGCAGGCAGGAGCGGAAACAGATGGTGGAGTACTATCTCTCCATCGTCGGCCTTGGTGATGCCATGCACAAGTATCCTGGAGAGCTTTCCCAGGGCATGCGGCAGCGCGTGGGCATTGCGCGCGCGTTTGTGCTGCAGCCAAAAATGCTGCTGCTGGACGAGCCTTTTGGCATGCTGGACTCGCTGACACGGTATGAGCTGCAGGATGTGCTGCTGGAGCTGTGGCGGCGAAACCGCATCACCACGCTGATGGTCACCCATGACGTGGATGAGGCCATCTTTCTCTCCGACCGTGTGGTCATGATGACGGATGGCCCCGAGGCCGAGGTGGGCGACATCCTGAGCATCCCCTTCGAGCGTCCGCGCAACCGCAAGGAGATCATGGAGGACCCGCGCTACTACGAGCTGCGCGAGCACCTCATCACCTTTCTCAACGACCGCTCCCACATCCGTCCGAGCCTGGAGCCGAAATTCCAGCCCTCCCCGGACATGGCCGCCGAAATGGCTTCCCACGCCATCCCTTTCCCTGCCGCCGCCGCATAGCCGGAAACACACCGCCGCTGACAAGAAACCCAGCACCACACTGCACCACAAACTACCATTATGAAAAATCTGCTCCCGCTGTTCCTGGCATCCGCCGCGTTCGCCGCGCCTCCCGGCGCCACGCCGCCTCCCGCCGCTGCTCCCGCCGCTGCTCCCGCGTACGCGCCGATCAAGTTTGGCAACCTCACTGTCGATGTGCAGGAAAAAATGCGCTTCGAAGGCCGTGAGAACAACTTCGACTTCGACAGCTCTGTCAACGGTCCGCAGGATGCCACCTGGCTGCTGCAGCGCTTCCGCCTGGGCCTGGGTTACGACGTCAATCCCTGGCTCAGGTTCTACATCCAGGGTCAGGACGTTCGCGAGCTGGGGGGCAGCCGCCCCAATGACATCGGCGTGCTGGGCGCGGAGGGGGATGACGCCTTCGACATCCTCAAGGCCTACGTGCAGATTGGCAACATCAAGAAGGGCCTCAGCGCCACGATTGGCCGCCAGTTCCTCAGCTACGGGGACCAGCGGCTGGTGGGGCCGCTCGAGTGGCTGAACCCCGCGCGCACCTTTGACGCGGTGAAACTGCGCTATGTCGCGCCATCCTTCGCGCTGGATGCCTTTGTGTCCTCGCCGGTGAACTTCACCAACAACATGTGGAACCAGTCCGACTTTCTGGACAATGACGAGGCGCGCAACGCGGTCTTCAGCGGCATCTACCTCAGCACACAGTGGGTGCCGGTGAACACCACCACGGACTTCTATGTCTTCCATAAGAGCGACGATGGCACGGCGGACTTTGGCCCCGTCCGTGGCGACACCAGTTTTGTGACCCTTGGCACGTTGTGGAAGGGGGATCCCAAAAAGCTTGGTGGCTTTGACTATGAGATGGAGATGGCGTGGCAGACCGGGGAGGTTTCCGGTCGTGACCTGGACGCCTTCGCCGGCCATTGGGCGCTGGGCTACAACTGGCTCAAACACTCATGGAAGCCCCGCCTCGCCGTCCAGTACAACTATGGCACAGGCGATGGCGACCCGAATGACGGCAGCATTCAGACCTTTCAGAACCTGTATCCCACCAACCATATGTTTTATGGCTTCATGGACACCACGGGCTGGATCAACATGCACAACCCGCAGATCAACCTGAGCTTCTCCCCCACGGCCAAGCTGAAGGTGATGATCGACTACCACCTCTACTGGATGGCAAACACGGCCGATGCCTGGTATCGGGTGAATGGCGTGGCCCGTGTGCGCCCGGTCAATGCGGCCGCAGTTTCTGCGGACAAGTTTCGCGGCCAGGAGCTTGATCTCACCGCCGTTTACAAGCTGAACCCGCATGTGTCCTTCCAGGCGGGCTACAGCTACTTCATGGCAGGCAACTACCTGGATGACACGGGCGCGGACGATGACGCCCATTTTGGCTACGTCCAGGTGCAGCTGGACTTCTGACAGCCTGCTGAAGAGCGCCCATGACTGCCCTGCACACCGGGGTGCCGACACCCGGAGTGTGGGGCTGATTGGATGAGCTGAATTCATCGATGTTATAAAAAAGATTCAAGCTTTGACTGGATGCCAAGACCCCAGTTGGCACGCGGGCGGCTTGTTAACGGCAGTTGTTTTACCCCGAAAAAGTTCGCCGCATGAACTCCGTCCCCCTCATTCCTGAAAACGCACCCTTCTCCCTGGAGCAGCGGGCCTGGCTCAATGGCTTCCTGGCAGGCGTGCTCAATCGCGGCTCCGCCCCCGCAGTCTCCACCTCCGCGACAGTTGCGGAGACAAAACGCCCCCTGCTGGTCGCCTTCGGCAGCCAGAGCGGCAATGCGGAAAGTTTGGCCAAGCGGCTGGCCAGGGAAGCAACGAGTCGGGGCTTTGTGGCACGTGCCGCAGGCCTCGATTCGTTGCAACCTGCCGACCTCGTCAAGGAGCAGAACGTCCTTCTCATCACCAGCACCTGGGGGGAGGGGGACATGCCGGACAACGCGCTCTCCTTCTGGGACAGCATCAATCAGAACGGCAGCAGCCCCAAGCTCGACGGGGTGAAGTACTCCGTGCTGGCCCTGGGTGACAAGAACTATGGCGACACCTTCTGCCTCGCTGGCAGGAAGCTTGATGCCCGCCTCGCAGAGCTGGGCGCTGTGCGTGTGAGCGACCGTGTGGACTGCGATGTCGAGTTTGACGATCTGGCCAAAACCTGGAGCGAGTCCGCCTTCTGCGCGCTCGCCGGCGCTTCTCCTGCGGCGGTCGCCGTGACCACGACCCCCGCCGTGGTGGCTGAGACAGTGGTCGAGGCCGGATGGACCAAGAAGAACCCATTTCCCGCCAAACTCCTCGCCAATCTCAATCTTAATGCCAGGGGCAGCTCCAAAGACACCCGTCACATCGCCTTCTCCCTTGCCGGTTCAGGACTCAGCTATGAGGTCGGGGACGCCCTTGGCGTGCATGTGCAGAACTGCCCGGACGTTGTTGATACGGTCATTGCCGCGTGTCAGCTCGACCCGGCTGCGGAAGCTCCTCTGCCTGATGGCGGTGTCGCCCCCTTGCGGGAAGCTTTGATCAAATGCTACGAGGTGCGCCAGTTGATCGGGAAGCCTGTGACGGCCCCTGCCAGTGTTGCCGCCTTTGTCGAAGGTTTGCGCAAGCTGCAGCCGCGTCTGTACTCCATCGCCTCCAGCATCAAGGCGCATCCGGATGAGGTGCATCTGTGCATCGGCGCCGTGCGCTACAGCACCGACGGCGTGGCGCACAAGGGGGTGGCCTCCACCTTCCTGGCAGACCGCCTGCAGGTGGAGCAGACCACGGGTGTCTATTTCCATGCGGCCAATCATTTCCGCCTGCCCTCGGACCTGTCCAAGGCCGTCATCATGGTCGGCCCGGGCACGGGCATCGCGCCGTTCCGCGCCTTCCTGGAGGAGCGTGAGGCCACTGGCGCTACCGGCAAAAACTGGCTGTTCTTTGGCGACCAGAAACGCGCCTGCGACTTTCTCTATCACGACCAGGTCGTGGAATGGATGCGGAAGGGCCTGCTCACCCGCCTGGACACCGCCTTCAGCCGCGACCAGGAGGAGAAGATCTACGTGCAGACCCGCATGCTCCAGGCCGCCAGCGAGTTCTGGCAGTGGCTGGAGGAGGGCGCGCACTTCTACGTCTGCGGTGATGCCAAGCGCATGGCCAAGGATGTGGATGAGGCGCTGCACACCATCATTCAAACCCAGGGTGGGAAGTCCGCCGACGAAGCCGCCGCCTACGTCGCCCAAATGAAAAAGGAGAAACGTTATGCCCGCGATGTCTATTGAACCCAGAGCCGCGCCTGCCCCCGCCGGCAGCGCTGATTTTTCCGCTGAACAGAAGCGGTATTTGGAAGGATTCTTCGCCGGTGTTGCTGCTGGTGGTGTGACCTTTGGAGATCTTGCGCCGGCTCCCGCCGCCTCGCCTGTGGCATCGGGTCCGTCGCTCGATGACCTCACCAAGGAGGAACGCATCAAGCGCGAGATGCATCCCTTTGACGCGATCGAGCAGCTCGTTCTCGATGCGCGCTGGAATGCGAAGCCTGAGCCGGAGTTCATCTTCCGCCACAAATGGAACGGCCTGTTCTGGCTGAACCCGGTGAAGGACGGCTACATGTGCCGCCTGCGCATTCCGGGCGGCATTGTGAAGAGCTATCAGTTGCGCGAGCTGGCCGCCATCGCGCGGGATCTGACCACAGGCTACATCCAGATCACCACGCGGAACAATTTTCAAATTCGCCTCATCGAGCCGAAAAACTGCCCCGAGGTGCTCCGCCGCATCCAGGGCTGCGGCCTGCATTCCAAAGGAGCGGGCGCGGACAACATCCGCAACATCACCATGAACCCCTGCGCGGGGTATGATCCGCATGAGATCATCGACGTGCGCCCGCTGGTGAATGAGCTGGCCACGCTCATCATCGCCTCCAAGGAGTTTTACGACCTGCCGCGCAAGTTCAACATCGCCTACGATGGCGGCGGGCTGATCTCGGCCGTGGAGGACACCAACGACATTGGTGCCAGCGCGGTGAAGATAGGTGAGAACAGCGTGGGCATTGACCCGGGCGTGTATTTCCGCATCGCGCTTGGCGGCGTCACCGGGCACCAGACCTTTGCCAGCGACTGGGGCGTCATTGTGAAAGCGGAACAGCTCAACGATGTCATGGTCGCCCTTCTGCGCGTGTTCATCAAGCATGGCGACCGCACGAACCGGAAGAAGGCGCGGTTCAAGTATGTGGTGGAGGGCATCGGCCTGGAGGGGGTGCTGACGGAGGCGGAAAAGTTTCTGCCGTTCAAGCTCACGCGGCTGCCTGCTGGCTCGGCCATTCAGGAGAAGCGCGGCTTCTCGCAGCAGGGTCACTCGCATGTGGGCGCTTTCCCGCAGAAGCAGGAGGGGCTGATGTATGTGGGCGCCACAGTGCCTGTGGGCCAGATGACCGCAAAGCAGTTGGAGCGTGTGGCGGACCTTGCGGACAGCTACGGCAGCGGCGAGATCCGGCTGACCGTGTGGCAGAACTTCATCCTTCCGAATGTGAAGACCGCCTATGCCGCCACGGTGGCCAAGTCCTTGAAGAAGCTAGGCTTTCCGTGTGAGCAGTCGAATCTGAAAAGCGGCTTTGTGGCCTGCACCGGCAACAAGTACTGCAAGTTCGCCGCCAGCGACACCAAGGGGAACGCCATCGCCATGATGGAGTATCTGGACAAGCGGGTGAGGCTGGACAAACCCGTGAACATCCACTTCACCGGCTGTGCCAACAGTTGCGCCCAGCACTTCATGGGGGACATCGGCCTCATGGGCACCAAGGTGAAGTCTGAAAGTGGCGAGGGCTACCACATCACCGTGGGCGGTGGCTTTGGCGAGAATCGCAAGATCGGCCGTCAGATCTACAGCGGCGTGCCTTTTGAGGTTTTGGGGCAGACGCTGGAGGGCATGCTGAAAGGTTATCTCAAAGGCCGCCAGGGTGAGGAGACATTCCACGACTTCTGCAACCGGCACACGGTGGGGGAGCTGCAGATCGCCTTTGACCCGGCGGCGTGAGGGGCAGGGGAATTTATGATTTACGATTTATGATCTATGATTTGGAAGACACGATCTCGGGGGGCGGCTGTGCTGTCTCGCGGGACGTGGGTTCGAAATCAACTTTGATAGACGAGGTCCTGAAAGAACAGCAGACGTTGCGAACGCCCGTGGCGCTGTTTTCGGATGAATATGATTCGAAGTCGGTGCGGGAGCGGTTCACGCACCTGATTCCGCTGTCGAAGCCAAAGGCTGGTGAGCAGTATGCGTTTGAGGTGAACCTGGACGCCTGCACGGGATGCAAGGCCTGCGTGGCGGCGTGCCACTCCCTGAATGGCCTGGATGAGGATGAGTCATGGCGCGACATGGGGCTGCTCATTGGCACGCGGAAGCAGCCGTATTTGCAGACCGTCACCACGGCCTGCCATCACTGCGCGGAGCCCGCCTGTGCGGAGGGCTGCCCCGTGCTGGCGTATGACAAGAGCCCCGTCACAGGCGTGGTGCGGCATCTGGATGACCAGTGCATCGGATGCAGCTACTGCATCCTCAAATGCCCGTACGACGTCCCGAAATATTCCGCGAAACTCGGCATCGTGCGGAAGTGCGACATGTGCCAGGGCCGCCTCGCCGAAGGCGAAGCTCCTGCGTGTGTGCAGGCATGTCCGAACC
>CAZPSQ010000245.1:0-8960 GCA_964588755.1 uncultured Prosthecobacter sp. | reverse complement strand
TTACCTGGAACTTCTCCTTCGTACAGCACTTTTCAAAGTTAATTACAGGCTCTAATAGCATTTGGTCAGATGGGCGCGCCAAAATGACGAGCAACGAAGGGACACTTTCAGAACCCATCAATTTGGCTGATTTGATTCGTGCTGGCTTCACACGTTCTAACTAACTCTCTGCTGCCATGAGCTACCACATCCTCCACGTCTTTCAGCATGGAGCACTCCTTGGGAAGGAACGCGGCTTCATCACTTGCAAGGGAAAGGACGACGAGCAGCCCAAACGCATGCCGCTCGACGACCTGCGGGCCGTCATCATCGCCGCTCGCGGGGTCACGATGAGTTCCAATTTCATCTCCAGCATCGTGGAGCAGAACGGCATCATCCTGCATTGCAACGAGAGCTACCAGCCCTGTGGCGTCACCGCGCCGCTGCAGCGCGTCATAGATTCCCGGGCCTTCATGAACCAGTGCGCCCGTCCGCGGCGGCTCAATGAAAAACTCTGGACGCGGATGCTGCACGGCAAAACGCTGAACCAGACCAAGGTGCTCAAAAGCCGCTGGGACATCCGCAGCGCCCACCTGGACCGCGCCCTGGAGCAGCGCAGCATCGACGAAGGAAACTGCGCCAAGCGTTACTGGCAGCTCTACTTTCCCAGCATCGGCTGGAGCGCCACCAGCCGCGACCGCAAGGAAAACACCGCGCCCAACCAGATGCTCAACTACGGCTACACCGTGCTGGCCGCGCTGTGTCACCGCTCCCTCCTTGTGCACGGCCTCACCCCCAGCCTTGGTGTCCATCACACCACACGTTACCAGAGCGACCCACTGGTCTATGACGTCATGGAGGCCTTCCGCCCCATGGTGGACTGCCTGCTGGCGGAATTCATGCTGGAGCCAGATCCCAACCTTAAAGCCTGGTGCAAGAAAGTCGGAACCGAACTGCGGGAGCGTCGCGTGCAGCACGAGCGCTACTCCCTGAAACTGATGGACGCCATTGATGCCTGCGCCTCCAGCCTCACCCGCAGCTACGCCGCCATGGATGCCGACGCCTTCTGGGTGCCCGAATTGCAGTAGCCCAGTCGCGCCGCGACTGGATCAATCACCCGCTGCCTGCTGCGGTGTAACAGGACTTCCATGAAACAAAGCCCCTTCCGCATGGGATGGATCCTCGTCATGTTTGACCTGCCTGTGCTCACCGACCGTGAGCGCAAGGAGGCCACGCGCTTTCGTAACAACCTGCTCGATGAAGGCTACCTCATGATCCAGTTCTCCGTCTATGCCCGCCCCTGCGTCAGCCACGAGCACCTCGAAAAGCACATGGCCAAGGTCCAGGCCTTCGTGCCAGAGGCCGGAAACGTCCGCCTCATGTTCATGACCGACGAGCAGTGGAAAAAGAGCGTCACCGTCATCGGCAAGAACTACAGACAAGGCAAACGCGCTGTCGATCCCGACATCCCCAAACAGATCGAGTTCTGGGAGTGAGGATCATTCCACACGCTAGAGGTCATCACCATGGATCTGTGGCAAGGTGCCGACCGGGCGAAGCAAAGTAGCCTTGTTCCTGTGGAACATGGAAACGCTCCGCCTCGTTCCTGGCGCTTAACAAAGGTAGAGCTCGGCTGAACGGAGAAAATGGAGCGCCTATCGGACGTGCCAGGCAGAGGTCCGATAGGCGCTCGATCAGTTAAGACTTCACCCCCCCGGTGAGAAAATGTTCCTGATCTATTTTCGAAATTTCATCTGGAGTATGCTGAATTCCAAGGAATTCGGCAAGTCCAATTCTAACACGCCTCACCGGGGGGTGAAGTCAAAACATCTTGGAGGCAGCCGCGCCTATGCCTGCGATTCTAACACGCCTCACCGGGGGGTGAAGTCAAAACGGATCGGCGGCAGCACCATCACACTCAGTGATTCTAACACGCCTCACCGGGGGGTGAAGTCAAAACGGCCCGCAGGCCCTGCAAAAACGGATGCAGATTCTAACACGCCTCACCGGGGGGTGAAGTCAAAACCTCGGGCTCAACCAAGAAAAGGGCGGCAACATTCTAACACGCCTCACCGGGGGGTGAAGTCAAAACCACCTGGACAACGCGCTCCTCAGCCAGGGAATTCTAACACGCCTCACCGGGGGGTGAAGTCAAAACAGAGGTTGCGGTCAAACGCTGGCGTCCATCATTCTAACACGCCTCACCGGGGGGTGAAGTCAAAACCAAGTGTTCCTCGCTGTTGCGTTTCGTGTGATTCTAACACGCCTCACCGGGGGGATCAAAACCAGCCTGCCTCCACCTGTTGCGGCCACGCACGATTTCTTTACTCCACCTTCTCCGGAAACAGCGCCGCATCCCGCAGCCACAGCGCCGCCGCCACGGGCAGCGCGGCCAGCCACAGCGCGCGGCCGCCGGAGGTGTTCAGATCTTGGGGCTGGCGGGTCACGCTCTGGCCGCTGAGGAAGGCAAAGCGGCCGTATTGCACGGCGGCGCGCATGAGGCGGAACGGCGCGGTGAAGAACCAGCCGCTTTCCAGGTCCAGCACCATCTTGAACATGAGGCGGTGGCCGGCGGCGTTGGTGCGCGGGTCGCGGCGGCCGGTGCTGTGCACCAGGGAAGGGGCGTCCATCCAGTACACCCGCAGCGGCTCATTGATGTGACGGGTCTTGAACTCGCGGGACACCTGGCACCAGATGTAGGACTCGGGAATGAAGTTGCCGGAGACGTTCTCGGGGTAGGGGAAGCGGCGGACCACATCCAGGCGCAGAAAGCCCCACTTTTCCCCGTGTACCTTGTGCAGGTACTCTAGTTCGGCGGCGGTGCAGTCCAGCGGGTTCTCGGGGAACTCCACGCCCACCAGATAGCCGTTCTGGTCCTTGCACAGGCCGGTCACGCCGGAGAAGGCGTGGCGCTGGCTGGCAGGAATGTTTTCCCAGTGCCGCAGCAACTGCGCCAGCGCCTGCGGCACACAGGCGTCGTCCGAGTCCAGCTTGACCCAGAACTCGCCCCGCGCCTCCCGCAGGGACACATTGTGCGCGTGGTGCGCACCACGATGCGGCTCCTGCAGATACCGCACGGGAAAGCCCGCCCCCGCCTCATAGCGCCGCATCAGCTCCGCCGTGCCATCCGTGGAGCCGTCGTCCACCACCAGCCATTCAAAGTCACGAAGAGTCTGCGCCTGCAGGCTCTCAAACACGCGGTGCAGCGTGTGGGCGCGGTTGTAAGTGGGCGTGTAAACCGTGAAGAGCGGCATGGCTGGTGCGTGGAAACCCACGTCAGTAGGCGTTGTCGCGTTTAAAAAACGTCAAAAGCATGATCTGCAGGTCCAGCCACAGGCTCCAGTTCTCCAGGTACCAGAGATCGCACTGAATGCGCTCGCCCAGGTCGGTGTCCCCGCGCAGGCCGTTTACCTGCGCCCAGCCGGTCATGCCTGGCTTGGAGTGGTGGCGTGCGTTGTAGTGCGGGATCTGGTGTTTGAAGTTGGCGATGAGCTCCGGCCGTTCCGGGCGCGGCCCCACCAGGCTCATTTCCCCCTTCAGCACGTTCCAGAACTGCGGCAGCTCATCGATGTTCCACTTCCGCATGAAGGCCCCCACCCGCAGGCGGCGTGGATCATCCTTCACACACCATTGCGCGCCGGCCGCCTTTTCCGCATCCAGCTTCATCGACCGGATCTTGATGATGTCGAACGGCACACCGTTCACCCCCCAGCGCCTCTGGCGGTAAAAGACAGGACCGCGTGATTCCAGCCACACCATCGCGCTGAAAGCAGCCACCACCGGCGCTGTCAGCACCAGGCCCGCCACCGCCCCCGCCACATCCAGGGCGCGTTTGACAAAAACATTCACCGTGCTGTCCAGCGGCAGCCGGGTGACGCCCAGCACCGGCGTGCCGGCAATGGTTTCCAGCGTGAGCCCGGACACAAAGACTTGGAAGCAGGAGGGAATGACCTTGAACTGGATCATTTCACGCTCGCACAGATTGGCCAGCGCCACCATCTGCTCGCGCGGTCCGTGCAGGTCCGCCACCACCACCATGTCCACCGCATGGCTCGCCACCAGATGCTCCACATCACCCATTTGGCCCAGGCGGGGGAAGATTGCATCCTTGGGGCGGTTGTTGTCCCCGGTGCCGGTCTGCACCCAGCCGACGATGTCGTAGGCGCAGGCGTGGTCGCGCTTCAGTGTCTTCCACAGGCTCAGCGACTCATCATTCCAGCCGACAAAGAGCGCGCGCTGCCGCAGGGCCTCCACCCGGCCCGGGGCGCGCAGGAAGCGCAGAAACACCATGCGCCAGCCCAGCAGCAGCAGCAGCGCCGTCGCCCCGTTGAGCATCACATACACACGCGAGATGCTGGGCTGCAACTTCAGCGCCAGGGTGATCGCCAGGAACCCGGCGGTCCACACCAGCACCCCTTTGGCGATGCGGGAGGAGATCCACCGGCTGCGCAGCAGCACGTTCTGGTGGTAGATCTCCTGCCAGCCCAGCACCAGCACCAGCGTCAGGGTGCCCAGCGCCATATGCCCGCCGTATTGGCGGAAGGTCATCGCGTCGAAATTGCCGAAATCCCTCAGCACTGTGTGGAAGCGCAGGTAGTAGGCCAGGTAGGTCGCCAGCACAGTCATCACCAGGTCTCCCAGGATGCTGATCAGCACCCAGACATGGGGAGACACCCGTTCCTTCTCACGCCAGGCACGCCGGGCCTCCAAAGCTTGGAGCGGCGAGGCCGCTCCCAGCATGTGAGCAGGAGGTGTCGATGCATCCATGGTCGGGAATTTGTATGCAATGGAAATTATATTCAATATAGATTAGTCGGCAAGACATAGTTGATGTGAATATGTTAGATTTGAATGACGCATCATTTAAGCGTCTCAAAATCAATAATAACTACTCGCCTGCATGGCAGACAAAAAAAGCGCGAGGATGAAACATCCTCGCGCTTGGCAATTTCTAGGGACCGGTGTCAGGGCCGGATCAGAACGTCATCTTCACCCCCGCCACGATGCCACGCCCTGGCAGCGGCAGGCGGTCTTTCAGGATGGAGGTATGCTCCCGCGCGTCCTCATTGGTCAGGTTCATGCCTTTGACGTAGAAATCCACCGTGGTCGATCCCTGGACCAGCCGGTAGGACAGCGCCAGATTCACCAGAAAGTAGCTGTCCGTGCGGAACTCATTGGCCGCCAGGCGGTCCTGCGGCGCGGCGTAGATGCCCTCCAGCCGTGCGCCAAAGGCCCCGTGCTCCAGAATCAGCGCGCTGCTCAGGTGGAACGGCGGGATGCGCGGTAGGGAGCCGCCCGTGCTGCCGTCACGTGCGCGCACGGCATCGGCCTTGAATTCCAGGTGCAGGTTCGTCGTGGCGTGATGGTGCGCGGCCCCGGCGATGCTTTCGCCATCCTTGGGTTCCGGCTTGATGGGGTGCAGCAGGTGGAAGGTGGTCTCCAGCTCCGCGCCCAGAAACTGAGCGTCCACCGCACGGTAGTTGAACTCCGGCGTGTCGCCGATGCCATCCGGCGGATCATCCGTGTCCACCAGCAGGCCCGTGGGGAAGAGGCCGATGAAGCGGTTGTACCGGCTGTAGTAGCCGCCGATGCTGCCGGTCACCCAGCCGGTGCGCTTGCGCAGGTTCAGGTCAAAGCTGATGGAGTTCTCCGTGCCCAGGTTGGCATCACCGACTTCAAAGGTGTTGGTCGCCACATGGTTGCCGTTGGCAAACAGCTCCTGGTAGGTGGGCGCGCGTTCCGCATACGTGATGGTGAAGGCACCGGAGTAGTCTTCATTGGGGGAGTACACCACGCCCAGCGAGCCGTTGAGGTTGTCAAAGCTGCGCTCGCGTGGCGCGCCAAAGACATCGTTGTTCCGGGAGCTGGTTTCGATGTGGTCGTAGCGTCCGCCGAACTGAAAGCTCAGCGGCCCGCGTGTGATGTCCTCAAAGAAGAACAGGGAATTCGACTCCGTGAGCGTGGGCGGCAGGAAGGCCTCCTCACCGGCCACAAAGAAGTCGCTGCGCTCTGACTGGAAGCCGATCACCCCCTCCATGCCCGCGATCTTCTCATGCTTCAGTTCAAAGCGCAGGTCGTAGCCCTCATTCTTGAAAACGGTGTTGTCCATGCCGTCCTCGAACTCCACATGCTCATAGTCCGACAGCGCGAATTTGTAGCTGATCTCCTTGATCCATGAGGCGGGTTTGTAGAACGCGCCGCGCACGTCGAACCGTGTCTGGTTCAGCTCGATGAACACGGAAGGCTCGGCGGGGGAGCCATAGTTCGTGTGAAACTCCGTGAACGAAAAACCGATGAAGCCTTCATCCCACACATAGCTCAGCCCGGCGGACAGGCCTTCGGAGCGCAGATTGCTGTTCGGCACGACCTTGTTCACCTCCGGATCTCCGGCGGGCAGGGGATTGCGCTCCTGCTCGCCCACCGTGCGGGCATTGCCAGGAATGCGGAAGTCCTCGGCCGCGCGGGTGAAGGCCTCCACATGGAAGGCCAGGCCCTTCCAGCCGCCCTCCAGCATGATGTTGGACTGGTAGCCATTGTCCACGGAGGAGAAGCGCCCGCCCATGGAGCCGCGCAGCGTGCCGTCCAGTTTCTCATCCACAATGCGGCCGTCGATCGCGTTGACCACGCCGCCGATGGCATTGGAGCCATACAGCAGCGTGGCCGGACCGCGCACCACCTCGACGGATTTCAAATTGGCAGGCTCAAAGCTCAGCGCATGGTCCGGGCTGGTGGCGGAGGCATCCAGCGTGTTCAGTCCGTTTTGCAGCACGCGCACACGGTCCCCGTCCAGACCGCGGATGATGGGGCGGCTGGAGGCAGGGCCGAAGTAGGAGCTGCTGACCCCGGGCATCCGCGCCAGCGTCTGGCCGAGGGTCGGCTCCACAGCCAGGTTCAGGTTTTCCGCCGCAAGGATGGAGGCCGCCTGGGCCTGCTTGTGCAGAGGGCGGTCCAGCGGGGCGGAGATGACCACCTCGTCCAGCGGGATCACCTCATCATCGTGGTTATGTGCCGGATCATGCCGCTGCTGGGCACCGGCAAACCCGGGCACACCCAGGGAGAGCCATAGAAGGAAAGAAAATCGGGAAAGGAGATTCATGACGGCGCTCGGAATAATGCAATTTAATTGCAAATGCAAATCATTTGTATTTTTGTTTTCCGCAGGCTAGTTTTCACCATGAAACCGCTGCTGCTTGTTCTTGGATTGCTCACTGCCGCCCTGCCGCTCCACGCCGGGGTCAAGGTCGCCTCGTTGCATCCCATCGTGTCCGACCTCGCCAGACAGGTTGGCGGCGCTCATGTGGAAGTCATTGAGGTGCTCAAGCCCGGCGGTGACATTCATCATTTTGAGCCTGCGCCGAAGGACATCGCCGCCATGCGTGGCGCCACGCTCCTGCTCGCCTCCGGCAAAGGCCTCGAGCCCTACCTGGACAAGCTGCGCGACAGCCTGGGCAGCGGCGTCAAGCTGGTGGAGGTGGGCGAAAAAGTGCCCTCCCTCCCCTTTGTCCACTCTCATGAGCATGAGCACGAGGGGCATGACCATCATGACCACGGGGAGTTTGATCCCCACTGGTGGCACAGCGCGGAGAACATGAAGCGCGCCGCGCGCATCATGGCGGACGAGCTTTCCGCCGCCGATCCTGCCAACACCGCCGCCTATGACGCAGGCGCCAAGGCGGCCGCCAAGCGCTTCGGCGAGCTGAAAATCTGGGCGCAGAAGGAGATCGCCAAAATCTCCCGCAAGGACCGGAAGCTGGTCACGGCGCATGCGGCCTTCGGCTACTTCTGCAAGGAGTTCGGCATGGAGCCGCTGTCCGTGCTCGGCATCGGACGCAATGACGACGCCTCTCCCAAGCACATCGCCGGAACGATCCAGGAAATCCGCGAGCACGGCATCCGCGCCATTTTTCCAGAGGACCAGGCCAATCCCAAGGTGCTGACTGAGATCGCGCGCAGCACGGGCGTGAAGATCGGCGAGCCGCTGGTGGCCGACGGCACCGCAAAAACCGCGCACACCTTTGAGGCCATGCTCGCCCACAACGTGCGCGCCATCGTCAGCGCCCTGGCACCGGCGAAGTAGCAGAGACGTTTGTACCTCCGATGCGCGGGTTCCCTCCCATCCAGATCTTTTTGCTCTGCCTCGCCTTTGTCGCGCTGGCGGTGCCGCTGAGCCATCTGACCGGAACCAGCCCGCAGAAACAGCCGGTGCTGCCAGCGGCCGCAAAGGCGGAGGTGAGCAGCGGCGCGCGGCTGCGCGTGCGCTATGCCCACCGGCCTGCAACGCTGAGTGTCAAGATTGCGGACAAGGAGCTGGTGACGGGCATCCCCGCGTCCCCGCTGGAGATCCAGACCACACTGCTGGAGGCGGACGAGGGCGTGGATGTCTTCCTTGCCGCCACATGGCCGGAGGGCACTCCGGACACTGCCTTGACGCTCGAACTCGAGCCGGACGGCCTCGAAGCGCGGAGCGAGACGCGCTGGTCGTCGGATGCCGCCCTGGATGAAGTGGTCACCTTTGCCTGGAGCCACCACCCATGAGCGACCACTCCCACGCCAGCTGCAAGGACCACGTCTGCTGGGGCGGCGGCTCCGCGCATGCCCATCATCACCGGCTGGAGGTGGTGGACCTCAGCGTGCAGTACCAGGAGGTGCGCGCGCTGGAGAAGATCAGCTTTGCCACGGAATGCGGCCGCAGCATGGCGCTCATCGGCCCCAATGGCGCGGGCAAGAGCACCCTGCTCAAGTCCCTGGCCGGCCTGATCCCGGGAGACAGCGGCAAAATCCTGTGGCGTGGCAGGCCGCTCACCCGCAGCAGCCATGAGCTGGCCTACCTGCCGCAGCGGGGTGACATCGACTGGAACTTCCCCATCACCGTGCGCGGACTGGTGGAAATGGGCCGCTATCCGAACCTCGGCTGGTGGCGGCAGTACTCAAAGCACGACGCAGAGATCGTGGAGCGCGCCCTGGCCAGCATGAGCCTGCTG
>CAZPSQ010000244.1:0-8967 GCA_964588755.1 uncultured Prosthecobacter sp. | reverse complement strand
CGTGGCTTCAGGCGGTAGGCCAGCAGGTCGGCCATGGTGTACTTGCCCGCGTTGCGCAGCGGCTCCGCCACCACCAGCAGCACGGTGATGTAGGCCACCAGGAAGCCGACGGAGTACATGAAGCCGTCGTAGCCGGAGAAGCAGATCATGCCCGAAATCCCCAGGAATGAGGCGGCGCTCATGTAGTCGCCCGCCACTGCCAGACCGTTTTGCCAGCCGGTGATGCTGCGGCCCGCGGCGAAGTAGGCGCTGGCGCCGGTGTTCTTCTTGGCGGCCCAGAATGTGATGAGAAGGGTGAACGCCACGAAGGCGAGGAACATGATCAACGGTACGGACATGACGGGAGAAAGGTGGGGAGGGTGGGCGGCTCTCTGGCGGCCTGCGCCAGGACTGCGTTGGGAGGATCAGTGGTGGTCTTTGATGATGGCGGCCGCCTCTTTGTCCCACTTGGCGGCCACGCGCACGTAGATGAACGCCACGATCCAGGCCATGAAAAACTGTGAAAGCGCAAAGAGGTAGGCCAGATTCACCTCTCCCCAGACTTTGTGCTTCATCAGTTCCGGCCAGTAGCCCACCAGCACTGGGAGGGCCAGGTAGTAGATGAGGAAAAAAACCGTGGCGGAAACGATGAAACGGGACTTGCGCGCCAGCAAGGCACCGAAAGCAGGCTGGGCTTCGATTTCAGCCCAGTTCACAGGGGATTTTTCGCTCATAAAAGGGGCGAGGTTAAGGGAAAGAACTCCTTCTTGGCAAGACCAAGGATGCCGCAGTGGGGTTATTTATGGTGACAGCCGTCGGCGGGTCACTCAAACGCGCTGGTGACCGGCTTGCCGTCGAATTCGGCAGGGGCGGGGATGTCCAGCAGCCACAGGGCGGTGGCGGCGGTGTCGTATGTCGTCACTTTCTCGGTGATCGTGAAGCCCTTTTTGACCCCTTTGCCCCAGGCCACCCAGGGGATGAGCATGTCGTCGGGGATGTTCAGGCCATGGGTTTTGTCGTGGCCGCCGTGGTCGGCGCTGATGAGCATCACACTGCTTTCGGCCAGACCTGCGTCCTTGATGGCCTGCCAGACCAGCGACAGGGCTTGATCGGCGTTTTTGAGGGCCGCCTTTTGTTCGGGCGAATGCCAGCCGAACGCGTGGCCGGCCGTGTCCACATCGGCAAAGTGGATGAAGGCGAGACGGGGCTTGTGCTCCTTCAGCCAGGGGATGGCCTGGTTGGCCACCTGCAGGGCGGTCTTTTTGTCTTTCTCAATTTCAAGCGAGCCGGCCACAGGCCTGCGGTCCTGCGGTCCGCCAAAGTCGAAGATGCTGACGGAGTCCTTCAGCCACAGGTGGCGGAACTTCATCTTCCCCACAAACATGCCGGAAACCGCCTTCGGGTCGGTCTCATGCAGGACGGAGAAGACTGTGGGAACCTTCACAAACCCCTTGATGGGTGTGTAGGCATTCCATCGGATCATATGCTTTTCCGGCCCCACACCAGTGAGCATGGAGGTGTGGGATGGCAGGGTGATGGAGGGGAAAATGGTGCTTGCCTCCCAGGTGACAGCCCCCTCGGCGGCGATCTGCTTCAGGGTGGGGGCCTCGCTTTCGGCGATGACGGCAGGCTTTCCGCCGTCAATGCTGATGATGAACACGTGCTCGGCGCGTGGCGCGGCGGCCACGTTCAGGCTCAGCAGGAAGACAGCGGAAAGGGTGCGTGTGATTGTGCGCATGGCTTGGGGGGAAGCAGATAACGTGTGTGATCGTGGAATGCTTCCAAAACATTGCTGTCACCAGGTCTTTGAACGGCTTGCTCCTTGAGCCGCCTCGTTCCCTGCTCCAAAGATGGCGCGCCTTATCTCATGGAAGCCTGGATTGTCATCGGACTGCTCGTCGTCGCCGTCATCGCGTTTGCCTCGGAGAAGATCTCCGTGGACATCGTCACGTTGGGCATGCTTTGCGTGCTGGTTCTGTGCGGCATCTTGGGCGCCGACCAGGCCTTTGCAGGCTTTGGCGACCGGGTCATCATTCTGCTGGCGGCCATTTTTGTGATCGGGGCGGCGCTGCGGGAGACCGGGGTGCTGGATGCGATGGGCAGCGTGCTGGCGCGGCTGTTTGGCACTCAGCCGAAGCGCTTCCTGGCGGTGATGATGCTGATCGTGGGCGGGGTGTCCGCGTTCATGAACAACACGACGGTGACAGCGGTCTTCCTGGGGCCTGTGATGGGGATGGCCAGGCGGCTGCACATCCCCCCTTCACGACTGCTGATGCCGCTGGCCTTTGCCTCCCTGCTGGGCGGCACGTGCACGTTGATCGGCACATCCACGAATGTGGCGGTGAGCGGGGTGATGACAAAGCTGGGACTGGAGGCTCTGGGCATGTTTGAGTTCTTCCAGGTCGGGCTTGCGCTCATGTTCGTGGGCATTGTTTACATGGTCTTCATCGGCTCGCGAATGGTGCCAGAGCGGGACAAGGCGGCGGCTGACGCCGGGAAGGACGTGATCCGGGAGTACATGGCGGAGGTGGTGGTGCTGCAGGGCTCGCCGCTCATCGGGCAGGAGGCCTTCGACTCCGACTTTTCCGCGCTGGAGTTCCAGGTCCTGAAAGTCCGTCGCGGCGGGTATCAGCATGATGCGGCACCCAGCCTCCGCTTTGCGGAGGGGGATGTCGTGCTGGTGGCAGGCAAGGTGGAAAACCTCATCAAGGTGAAGCAGATCGAAGGGCTGGACATCCTGGAGGATGCCAACCTGCGCGGCTCCGGGGTGGAGATGCGGGATGTGACCGTGGCCGAGGTGGTGCTGACAACGCGCTCCGGACTGGTGGGCCAGTCTTTGAAGGAGAGCCGGTTCCGCCAGCGCACGGGCCTGTCCGTGCTGGCCCTGATGCGTGGCGACCGCTCCCTCATGCGGCACATGGCGGACGAAAAGCTGTGCGCGGGCGACTTGATGCTGCTCCAGGGGCCGGGCGAGCGCTTCCGGTCCTTTGAGGAGGACAACGAGATGGTGCTCATCACCGAGCACCTTTTCAGCGTGCAGATGCAGCGGCGCGGCTTGTGGCTGCTCGGGATATTCGGGCTGGCAGTGCTGCTCAGCAGCCTGGGCGTGGTGCCGGACACCATCGCCTTTGTCATCGTGGCCATGCTGGCGGTGCTGACCCGCTGCATCAAGCTGGACACGGCCTATGCCAACATCGACTGGCGGCTGCTGATCCTGATCGGTGGGATGATGGCCTTTGGCGAGGCAATGAAAGTTTCAGGCGCGGCCTCGATGGTGGCGGATGCCATCACCGGCTGGCTGCAGCCCATGGGTGTTTTTGCCGTGTTCGCCGGCTTTTGTGTGCTGACCATCGTGCTCACCCAGCCCATGTCGAACGCTGCCGCGGCTTTGGTGGTGCTGCCGGTGGCCATGCAGGCCGCGGTGGCCATGGGGGCGAACCAGCGCACCTTCGCCATTGGCGTGATGCTCAGCGCCTCAGCCTCCATGCTCACGCCGTTCGAGCCCAGTTGCATCCTGGTCTATGGGCCGGGGAAATACCGGTTTGCCGATTTTCTGAAAGTCGGCGGCGGGATGACGGCGGTCCTCCTGCTCGTTGTCCTGGCCCTGGTGCCGTGGATCTGGCCGCTGAAGTGACACCTCCCTCATTCTCCCCCCCCGCGTATCATGCTGGAAGCCGCCTTCAAACTCAAGGAACGGGGCGCGTCAGTGCGGACAGAGCTCATCGGTGGCGCCACCACCTTTGTCACCATGGCCTACATCATCGTGGTGAACCCGGCCATCCTGTCCTTTGCCGACATCCCCATGGGGCCGGGCACGGTGGCCACCATCCTGACGGCGGTCTTCGGCTGCGCGCTCATGGCGTTTGTGGCTAACCGCCCCATCGCTGTCGCTCCTTACATGGGGGAAAATGCGTTCATCGCCTTTGGCCTTGCAGCGCTGGGCATTGGCTGGGAGCAGCGCATCGGCGCGGTGTTTGTCAGCGGCGTGGTGTTTTTGGTCTTCACGCTGGCCGGGCTGCGTGGCTGGCTGGCCAATGCGGTGCCGCCAGGGTTGAAGCACAGCTTTGCGGCGGGCATTGGTCTGTTTCTGGCCTTCATCGGCCTGTATGAGACAGGCATTGTGACAAGCTTCGTGGCAGGGATGCCCGTGCAGGCCTTGCAGACAGCGGCGGATGGCATGCTGGCCGCGCCAGCGGTGCCGGTGAAGATTGGCAGGCTCACGGATCCTCAGGCGCTGCTGGCGGTGCTGGGCTTTGTGCTGATGATAGTCCTCATGGTGCGCAAGGTGCGCGGAGCACTCTTGATCGGCATCGTGGTGACGGCGCTCATCGGCGGGTTGTGTGGTTTCGGGCAGGCACCGAAGGCCCTGACGGCACTGCCTTTCACCGGGCAGTACGATTTGAGCGTCATCGCCTTCAAGCTGGACATCGTGGGAGTGCTGAAGGTGTCGTTCTTCCCCGTGCTGCTGACGCTCTTCATCATGAGCTTTCTGGACACCTTGGGCACACTGACCGGGCTGGGCGCGGCGGCGGAGATCTTGGATGAGAAGGGCAATTTCCCACAGATTGAACGCCCCATGCTGGTGGATGCTCTCACCTGCATGTTCAGCGGGATTGTCGGCACCTCGACCAGCGGCGCGTACATTGAGTCTGCCACCGGCATTCAGGAAGGCGCGCGCACGGGACTGGCCGCCCTCGTCACAGCGGGACTGTTTGCGCTGTCGCTCTTCTTCCTTCCGCTCATCGAGCCGCTGCAGCATCTGCGGTTTGCCTATGGTCCGGCCCTGGTCGCGGTGGGTGTGCTCATGCTTGGCTCGGTGCGGCGGATCGACTTCAGCGACCTGACCGAGTGGGTGCCTGCCTTTGCCACGATCGTCATGATGGTGTTCACCTACAACATCGCCAACGGGCTCACCGCCGGATTGCTGCTGCACCCAGTCCTCAAGGTGGCGGCCGGTCGCGCGCGGGAACTGAGCGCGGGAATGATCCTGCTGGCGGGAATGTGCGCGGCCTATTATCTTTTTGGCCTGCCCCATTGAGGCAACCAGCCATGCGGACGCACGCCCTTGTTTTTCTCCTCACCCTTCTGACCGGCAGCGCCTGGCTGCACGGGCAGATTGCCGTGGGCGGGAAGAGGTTCGAAAAGTCGCTGACTGAGGTCGGGACCCGGGGCGAGTGGGTGCTCTATGAGAAAGGCGCTCCGCAGAACGAAGGCACCCGCCGCTGGCTGACGAAGCGCGTGCTGGTGGAGCTGCAGCCAGGGAAGGCCGTGGCTGAGCTCAAAGGCGTCGCGGGAGTGGTGAGGGCGGAGCCACGTGGGAAGTTCGCCGTGGTGGATTTTGCCGGTGCGGCGGATGCCGCGCTCACCGGCGCGGAGAGGCTGCGCACCGTGCCGGGCGTGCGCAAGGCGGAACCGCTGCTGGCACGGCAGCTTGTCAGGCGCTTTGTGCCGGATGATCCGTTCTTCGCCCACAGCGCATCCAATGCAGGCCACCAATGGCACCTGCGCAACACAGGGCAGAATGGCGGGACCGCGGGTGTGGATGTGAATGTCGTGCCTGCATGGGACAGCCACAAAGGGACAGGCATCCGCATTGCCATTGTGGATGACGGGCTGGAGGTCACCCATCCGGACCTTGTGGAAAATGTCGATCTGCTGAACGGTTACGATTTCAACGGGCAGGACAATGATCCCTCGCCGGGCGAGGGTGATTTCCACGGCACAGCCTGTGCGGGCGTGGCGGCGGCACGTGGGAACAACGGCATCGGCATCAGCGGCGTGGCGCCCGAGGCCACGCTCGTTGGCATGCGGCTCATCGCCGCACCCACCACAGATGCGGATGAGGCGGACGCTTTCGCCTTCAAGCAGGACATCGTGCACATCAAGAGCAACAGCTGGGGGCCTTATGACGGGGCGTATGGCGCCGGTGGCCCAGGGCCGCTCAGTCTGGCCGCGATGCAGGATGCGGTGACGAACGGGCGCGGCGGCAAGGGCACCGTCTTTCTCTGGGCCGCAGGCAATGGCAACGGCTCCGGCGATGACTCCAACTACGACGGCTGGGCAAACTCGCCGCAGGCAATCGCCGTCTCCGCCATCAATGAGAAAGGCCGCGCCTCGTGGTACAGCGAGCCCGGGTCAAACATCCTCGTCTGCGCCCCGTCCAACGGCGGCACCCAGGGCATCACCACCACGGACCGCGCCGGGAGTGATGGCTACAATGAGGATGGCGGCACGGTGGAGCATCCCGACTTCACCGACACGGACTACACCAACACCTTTGGCGGCACCTCCTCCGCCACGCCTGCGGTCGCTGGCGTGGTGGCGCTCATGTTGCAGGCAAATCCGGATCTGACCTACCGCGACGTGCAGGAGATCCTGGTGCGCACCTGCCGGCAGAATGATGAGTTTCACGGCGGCTGGGTGACCAATGGCGCGGGCTTCCATTTCAATCACCGCTACGGCGCCGGCCTCGTCGATGCCCAGGCCGCCACCGCGATGGCCGTGGGCTGGACCCATGTGGCCGCGTTGCAGACACGCACGCTCACGCAGGCCGGTCTCGCCCAGGCCATTCCAGATGCGGATGCCAACGGAACCTCCCGCACCTTCACGGTGCCTGCGGTGGAGAATCTGCGGCTGGAGCATGTGACGGTGCATGTGAAGGCCACACACCCCTATGCCGGGAACCTGGAATGGCGGCTGACCTCGCCCAGCGGCGTCACGTCACGCCTTGCGCGGTCGCGCTTCAATGACACCTCTGCCAATCTCGACTGGACCTTCATGACCACGCATTTCTGGGGGGAGCGGTCGGAGGGCGGCTGGAAGCTGGAGGTGGTGGACCAGATGATCGACCACGCCGGCACGCTGGATGACGTGGCGATCACCTTTCACGGCACCGCCACCAGCAGCCCGCTGCCGCTGCCCGTGGTCACCTCCAACTGGATCATCGTCGGGCGGGAGGGGCTGGAGCTGAAGCATCAGATCACAGCGTCGAACTTTGCGACCAGCTTTGATGCGGGCATCTACTATGACTTCGGCGGCATGATTCTTTCTGGCGGGATGCCGGAGGGGCTGTCTGTCAGCGCAGACACCGGCCTCATCTCCGGCACCCCGACGGAAACCGGCGTGTTCACCGCCTTTCAAAATGCCACGAACTCCGTGGGAACCGGGACATCCTATGGCTATTTCTTGATCCTGGCGGCCGATCCCGCGCTGTCCGTGGCGGTGGAGCAGCCTTCATCGACAAAGATTGTGCCTTTTGGCTTCGGGGACCCTTTCAATCAAAGCGCCGTCACTCATGATGGCGTGGATGCCATCGAGACCGCGCCGGTGGGGCATGAGGAGCATTCCGGCATCGAGTTCACGGTGAACGGTCCGGCCCGGCTGGACTTCCAATGGAAGGTGTCTTCGGAAAAAAATTACGACTACATGGTGCTGACCGTGGACGGCTATGTGAAGGACTACATCACCGGCGAGGTGGACTGGACACCTTCCACCACCTACCTCGGCGAGGGCGTCCATAATGTGGACATCTACTACATCAAGGATCAAGAAGTGGTGAAGGGGCAGGACAGGGGATGGATTGATCAGGTCGTCATCACACCCACCACTGCGGTTCCGGTCATCACTGCGGAAGTCGTTCAGGCCTATCAAGGCGTGTACTTCCGGCATCAGTTGGCGGCGACGAACGCGCCTGCGTCCTGGTCGGTGGACAACCTGCCCGCAGGACTCACCCTGCATGCGCCGACGGGCCTCATCTACGGCAGTGTGGCAGCCGTCGGGAGTTATGCCGTGACCCTTCACGCCACCAACAGCTTCGGCACCGGGACGGAGACCATCACCTTGGACATCGGCACCGTCACGCAGGGGCTTGCAGACGCGCTCGATGCGCCATCTCAGACCTTCACCACCTCCGGGGATCTGCCCTGGGTGCCGCAGAATTTGTATGCCAGCGATGGCGTGGACGCAGCCCGCAGCGGGGCCATTGACAACCTGCAGCAGAGCGTGATGACCACGGATGCCACAGGCCCCTGCAAGGTCGTGTTTTACTGGGGGGTGTCATCCGAGGCGAATTACGACTTTCTGCGGTTTTACATCGATGATGTGGAGCAGGAGGCCATCAGCGGCGAGGTGGGCTGGACTCGCAAAGGTTTCCTCATTCCTGCGGGCACACACACGTTGAAATGGGCCTACATCAAAGACGATTTCACCGCCGCAGGCCTCGATTCCGGCTTCGTGGACCGGCTCTCCTTCCATCACGATCAGGATGGCGATGGCATCCATTCGGACATCGAGGCGTGGTTTGGCACCAGCGACAATGATGCCAGCAGCCAGCCGCAGCCGGTGCTGAGCCGTGGCGGCAGCAGCACGACGCTGCAGTTTCCATCGGTGGCAGGGAATGATTATCGAATCGAGTACAGCGATGATTTAAAGACGTGGAAGGCGGCCATCGTGAATGCCACGGGCACCAGCACGACGTGGACGGATCTGAACGCGGTGAACAAGACCCGGCGGTTTTATCGTGTGGTGATTCCGTGATACCGCTGAAATGCAGGCGAGTGGGAGATTCGACCGGCTGAGGTACTGCGCCAGCCCAGGTCATCTTTTGGCAAAAGATGACTGCTGTATGCTGGCGCGTCAGCCCCTGATCACGCCGTCACCGGCGTGTTCGTCTCCATTGGCTTGGGCTCGGCCTCCTCCGCCGGAACCGCCACCGGCTCGGCCTTGCTCACCACCTTCACAAATTTGGACTCATACGCAGCCCAGTTTTCCAGGATCGTCCTGGCGCGCTGGCTGTCGGTTTTTTCCAGGTGATCGTAGATCAGTTTTTTGAGCTGGGTGATGTCCTCGGGATCGCTAAGCTTGTCGCCCTTGATCATCTCGGCGTTGTGCAGGCTGGCAAAGGCTTCTGCCTCATCCAGCAGATAAGCCACGCCGCCGCTCATGCCCGCGCCGAAGTTTTTGCCGAAAGTGCCCAGAACGACGACGGTG
>CAZPSQ010000243.1:0-9019 GCA_964588755.1 uncultured Prosthecobacter sp. | reverse complement strand
CCGCGGCCACGCCATCGTGCTGGTGGCGGAAGGTGTCGAGTTTGACCCGCCGCAGAAGCGCAACCGCGCCTATGTGCTGATGGACGCCTTCCAGCAGTATTTCCAGCGTCCCGGCGCGCCGTTTCCAGACCTGGAGGTGCGCCCCTCCGTCCTCGGCCACCTGCAGCGCGGCGGCCATGCCACGCCGCAGGACTGCATCCTGGCCGCCCGCTTTGCCGACTCCGCCTGGAAAACGATCCGCGAGGAGAAGGACAAAAGCGGCATCACCGCCCTGCGCCTGAACCAGATCGAGATCGTCCCCTACGGCGAGCCGGACATGCCGGAGCGCGCCGCCTTCTCCCGCGAGATGGAGCAGCTCCACGATGATTTGAGCTCATGGTAATCGGAGGGGCGGTCAGAAGTAAGAGGTGAGATGTCAGAAGTGGCCTCCGCCTCTCACTGCTTGGACTTCACCCACCGCTCCATCCACTGGAGCGTCCTGTCCCACATCTCCGGCAGATAGACATGGCCCACGCCGGGATAGATCGTGCTCTCAAAGTGGTCCGCACGTCCGTGCAATGCGTACACCTGCCCCACGATTTCTCCCAGCCGCCGCACCCCAGCCACGGGTGAGCCGCTGTCCTGGTCCCCGGTCATGAACAGCACCGGCCGTGGCGCGGCGAGGGCGATCACCGCCTCGGTGTCGAAATGTCTCAGCATGCCCGGCACGAAGTAGTAGATGCCATGTGCCTTCAACATGCCTGCGCGGATCAGCTCCTCATAGCGCGTCATGCAGGCCACGCACGCGGCGGCACACGGACGGTCATCCAGCGCCATGATCCACCAGCTGCGCGTGGACCCCATGCTGATGCCCGTGACACCGATGCGCCGCGCATCCACCTCCGGGCGTGAGCAGAGGTAATCGAGCGCGGTCAGGTCATCACGAATCATCATGCCCCACAGGGTGCGCCCTGCCCATAGATGAAATTTGGCGGCCGTCATCTCCCCGGCGCTGTCCTTCTGCTGCGGGCCGTCCGGCCCCTGTCCATTGCGTTCGCCGAAACAGGGCGCGTCGATGCCCAGCACCACATAGCCCGCCTCTGCCAGCGCGGGTCCTGCGGCCACAGGCGTGGCGTTGGTTTGCAGCAGCTCCTGCTTGCCGATGTCATACTGCCCGCCATGCCAGTGACAGTACAGAATGGCCGGCGCCTTGTCCCGCGCCGTGGCGGTCTTGGGCATAAAGAGGAAGCCCTTTACGGTCTCGCCCGCGCCGTTGTCGAACTGGATCGTCTCATGAATGCAGGTGCCTTTGTCCTCACGGCTGACCACTTGGAACGCGGACACCGGCGCTCGCGGCGGCAAGTCTCCGAGCAGCTCGTTCAGCTTCGCGCGGATCTGTGTGCGCTGTGTCTGCCAGGCCTCCGGTGCCCGAGGCACCCGCAGCGGCGGGGCTGGGGTGATCTTGTCCAGCCAGACGGCGGCGGTGGTGTTCGGTTCGGCGGCGGACATGCGGGCGAGGAGAAAAAGGCAGAGCAGGACACGCTGCATGGGCATGATGTCCCAAGGTTATGGGGCCGTCCCGCCTTTGGCTTCCTGAATGAGGATGGATGGGCCGAAGGTCCACGTGGTGCTCGTCGCGCCGCAGATGGCATCTATGATTTCCAGAGCATTCCTGTCTTTCAGATCCAACATCAATGCTCTGGCTGGGAGGGCGGGCTCCACCTCGCCACTGCGGACGATGAATCCGCCCACAGCATGCCCAAGGGGGGCGACCTGCCGCGACTCTGCCATCAAATGGTCGATGGCACCATCGAGCGTTCCGGAATACTTGAACCGGGGAAACACCTTGGCGGCATACCATTCACGCAGGGTCATGCCATCGATCACCGGTTTCGAAAGCCCCGGTGTCACTTTGCCAGGCACCTGAAGCTCATGCGTGAGGCCGCCAGCCGTGGGGTGGCCGATGAAGATCGCGTGAGGCTGGAGTGCCCAATTGCAGCGGCACAGGGCACACAGGTTGTCGATGATTTCCAGGGTGTTCCGGCCCCTGAGCCGGAGGTCCAGCCGTTTGGGCTGGATCACGGTGCTGCTGATCACGAACTTGCCGAGAGGCCCGCCATTGGGAGCGTGTTTCCGAAACTCATTTCGGAGGTGGTCAATGGCGTCTTCAAAGTCCCCGGCAAAGACAAACTCTGGAAGCACCACGGACTGAAGTCTGGCCCGGTGATCCGTCTCCGCAGGTTTCCCCGTCCACGGCAGCTCCTGCGGAAAGTGCGGCGGCTCACGGCCCAAAGCCCCCACGCCTGCCAGGAGCAGGGACACCGCCACGATGGAGGCCAGCAGACGCTTCATGAGCCAAGGCTATGATGTTGTCCCCCGCAATGCAAGCCTGCTGCAATTTCCCGTCCCTGCCATCGTTTCCAGCGCCCATCCCATGCGCCCGACTCCCCTCTTCTCCCTCGTCCTTGTACTGGCCGCAACCCTCGGGAGCCACGCCGAGGACCAGCCTCTCCTCGCCATCCCCGGCAAGGTCATCTATGAAAGCAAGCTGGACACCGCCCCCGGTGCTCCTTGGAAGGCTGCCAAGGGGAGGTGGGAACTGGTGGACGGCGTGACGCGCGGGTCCGAACTGGAGGCGGACAAGCACGGCGCGGTGACCCGCCTGCCGAACAAGCTGCAGGACTTCGTCGTGGAATATGAGTTCAAATTTGAAGGCGGCAGGAGCACCAGCCTGTCCATCAACGCCGTGAAGGACCACATGGCGCGCATCTTGATCATGCCAAAGTCCGTGACCATTCAGCGTGACGACAATGACCACGAAGGTCCTGACAAGGCGGTGGTGTTTGCCCGCTTCCCGACCGATCTGGCCCCTGGCTGGCACAAGGTCCGCCTGGAAATGGTGGGCGACATGATGCTGGGCAAGGTGGATGACTTGGTGGCCTGGGGCGCCAGTGATCTATTCAAAACGCCTAAGTCATCCCCTGGTTTTACTGTGGCCGGGCAGTCCGTGGATTTCCGCAACCTCACCATCCGCGAGGCCACGCTCAACCCTGGCTGGGAGGATGTGAAGGCCACCCTGCCAAAACCCGGTGAAAAGGTGGCCCCTGCCTCCCGCCCAGCCAAGGGTGCTGGCAAAGGAGCGGCCAGGAAGAAGAAAACGGAGTAAGCACGTGGTTTGACTCGCCATGCGCCCTTGCTAAAAGAAGCGCATGGCATTCCCCATTCGTTCCCCGCGTGACTTGGTCGGTGGCATCGCTGTCTTCGGCCGCATCCTAGACAAGATCCGCCTGTTTGCCAAGGAGGGGGAGCTGCCCGCCGGCTACCACCTGGGGTACACGCCGGGCAATCGCACCTTTGACGACCGCGTGTGCCGCTTCCTGGGTGTGGACTTCAACGAGCTGAGCGCGCGGACGCTGGAAGGCGGCACGGACGAGGAAATCCTGGAGTGGTGCTGCCAGAACGGCAACCGCCCCACCACCGAGCAGATCGAGATCTGGAATGGTTTCATGTTCAAACGCGGCTGGAACGACGCAGCCTCCAAAGGCCTGGAATCTAGCAAGCAGGAAGCCGGCTTGGGCGACCGTGCTGACATTGTGACCTTCTTCGACCTGATGGACGTGGAGGAAGGCCGCAAGGAGTAGGCTGGTTCTTCACAGCCCGCGCGGCGCCATGGAGTACACGCCCATGGTCACATCGTAGGCGTCCAGCATGGCCATGCGCTTCAGCTCATGCCCTGATCCCCAGGAGTCGGTGAAGAGCAGCTGATTTTTGGCGGCGTTGTAGCCGATGATGAGGCGCATGTGGCCGCCGCTGACCTGCCCGCTGCCCGGCAGCGGCGGATCTTCCGGCCGCTGGCCCAGGACCAGCCCCCACAGCAGCGGCACACCTTTCTCCGTGTATTCTTTGACCAGGGAGAGGAACTCCTTTTCTGAAACACGCCGTTTGCCGTTGTTGGAATAGTACTGCTCGGGGTTCACCAGCGCCTTGAAGGTCACGTTGAAGGCGCCATCAATCCTGGCCAGGCTCTTCTGCATGACCCTGACGTCCGCGCCGCCTTCGGCGTCCACGCTGACCAGCCTGGCCATCTCGTGCTGGTCACAGGGGATGCGCATGTATTCAAACAGCCGCTGGCAGCTTGCCGCCACGCAGTAGCCCTTCTGCCCCTGGTCCACCATCGGCACGCCGGAGATGAAGACATCCCCGTCCGGCTTTTTGGTGACACGCTTCAGCAGTTCCATCCGCTGGATGCCCGTGGCCAGCTTTCCCATGCTCCAGTCCGCCTGGCTGGGCGCGGCCAGTTTCAGGCGGAGGAACTCCGGCTTGCCGGTCTTGGCGTAGTCGTTGTGCTCCAGCAGGGCCACCGCATGGGGCGCGCTCCACATCCAGCCGGTGACAGGCAGGGCCGCGTTGGAGGACAACACCTGCCGCCGGGGCGCCACCTTGGTGACCTGCCCGAGGTTCTGGCCCACGGTTTTGAAAATGCGGTCAAAGTCCGCCACCTGGATGTCGCCTGCGTCGCCCCGGTTGTAGAAGGACACCGTCGCCCTGGCTGCCCTGCCGTTCACAAACTCAAGCACGGCCTCTTCCACTTTGATGGAGCCGCCGAACATGGACAGCTTTGTCTCCACATTGCTGAACATCCGGCGGGAGAAGCGCGCACGCTCCTTGCTGGCACTAAGCCACTCAAACTGTGGCGGCTTTCGCTGGTTTTCCGGGGTGTCAGCCTTGGGGGTGAAGGTCTTTTCAAAATCTTCAGGACTCCACTGCCAGAGCGAGTCGAAACGAAGCAGGACATCCAGGTCTGCCTGCAAAACTGGCTCAGCGGCCCGCGCATCCGCCGCCATCAGCGCGACGGCGGACAGACAGCCCAGGAAAACCCCACGAATCCTTTTCATCAGAAGAGGAATACCAAGCTTCACCTGCGGAAGTCAAGCCACGTCGGCCCTCCACGTGCTGTGGTCGCTGAAAAAATGGTGTGGCCGGGGGGGCGGCCTACTTTGCCACCACGACCGCGCTTTGCGGCACCAGCACCTTTTGCAGCGGCCGGGGATACACGCCGAGCACCAGGATGATGACTGCCAGAGCTCCGGCGAGGGCCTTGGTGAAGGCACCAAAGCTCAGAGCGGGGACATCGGTGCCTTCCGTGGTGTACATGGCCAGCACGGTCTTGAAGTAGTAGTAGAAACCGGCGGCGGCGGCGATGACGGCGCAGGTCAGAGCACCCCAGTAGCCGTGGTCGGCCAGACCGATGAAGACGAACAGCTTGCCAATAAAGCCTGCTGTCAGCGGCAGACCGGCGAGGGAGGCGAAGGAGACGGTGAGCAGGAATGCCAGCAGCGGATTCTTCCTGGCGAGACCGGTGAAGTCCTTGAGGTCCTCGCCAAGGCCATTCGCACGCATGAGGCCCAAGCCCAGGAAACCGAGGACCGTCATGGGCAGATAGGTGGCCAGATAGAAGGCCACGATACCACCGGAGGAGAGGTCAAACCGGGCGCTGTCGCGGCAGGCGAGGGCGAGCAGCAGGTAGCCGGCGTGGGAGATGCTGGAGTAGGCCAGCAGGCGCTTCACGCTGGTCTGGAACATGGCAGGCAGGCTGCCAAGCAGAGCGGTGAGGGAGCCGATCACCAGCAGGAAGGCCTGCACCTCAGAGCCGATGATGGAGCCGGGCACCAGGAAGGCATCCAACGCACGGGTCAGCACGACGAAACCAGCCGCCTTGGAACCGACGGAAAGGAATGTGGTCACGGGCGTAGGCGCACCCTGATACACGTCCGGCACCCACATGTGGAAGGGTGCGGCGGCCACCTTGAAACCGAGGCCGCACAGGAGCAACGCGGCACCGAAAAGCGCGGCGGTCTTGTCCGTGGCCGGGTTCGCCAGCGCCTTGCCGATCTCGGCGAAGTTCATGGAACCCGTGGCACCGTAAACCCAGGCGATGCCATACACCAGCACGCCGGTGGAAAGCGCGCCCAGGATGAGATATTTCACGCCTGCCTCCAGGCTGAACGCGCTTTTGCGGGCAAAGGCGACAAGCACGTAGAAGCTGACGGTGACGAGCTCCAAGGCCACGAAAACGGTGACGAGGTCGCGGGCGGAGGCCATCCACATCATGCCGGAGCAAACAATGAGGGGGAGGCTGAACATTTCGGCCAGCTTTCCTTCCACGGTGAAACGGGAGAGGTAGGAGGAGCACTCCAGCGTCAGCCACAGCACCAGCAGGGTGATGACGAGGGAGAATCCCTTGTAAAACAAGGCCAGCGTGTCGAGCTGGTGCCAGGGCTGCATGAAGGCGGGCTGGCTGGAATGATCCGCCACAAACAGCAGGACCAGCGCGAGCGCCGTGCCAGCAATGGCGGTGAGGCCCAGCGTGCGGCGGGAGATGTCAGGCTTGAAGGCCTCGACCAGGAGGAGGACAAGGCCAAGGATCGCTAGGCCGGCTTCGATGGAAAAAACGCACATGGCAGGGGTTTAGGCTTACAGCGCGGATTTCAGGAGGTTGAGCAGCAGCCAGGGGCAGCAGCCGGTGACCAGCAGCGTGGCGGCAAGCAGGATGAACGGCAGGCGCTGGGGGAAAGCGGGATCAATCATGAACAGGCCTGTGCTGGCGCTGCCATGGAACACATTGCGGTAAGCGCGCAGCATGTAAACGGCGCTCATCACCACGCCCCAGAGAGCCAGGATGACCGTCCAGTGAAGGTTAGTCAGGCCGCCGGTCACGCTGCCGAAGCTGCCGACGAAGATCATGAGCTCACCGGCGAAGTTCGTCAGGCCCGGCAGGCCGATGCTGGCAAAGGTGCCGAAGGCGAAGAAAACGGTGAAGGCCGGTGCATGGGAGGCCAGACCGCCGAGCTTGGCGTATTCCAACGTGCCGAGCTGGTTGCGCATGCGGCCACAAAGGGCGAACAGCAGGGCGATGGACACGCCGTGGGCAAACATGAGGATCACCGCGCCTTTGAGGGCGAGCTCCGTCCCGGCGGCAAGGCCGAGGAAGATGTAGCCCATGTGCATGACGCTGGAGTTTGCGAGGGTGTCGTCGAGGCGGTTGGCGTGGATGGTGACCAAGCCCATCACCAGAATGTTCCCCAGCAGCATGAGCAGCAGGGCGTTCTGCACCCACTCGACCTGCGCGCCCTGCGGCAGCAGTGGCAGGGCGATGCGCAGCAGGCCGTAGAGGCCGAATTTCTTCAGCACGCCGGAGTGAAGCATGGCCACAGGCGTCGGCGCGGTGGCGTAGGCCGGGGCGGCCCAGCTATGGAAGGGAAACAGGCTGACCAGGGTGCCGAAGCCAATCAGCAGCACAAAGAAAATCGGCGCCTGCTTCTCAGGAGACAGCGGGGCGGCGGCGGCCTGCGCGCGGAGGGCCTCCAGGTCGAAGGTGAGCCTGGAGCCGCCGCTGAACTCCAGCACCACCCAGGCCAGACCGGCCAGCAGCACCAGGCTGCCCGCGCCCAGGTAAATGGTGGTCTTCCAGGCGACGGCCTTGCGCTGGGCCGGGTCGGCACGCCCATGCAGGGCGATCATGAGGAAGGTGGGGATCAGCGCCAGCTCATGGAAGGCGTAGATGAAGAACACGTCCGTGGTGAGGAAGGCGCCCAGCGCCCCGCAGCCGATGAGCAGGGAGGCGATGTAGAAGATGTTCGGCCGGTCCTCGATCTGCCAGATGGCCGCGAGCATGACCAGCGTGGTCAGCAGGGCCAGGATCAGCGAGACGCCATCGGCGCCCACGGCGAAGTTCATGGCCGGATTTTCCAGGATGGGCACCGAGTGGACGAACTTCAGCCCCGTGCCGCCTGCGCTGGCATACTGCGAGCAGAGGACCAGGACCGCCCCGAGGTTGAATGTGGTGGCAAGGATGGAGGTGAGCCGCGCGGGCGCACCCGCCCAGATGGCCAGGGCGGCCAGCAGCGGCAGGGCGATGATTAGTTCAAGAACGCTCATTCAATTCTCCATCAATGCCCCACGCGGGGCAGCACAAACACGACGAGATAAACCACGGCGATGACTCCGCCGCCCAACAAAAAGGTGTAGCCCTGCAGGTGGCCGCCCTGCAGGTGGCGGGTGACCGAGCCGAGGCGGGCCAGGAGCGCCGCAGGCAGGCGGGCCACAAGGCCGTCAACAAACACGCGTTCCAGCGCGGTGACGATCCAGGCCAGACGATCCTGAAACACACGGACGATCACGGCATAGATCTCGTCGAAGTAAAACTTGTTGGCGAACAGCTTGATGCTCACCGGGTCCTTGTCCTTGCCCCGGTAGAGGAAGATGGCGCCACCGCTTCCCACCAGGAGGGCGATCAAAGAGGCGGCCAGCACGGTGTGCCCGTGTCCCTCAGGATGCGGCGCGGGCACCATGGCGTGGAAAAAGGTGGTGAACCACGGGGTGGCGGAGAACAGTGAAAAGATGGCCAGCACGGCCAATGGCAGGCCCATGACGACCGGCACCTCCGCCGCGTGATGCGCGGATTCCGTGCGCGCCTTCCCAAAGAAGGCCACGATCAGCAGACGCGTCATGTAGAAGGAGGTCAGCACCGCGGTGAGAGCAGCACCATAGAAGAGGATGCGGGAGCCGCTGTTGAAGGCCGCGCCGAGCACTTCTTCCTTGCTCCAAAAGCCGCTGGTGACCCAAGGAAAGCCCATGAGCGCCACCGTGCCGATGGCGAAGGTCCAGAACGTCACCGGCATGTGCTTGCGCAGGCCGCCCATCTTCCAGATGTCCTGCTCGTGGTGGCAGGCATAGATGACCGCGCCGGAGCCGAGGAACAGCATCGCCTTGAAGAAGGCATGCGTCAGCAGGTGGAACATGGCGACCGAATAGACGCCGACCCCGGCGGCCACGAACATGTAGCCCAGCTGCGAGCAGGTCGAATAGGCGATCACGCGCTTGATGTCGTTCTGCACCAGACCCACGGTCGCGGCGAAGAAGGCCGTCGTGGCACCCAGGACGGTGATGAAGGCCGACGCCTCGGGCGCGTATTCGTACAGGGGTGACATCCGGCAGACGAGGAACACGCCCGCCGTCACCATTGTCGCGGCGTGGATCA
>CAZPSQ010000242.1:0-9045 GCA_964588755.1 uncultured Prosthecobacter sp. | reverse complement strand
TGTCACCACATGAGCTCATGCTCCGCCTCCGCATCCAGGCTGCGGCGGAGGCCTTGGCGAAGACATCCGCGCCCATCATCGAGGTGGCCCTGAACCACGGCTTCTGCGACCAAAGCGCCTTCACCCAGCAGTTTCGCAAACGCACCGGCATGACGCCGAAGCAGTTCCGCGTGAGGAATTGCGGGTGAGCGAGTCTCGCGCCAGCGTCTTGGGGTGCGGTGGCAGGGATGCAAGGCGCAGAACTGCATCGGCAACACCGCTTTGGAGGCGGTGAAGCCTGCGCTTTGGCCTTTGCACCCACGCAAGTCCACAGTACCGCTGGCCCATTGGCCTGCGGACGAGCGTCCCCTGATCCACGCCACACCCAGGGCCATCGCGAGGAGCCAGGAGACGCCACGCCAACACCCAGGGCCATCGCGAAGGTCAGGAGACGCGCGCTGCAGCCGAATGCGGCAGCAGTACTTTCCCAAGCCCTCGCTGGCGAGAGTCCGGGGTACCGCTGGCCCATTGGCCTGCGGGCGAGCGTCCCCTGATCCACGCCACACCCAGGGCCATCGCGAAGGTCAGGAGACGCTCGCTGCAGCCGAATGCGGCAGCAGTACTTTTCCGGAGCTTTTACGGCTGATGCTGGCCGTGAAGCCGCCGCGCCGAGTGCAAAAACGCCCGGCCGGAATGCATCCCGCCAGGCGTTTTCAAAGCTCGTCTTGGGTTGGTCCGCCGCCTGCCTTACTTCAGCGAAGGGATGGCGGTGCCCACGTCCACGTCGGCGTTGTAGTCCACGCCTTCCAGGCCGAAGCCGAAGAGGCGGAGGAAGCTGGACTGATACCCGGCGAAGTCGCCGAGCTGGGCGAGGTTTTCGGTATTCACTTCCTTCCAGCGGTCGTCCACCAGCTGCTGCACGGCGGGGGCCATCTCCCAGTCGTCCACGCGGATGCGGCCGGCCTCGTCGGGCTGGGGGCTGCCGCCGTACATGCGGTCGCGAAAGAGGCGGTCCATCTGCTCGATGCAGTCCTCATGGGTGCCCTCGTCTTTCATGACCTTGTAGAGGAGGGAGATGTAGAGCGGAACGACGGGGATGGCGGAGCTGGCCTGGGTGACGAGAGCCTTGTTCACGGAGACCCATGCCTTGCCGTTGAGGGGGGCGAGCTTTTCATCCAGCGCGCGCTGCACGCGCTCAACGTCCTCCTTGGCGCCGCCGATGGTGCCGTTTTTGTAGATGGGCCAGGTTACTTCCGGGCCGATGTAGGAGTAGGCCACGGTCTGCACGCCCTTGGCCAGCACGCCGGCCTTGAGGAGGGCGTCCAGCCACATTTCCCAGTCCTCGCCGCCCATGACGGCCACGGTCTGCGCGATCTCGTCTTCGTTGGCGGGGTCGATGGTGATCTCGTTGACCACGCCGGTGGTGGTGTTTAGGTTTTTGTTCGTGTAGCTGCCGCCGATGGGCTTGAGCACGGACTTGAAGACCTCGCCCGTTTGCGGGTGGGTGCGGCGCGGGGAGGCGAGGCTGTAAACGACGCAGTCCACCTGGACGAGGTCGGCCTTGATGGCGGCGATGACCTCGTCCTTCATCGCGTCGGAGAAGGCGTCGCCATTGAAGGAGCGCGCGTAGAGGCCGGCGGCCTTGGCCTCGTTTTCAAAGGCGGCGGTGTTGTACCAGCCGGCGGTGCCGCAGCGGTCGGACTCGGCAGGTTTTTCAAAGAACACGCCGATGGTGGCCGCGCCGGAGCCGAAGGCGGCGGCGATGCGGGAGGACAGGCCATACCCGGTGGAAGAGCCGATGACGAGCACCTTCTTCGGCCCGTTGGCGATGGGGCCGCGGCCTTTCACCACGGCGATCTGGTCGGCGACATGCTTGGCGCAGCCAACCGGATGAGCGGTGGTGCAGATGAATCCACGGATTTTAGGGGCTACGATCATAGGTGAGGTCAGTTCGGATGCGTTAGCAGCCACACGGGGGCTTGCAACGGGTTTTCCGCACTGGCGCGCGCGCCTCCGCGCCCGCAGCGCCTGCGGAGGCTTGGGGTACCGCTGGCCCACTGGCCTGCGGAACGTAGCGGCTCCCGACCCACGCCATGCCCTGGGCCATCGCGAAGATCAGGAGACGCCCGCTGCAGCCGAATGCGGCAGCAGTACTTTTCCGGAGTACCGCTGGCCCATTGGCCTGCGGCGAGCGTCCCCCAGCCCCCCGCCACACCCTCGGCCACCGCGAAAGTCAGGAGACGCTCGCTGCAGCCGAATGCGGCAGCAGTACTTTCCGCTGGCGAATGCCTGGAGTACCGCTGGCCCATTGGCCTGCGGCGAACGTCCCCTGACCCACGCCACACCCTGGGCCATCGCGAAAGTCAGGAGACGCCCGCTGCAGCCGAATGCGGCAGCAGTACTATCCTGAATGCGGCAAGCTGTACTTTAGGGCACCTCTGGAAACCGTATTTTCCCGGGAGAGGCTTTCGGTGGCGTGATTCGTGCGCCATGAGAAGGGGCATGAAACGCTATCGCAAGACCGAGCGAGGGGGAGGCCTCTTCAGCGCCACCGCGCATGAGCAGGCCGTGGCAGCCAAAAGCACCGGCATCCTCAAGCTGCGCGATGTGATCCTGTGGGAAAGCTTCCGCCCGCTGCTGGAGAAACTCACCGTGCCCACAAGCATTTCCTTCAAAAAGCCCAGGCTCTCCTTCCTGCTTTCGTCCGGCAGCTTCCACCACAGGAGCGGACGGCCGCGCGGCCGGTCATGAGTCCCTGGTGCGGCCGGTGTCCAGCTCAATACCGGATGTCAGGTGGGTGGCGTCCTTCTTGCGGATGGTGGCGATGTCCGCAGGAGAGAGGAAGTGCTTGAGGGCGGGGCATTTTTTGTGCGAGTTCACAAAGCAAAGGGTGCTGATGTAAGGCGCGTCGTCTTCAGAGAACCACAGCATGCCAAGGGCTTCCGCGCCATCCACTCCAAGACTGATGGAGGCTCCGCGAAATCGCTGCAAGTCGGCCAGTGTCATGGGAGGGCCATTCCTTTCTATTTCGTATCTTTTGTCACACCCATTAAATCGCCCCCCATGGCCGAAGTGCTCGGGAAAAACAGCAGACACTGGCGCGAAACGCAGGACGGGACGGGATGACTGCATCCCATGACAGACAGAGTGCAGCCCGCATGCGCGCCTACTTTTTCCCGGCCTGTGCGGCCTTCACCATCGCCACGTACTTGGCGGGTTCTTTTTTGAAGTCTTTGGCGCAGGACTTGCAGCACAGGTACACGTCGGTGCCCTCATGGGTCACTTTGACCGGCTTGCCCATGCTGCCGAGGTCCTCATCGGAAACGACACATTTTTTGAGCGGGTAGGAGGGTGGGACACCCGTGGTGTCGGCGGCGGAGACGATGCCTGCGCTGAGCAGGAGGACGAGCAGGAGGGTGAGTTTCATGACTGGTAATACGCGTTCAAGCGATTGAACGGCCTCCTTGACCTTTCTCTGCCTCGGCACACGTATAGGATCACATGGCATCCTCCCGTTTCATCCAGTTCGACCGTACCGGAAACCCCGCCGAAGTGCTGCAGCTCCAGGAGCGCGTGCTGCCGCCGCCCAGCGGGCATGAGGTGCGTGTGCGCATGCGCTATGCGCCGGTGAATCCCGCTGATCTGAACTTCATCGAGGGCACCTACGGCCGGGTGGCGCATCCGCCATGCATCCCCGGACATGAAGGCTGTGGGGAGGTGGAGGCGGTGGGGCCGAACGTGAGCTCCCTGACGCCGGGAGACGCGGTGATTCCGCTGCTGGGCACGGGCTGCTGGACCCAGCACCTCACGGCAGAGGAGCAGTACTTTGCCAAACTGCCGCCGCAGCTCGACCCGGTGCAGGCCAGCATGCTGCGGGTCAACCCCGTCACCGCCTGGGCGCTGCTGAAACACTACAACACGAAGCTAGGCGAGGGGGACTGGGTGGCGCAGAATGCGGCCAATTCCGGCGTGGGCCGTGCCTTCATCCAACTGGCGCATCATTTCGGCTGCAAGACAGTGAACTTTGTGCGCCGCGCGGAACTCATCCCCGAACTGAAGGACCTGGGGGCTGATGTGGTGGTGCTGGACACCCCCGAGGGCGTGGCCGAGGCGAAGGCGGCCCTGGGAGACAATGAGGTGCCGCTGGCGGCGAACGCGGTGGGTGGAGACAGCGCCATCCATCTGATGGACCTGCTCAGCCCCGGCGGCACGCTGGTGACGTACGGTGCCATGAGCCGCCGCAGCCTGAAGGTGCCAAACAAATTCCTCATCTTTAAGAGCCTGACCCTGACCGGCCTGTGGATCACCAAATGGCTGGAGAAGGCCAGCAGCGCGGAGCTGCGCTCTGTGCTGGATCCGCTGACAGCGCTGATCGAAAGGGGGGAGCTGGTGACGGCGATCGACCAGATCGTGCCGCTGGAGGATTTTAAGGAGGCCATCCTGCGTGCGCAGCAGGGTGGGCGCGGCGGCAAAGTCATCCTGGACCTGGCCTAGACAACGATGCACGTGCTACTGACCAACGACGACGGAATCGAGGCCCCAGGCCTGCGCGCTTTGGAGAAGGCGGCGGCGCAGCTTGGCTGGCGCTGCACCACTGTGGCCCCTGCCCTGGAGCACAGCCAGTGCGGGCACCGGGTGACGACACACCAGCCGCTGAAAGTGGAGCAGCGCGCGGAAAACCGCCACGCTGTGCATGGCACGCCGGCGGACTGTGTGCGCATCGCCCTCTTCGCGCTGGATGTGAGGCCGGACTTGGTCCTTTCCGGGGTGAACGCGGGGGGGAACATGGGGCAGGACATCGTCATTTCCGGCACGGTGGCCGCAGCGCGGGAGGCGGCGTACCATGGCGTGCGCTCCTTTGCGCTGTCACACTACCTGATCCGTGATCTGGTGCTGGACTGGGACCGGGCGGCCGCCTGGGTGGCGGAGATTTTGCAGGAAATCCGCGCGGAGGACCAGCCCAGCCGATCTTTTTGGAACATCAATCTCCCCCACCTCCCCACCGGCCCGGCCGTGCTGCCGCCCCGCGTGCGCTGCGAGCCCGCCAAGTCCCCCCTAATGGTGGCGTACACCCAGGGGGATGAAGGATATCTGTACACCGCGTGCTATGCCTCCCGCCCGCAGGATCCAGAGTCGGATGTGGCGGTGTGCTTCGGTGGAAACGTCGCAATCTCCCTGGTGGGCGTATGAGTGAACAGCCAGGGCGCTTTGGGGGACCCAAGCGCGCCCTCCTTGACATTTGGGTCGATTGCGTGCCCTAAGTAGCCCCTTCAAGCCTTTTTAACTGTTCATCCGCACATGTCCAAAGCCCTGATCATTGCCGAAAAACCCAGCGTCGCTGCCGACCTCGCCCGCGCCCTGGCCAAAGCCCCCGGCATGAAGCCCTTTGCCAAGGAGAAGGACTGGTATGAGAATGAGACGCACGTGATTTCCTCCGCCGTGGGCCACCTGCTGGAGCTGGGCATGCCGATGGTGAACGGCAAGAAGGTGGGCTGGGGCTTCACCAGCCTGCCGATCATGCCGGAGGAATTTGAGCTGAACCCCATCGAAAGCAGCGCCGACCGCTATAAAGTGCTGAGCAAGCTGATCAAGCGCAAGGATGTGGAGACGCTGATCAATGCATGCGACGCCGGCCGCGAGGGGGAGCTGATTTTCCGCTACATTGTGGACGCCACCGGCACCAAAAAGCCGATCAAGCGCCTGTGGATGCAGTCCATGACCCAGGGCGCGATCCTGGACGCCTATAAGAATCTGCGCAGTGATGCTGACATGCTGCCGCTGGCAGACGCGGCGAAGTGCCGCAGTGAGAGCGACTGGCTGGTGGGCATCAACGGCACCCGCGCGCTGACGGCGCTGAACTCCCGCCACGGCGGTTTCCGCCTGACGCCGGTGGGCCGGGTGCAGACCCCTACCCTGTCCATCATGGCCAAGCGGGAAAAGGAGATCGCCGCATTTGTGCCGCGCACGTATTTTGAGGCCATCGCCCTTTTTGAAGTGGCTGCGGGCCAGTACCAGGGCCGCTGGATCGACGAGAGCTTCAAGAAGGACGAGAATGACGAGCACAAGAAGGCGGAACGCCTGTGGGACGTGGGAACGGCGCAGGCCATTGCCGACCGCTGCCAGGGCCAGCCGGGCAAGATCGAGCAGACGACCAAGCCCGCGCGCAAGGCGGCGCCCGGCCTGTATGACCTGACCAGCCTCCAGCGGGAGGCCAGCAACCGCTTTGGTTTCTCCGCCCGCCGCACGCTGCAAATCGCCCAGGCGCTGTATGAGAAGTTCAAGGTCCTGACCTACCCCCGCACGGACTCCCGCCACCTGCCGGAGGATTACCTGCCCACGGTGATCGGCACGCTCAAAACCTTCGCCAGCCACGACAGCCGCAAGCAGGACGCCCTGCCGCATGAGCTGGGCACGCACGCCGCCACCGCGCTGGACAACGGCTGGGTGCGGCCGAACAAGCGCATCTTTGACAACAGCAAGGTCAGCGACCACTTCGCCATCATCCCGACCGGGCAGATCCCGCCGAAGGAGCTGCCGGAGGCCGAGCAGAAGATTTTCGACATGGTGTCCCGCCGCTTTGTGGCGGTGTTTTTCCCTGCCGCTGAATTTGAGGTGACGACCCGCATCACCCGCGTGGGGCAGGACGCCTTCAAGAGCGAGGGCAAGGTGATGAAGGCCCCCGGCTGGCTGGCCGTGTATGGCAAGAAAGCCGCCGAGGAGGCCGCTGACGAGGGCGACAACGCCAAGCTGCTGGTGGCCGCCCATGATGGCGACAAAGCCCAGACATTGGACGTGGAGGTCAACGAGCACATGACCAAGCCGCCGCCCCGCTACACGGAGGCGACCCTGTTGGGCACCATGGAGACGGCCGGAAAATTTGTGGAGGACGAGGAGCTGGCCGAGGCCATGAGCGAGCGCGGCCTGGGCACGCCCGCCACGCGCGCGGCCATCATCGAAGGCCTCATCATGGACCGCTACATCGAGCGCGTGCAGCGTGACATGCACGTGACGGCGAAGGGCCTGGCCTTGATCGACCAGATCAGCGCCATCGGCATTGACGCGCTGAGCTCCCCCGAGATGACCGGCCAGTGGGAGTACAAGCTGCGCCAGATGGAGCAGCGCGTGCTGGACCGCGAGAGCTTCATGCGGGACATCCGCAGCGTGACGAAGCAGGTGGTGGAAAAGACCCGCGCCTACTCCAAGGCCGCGAAGGAGCAGGTCTTCCCCGACTTCCCCCACGCCGTGACCTGCGGCGTCTGCGGCAGCAAGGAAGGCTACAAGCAGACGGAGGAGTTCTACGCCTGCAAAGGCCCCAAGTGCAAGGTGCGCGTGTACAAGACCGTGGCCAACCGCCCGCTGAGCGACGAGGAGATCAAGGCACTGATTGAAACGCGCTTTGTGGGGCCGCTGGAGGGCTTCCGCAGCAAGAAGGGCAAGGATTTCACCGCCGCGCTACAGATCAAGGACGACATGAAGATCAGCTTTGTGTTCGACGGCGGCATGGACCCCGACAGCTTCAACTGGGAGGAATGCCCCGTGATCACCGACTGCCCTGTGTGCGCCAAAAAAGGCCGCAGCGGCGAAAAAATCTACGACACGCCGGACGGCTACCAGTGCAAAATCGCCGCGACAGAGACCAGCAAGTGCAACGCCCGCCTGCCGAAGAAACTCTGCCAGAAGGACATCACACCGGAAAACGCGCGCCAGTTCTTTGCGGACGGCAAGACCGCGCTCATCGAAAACATGATCTCGAAGAAGGGCCGCCCCTTCAGCGCCTTCCTTGTCTGCTCCCCCGGCGAGAAACGCATCCTGAGCTGGGAGTTCCCACCGCGCGAGGCCAAGCCGAAAGCGCCGAAGAAACCCAAGGTGGCTGGCGTGAGCGGACGGTAAAGGCATCGAACCGCTGACAGGCAGGCTCTCCGGTCATGCGTGGGCACCTCCCATGCATGGCCAGGGAAACTGCGATAAATCCCCAAAATGCTGCGGGCCATCCACATCATCCCCGACACCAGCCTATGCCCTGAGATTGAGGCACTGCGGCAGTGCTTTGACTGGCTGCATCCGTTCCTGCCAGCGCACATCACACTGGTGTTCCCTTTCGATCTGCCCGGGGTGTCCGACGAGGATCTGATCGACCATTGCCAGAGGGTGGCGAATGAGTTCATGGCTTTTGATGTTTCTCTTCTGCCGCCGGAGCGCAGCGGGGACGACCATTGCTGGCTGCCGGTGGGACCTCATGCGTTGTTGGACAAGCTGGCAGCACGGCTGCATGGCGGACCGCTTTCCGCGCTTTCGCCCCACCGGAGGAAGTTCATGCCACACATCACCCTCGCGCGGCCGCCGCTGGCCGCAGGCACCTTGGCTGCCATTAGGGCATTCTGGCCTTCCGGTCCGGTCGTGCTGAGCGCAGACTCCATCACGCTGGAGAGCATCCATGCGGGCCAGCGTTCCGAGGTTCTGGCGTGCCTGGCATTGCATCCGTCCGCCTGCTGAGGCGAGCAACTGGCAGCCGAAGACCTCCTATTGGGCATCAGAGGCCTCCACGCCGCGCCACAAAGGTGCCGCTGAACTCCACGGCCACGGTGCCTTGGGCGCCCTCCACCGCCACAGAAAGGCGGACACGGGCCTTGCCTGTCTGCGCAAAGGCGGACTTGAAAGCCGCCAAGACCTCCCCTTCCGGCCGGTGGCACACGGCACGCAGTTCTCCGCGCACGGGGCGGCGATAGGACAGTGTGCTTTCGGCGATGATCACATGCGCGGTACGGTCCCCCAGTTCCAACCAGAGGCAGGCGTAGCCGGCCAGGGTGGCCAGCGCGGCCAAGCTGCCGCCAAAGGCGGTGCCCAGGTGGTTATGATTGATCTCCAGCGGCGCGGTGAGCACAAGCCGCCCGGCCTCCCACGACTCCACCCGCACGCCCATGGCGCGGGTGATGGGAATCTGGGTGTGGAGGAACTCCTCGGTCTGGCTGAGCTGGGATTCAGTGCTGCAGGCGTGATTCATGGCGAGGGCATAAAACAAAGCACCCCGCACCTCTTTCGAGATGCGGGGTGATATTAAACTGGCAA
>CAZPSQ010000241.1:0-9054 GCA_964588755.1 uncultured Prosthecobacter sp. | reverse complement strand
GTACCGCTGGCTCACTGGCCTGCGGCGTGCGTATCCTGATCCGCGCTGGGTCTTGGGTGTTATTCGGAGGCGTGGAGACGCTCGCCATGTCCTGGGCCATCGCGAAGACCAGGAGACGCTCGCTGCAGCCGAATGCGGCAGCAGTACTAGCCTGAATGCGGCAGCAGTACTGCCCTGTCCTGTCTGATCGGCCACCCCGCCCCCCCTCCCTCACTAAAGTGGGGTGCGTGAAATGCTGAAAGATCGCTCCAAATGCCGTTGATAGCAGCATGACGCGCTCTGTTTTCGTCCTCAGCACCCTTTTCCTTTCCCCCCTGGCCGCCGCGCAGAATGACGCGGCAGCGGGCAATGATGTCACGGACAAGCCCCTGGCCAAGCCGGTGATGCAGTGGCATTTCGAGGGCGAAAAGGAGCCCGGCCCACGCGCCCCCAGCTTCCCCGGTTTCCGCAAGGACAACACGGCCATGCGCTTCACCGGCGACGGCACCAAGTCCGCCATCAAGGTGGCCGACAGCGAGGATCTGCGTTTCGGCCTGAATGAGACGATCACCCTGGAGGCGTGGGTGAAGCCCGCCAATGTGACGGGCGCGCCCTACGTGATCGGCAAGGGCCGCCTGGGCACGAAGGAATTTGGCGCGAACAACCAGAACTATGCGCTGCGGCTTCAGGGCACGCGGACGGGCGCGCAGATCGGCTTCCTCTTCCACAGCGCGGACGTCCCCGGCAAGAAGGGCGCGTGGCACCGCTGGTGGTCCAAGGAGACGCTGCCGCAGAACGGCTGGCACCACATCGTGGTCACTTACACCTACGGGAAGCCGAAGAGCATCAAGGGCTACATCGACGGCCGGCCCACGGACGGCACCTGGGACATGGGCGGCGAGACGGACCGCGGCCCGGTGATGGATGGCGACGCTGTGATGCTGGGCAGCGGGTCCACGCTGGCGGCCTCCCATTCCTTTTCCGGCTGGGTGGATGAGGTGGCGGTCTATCGCGGCCCGGTGGACACGGAGGCGCTGAAGGCGAAGTACCAGTTCGTGCCGCCGCCGCCGCCGATCGCGAAGAAGGACGTGCCGGCCGGCCGCGTGCTGGTGCAACTGGCGGAGGAAGGCATGCCCGATGCCAACGCCTGGCCCAGCGAGCACCCGAAAGTGGGCGAGAGCTACACGGAGGATGTCTTCGGCTTCTGCAATGTGCCGCTGAAGTATGTGGAGTCCGGCGTGCGTGGCGACCGCCATGTGCCCTTCCTGCTGCGCGCCGCCGCCAGCGTGACCTTCCCCAAAGGCAGGCACCGCCTGCTGCTGCGCGCCCGTGGCGCCACGAACCTGTACATCGACAACAAGACGATCCTGACCACGCCCTTCCCGCCTGCGGACAGCGATGGGCACCATCAGGTGGCGGAGCAGGCGGAGTACCTGAACCTGGGGCCGGACTTCCGCTTTTCCCCTCCGGGCAACCGCGAGACGTGGTGCGAGTTTGAGGGCACGGGCAAGCCGGTCTTCATCGTGCTGGAGACGCTGGTGGGCAGCTACACGGGCAAGAGCGTGCGCCGCCCGGAGCTGGGGGAGACGGTGGTGGCATGGTCGAAGGAAGGCACGGAAAGCTGGAGCCTCATCACCCCCGGACAGCGCGAGGTGCCCTACAACGACGCCGGATGGGCGGCCTATGAGAAGGAGCGCAACGCGGCGTATGACGCGATGAATGCGAAGAAGCGCGCCGAGCTGCAGGCCCAGGCCGCGCCGTACTGGAACAAGCGCCGCGAGGCGGCCAAGGCCTGGCTGGCGAAGGCGGGGGAGGTGGCCGTGCCGGAGCTGCCGCAGGGCTTTCCCGCCAACAACGCGGTGGACCACTTCGTGGCGGCCAAGATCGCCAGCGTGGACGCGCAAAGCACGAAGAAGGGCGGCGTGGACTACTTCAAGCAGATCCAGCCGCTGCTAGAGGCCAAGTGCAATGAGTGCCACCACGGCACGAAGGCCAAGGGCGGCCTGCGCCTGGACTCCCTGGCGGACGCGCTGAAGGGCGGCAAGTCTGACGGGGCGGCCATCGAGCCGGGCAAGCCGGACCACAGCGCCATCATCGCCCGCATCATCTCCGAGGACGAGGACGAGGTGATGCCGCCGAAGGGCAAGCCGCTGAGCAAGGAGGAGGTGGCGCTGCTGAGCACGTGGATCAAGGAAGGCGCGCACTGGCCGGAGATCCAGGCAGACCACCTGACGCTGACACCTTTGACCGATGACCTGACCTTCCTGCGCCGTGTGTACATCGACACCCTCGGCGTGCCGCCCACGCTGGCGGAGATCGCCGCGTTCCAGCAAAACCCGGACCGCAAGGCGGTGATCGACAAGCTGCTGCAAGACCCGCGCTGGGCGGACAACTGGATGGGCTACTGGCAGGATGTGCTGGCGGAGAACCCGAACATGCTGAACCCCACGCTGAACAACACGGGCCCCTTCCGCTGGTACCTCTACGAGGCGCTGCAGGACAACCGGCCCATGGATGTCTTTGTGACCGAGCTGCTGCGCATGAAGGGCAGCGAGCGCCTGGGCGGCCCGGCCGGCTTTGCCACCGCCTCCCAGAATGACGTGCCGATGGCGGCGAAGGGCACCATCGTGAGCACGGCCTTCCTGGGCGTGGAGATGAAGTGCGCGCGCTGCCACGACAGCCCCACGCACAAGTGGCTGCAGGAGGACCTCTTTGAGCTGGCGGCGATGCTTGGCACCAAGGAGATCGAGGTGCCCAAGACGAGCAGCGTGCCGATGGACAAGATCCACGCCGGCGGCCGCAAGCCGCTGATCCAGGTGACGTTGCAGCCGGGGACAAAGGTGCAGCCGAAGTGGCCCTTTGACGAGTTTGCCGACGAGTCCGCCGCGAAGCTGGCGGAGGATGCCAATGACTCCCGCGACGTGCTGGCCGCGATGATCACCGCGCCGCAGAATGAGCGCTTTGCGCAGGTGACGGCGAACCGCGTCTGGGCGCGCTTCATGGGCCGTGGCATCGTGGAGCCGGTGGAGGACTGGGAAAAGGGCAGGCCCACGCACCCGGAGCTGATGCAGTGGCTGGGCCGTGAGTTTGTGCGCGGTGGCTATGACATGAAGCAGCTGGCCCGCATCATCCTCAACAGCCACGCCTACCAGCGCGCCACGGACACGGAGCTGAAGCTGCCCAGCCCGCTCTACACCTCCCCCGCGCCGCGCCGCCTGTATGCGGAGCAGATCGTGGACAGCCTCTTTGCCGCCACGGGCAAGCCCTTCCACACCGAGGAGGTGTGCCTGGACATCGACAACCAGCGCGACCTGCGCAACAGCATCACCCTGGGCAAGCCGCACCGCTCCTGGATGCTGACGAGCACCAGCAATGAGCGCGACCGCCCGAGCCTGGCCCTGCCGCGCATCCAGGCCGTGGCGGACGTGCTGAGCGCCTTCGGCTGGCGCGGCTCCCGCCAGGACCCCATCAGCAAGCGCGACGCTGACCCCAACGTGCTGCAGCCTGCGATCCTGAGCAACGGCACCGTGGGCGTGTGGCTGACCCGCCTGAGCGACGACCACGGCATCACCGCGCTGGCCTTGCAGGAGGAATCGCTCGACCAGTTCATCGACCAGCTTTTCCTCAAGCTGCTGACCCGCAAGCCCACCACGGCGGAGAAGGAAGCCTACACGAAGCACCTGTCCGCAGGCTTTGCCACGCGCATCGTCCCGGCCGCCGACATCCGCCCGGAGCCGCCCGTGACCCGGGAGCGTGAGAAGTATGTGAGCTGGTCCAACCACCTGGACGGCGAGGCCACCACCGTCCGCCTGGCCCAGGAAGCCGCCGCCCGCAAAGGCGAGCCGCCCACCGCCAGGCTGAACGCCGGGTGGCGCAGCCGCCTTGAGGACGTGCTCTGGGCGCTGATGAACGCGCCGGAGTGGGCCTTCAGCCCGTAGGCAAACATAAGACGGGCAGCCAGCTTGTACTCTGGACGCTTTATCACGGGGCGGTGACTTTCAGCCTCACGAAGCGCCGTCCGGCGTTGCCGGCGGGCAGCGTGGCCTTCACCTGCTGCACTGTTCCATTGTTGGACAGGATCGTCTCGCTTACACCGGTGCTGGCCCAGCCGCTGGTTCCCAGGACGTCATTCCATTCCACGAAGAATCCTGCGCCGCCAGTCATGGCGGCCACGCTGCGTGTGTAGATGAACTCGATGTTTCCGGCGTTCACCGCAGTCTGCGGTGACAACACACTCGCCGAGGCAGGACTGGTGCCCGCGCCCCATTCCAGCAGGTTTGGCAGGCCGTCTCCGTCCGCGTCAGCAGTCGTATGCGCCGCGCTCCCCGCCAGTCCCTGGGCGGCAGCCCATTGCGAGAAGGGCGTGGCGCTGGTGGTGAAAGTGCCCGTGACAGACCTGCTGCCAGCGATGTTGGTCACTGTGGCCCGGTAGTAATACAAGGTGCCGGCCTCCAGGCCTGCAATGCTGCCAGTGACAGCGACCTCGGCAAAACCCGCCGCGAGCGGAGAGGCAGCTGCGGGCACGCTGAAGGCGTAGGCGGAGCCGGTGATGTCAGAGTCATATTCAAACGTGACCGTGGCAGCGCCGCCACCCGCGCCCGCTGAGGCGCCCAGCGTGGCTCCGTGTGCGGAGATGTTTGCCGCGAAGCCCCCGCCCACGGTTGGTGGAACGACCACTGCCGCCTGAACCGCCGGGGCACTGTGCCATGCGGGGCGTTCGCCCCCTTGAAAAGCGATCAGCTTGACCTCACCCGGGCCGGTCACCGTAAGAGCTCCATTGTTCAAGGTTGCCGGCCCGCTCACGTAATAGCTCACAGGCAGACCACTGCTGGAGAAGGCGGACAGCGGAACGGGGGTGTTGTAAGAAGGGACAGTGACGGCCGGGAAAGTGGCTGCTTGCGTGCCAATGGGAGGATGAATCGGCTCAAACTTGGAGTTGAGGCGTTCGTCAGCACCTAGTTGATAATCCGTATGATTGCCCGTGCCCCAGACAGTCCCATCAGCCGTCACAGCGGCGGTTAAAAGCCCCTTGCCAGTGGCCAATGCAGACCACATGTCATGTCCGCCAAGTTTGACAAAGTTTTTTTTGCTGACGCTCTCGCCTGTTCCCAACTGACCGGCATAATTGCCTCCAGTGCCCCAGGCCGTTCCGTCAGAACGCAGCGCCACACTATGCTGGGAGTAGGCTGCCACCGTGGTCCAGGTTGTGTTGGTTTCGATCTGCACTGGCGCGTTGCGCTGGGTGGAGGTACCATCCCCAAGATTGCCAAATCCGTTGGTTCCCCAGCCCCACAGCGTTCCGTTTGTCTTCACGCCGTGAGAATGAGCTCCCCCCCCTGCCACCCTCGACCAGTCGGAGCCTGTTCCCACTTGAACGGGTGAGTTACGCTGAGTGGTAGTGCCGTCCCCGAGCTGGCCGGAGCTATTGGCGCCCCAGGCCCACAGAGTTCCTGTGCTCTTGATCGCGAAGCTGTGGTTGTCCCCACACGCCACAAACACCCAGTCATTGGCCGTGCCAATTTGAACAGGGCTGTTTTTTTGCACAGGGGTGCCGTCGCCCACCTGCCCGGAGGAATTGTTACCCCACCCCCACAGGGTGCCATCACTACGTATGGCGATGTTATGCTGGAGCCCTGTGGCAATGCTTTGCCACAAGGAAGTTCCCACCTGAACCAAGCTCAGGCGTGTCGTTCCCGCCCCATCACCAATCTGTCCGACCGCCCCATTGCCAGCCGCCCATAACGTGCCATCCGTTCGCAACGCCAGGTAGTGATTGAATCCCGCCGTCACACGGCTCCAGTTGGTTGCCGAACCAATTTGATCAGGTGTCATGGCGGTGACAGGCACCCCTTCGCCCATGACACCCCTCCCCAAGCCCCACAGCGTTCCATCCTCGCACACGAAGTAGGTGGATGAGATGCCTTGAGCCAGAGAACGTATCCCTCCTCCTTTGATAGGTCGAAAGGTGCCCATCGGATACCCAAGCCTGCCGCTCTCGTTGCTCCCGGCTGACCATAAGGAACCGCCCGACTTGAGAGCGAGGCAGAATGTGGTCCCGCCTGAAGCCGAGAGCCAGTCACTATCCGTTCCGATCCGTGTGGGCGACACGCGGCCAATGTTATCTCCCACACCCAAGGCTCCCAGATTGCCTGAACCGCCCCACGCCCACAGGCTCCCGTCCGCCTGGATCGCTATCCCATGCAGATTTCCCCCGCTGACACTGGTCCACGACGTCAACGATCCCACCTGGGCAGGTGCCGTCCTCGTGGTGGAGTCTCCAAGGCCCAGTTGATTGGAAGAATTGCCCCCCCACGCCCAAAGAGTCCCATTTGTTTTGATCGCATAAGAAGAGGTGCCACCGCACGCTATTTGGTCCCAGTTCGTGTCGGCACCCGTCTGCACAGGCGCGGTTCTCGAAATGGCAGTTTCGTCCCCAAGCTGGCTGCTGGAATTCAATCCCCACGCCCACAGCGTTCCATTGCTCCTGAGCGCCAGCGCGAACTCACTGCCTGCCGCGATGGCGCTCCAGGTCATGACACTGCCGATCTGTGTTGGCACATTGCGATTGGTGAAGTCGCCAAGGCCGAGCTGACCATTGGCATTGACACCCCATGCCCACAAGGTGCCGTCCGATCTGGTGGCGATCACAAAATGGTTGCCTGCCGCCACGCGCGTCCAGGAGGTGACGCTGCCCACCTGCGTGGGCACCGCTCGGTCAGTGAAGTCACCGAATCCCAGCTGGCCATTGCTATTTCGCCCCCAGGTGCATAGCTTGCCATCGCGGATGCCCACGCTGAAATTCATTCCAACGGCAATCTGCGTCCAGTTGGTTTCAACACCCACCTGAACCGGGCTAAAGATTCCGGGGCCCACATCCACCCCGACCTGCCCGTTGATGTTGTTTCCCCAGCCCCAGAGGGTGCCGTCCTCCTTGATACCCAGGCCGTGCGAAGCAGTGGACCCTTGCGCTATTTTGACAAATCTTCCCCGGGCGACCACCACGGCACGGTAAACATCCACTGCGGGATCATAGGTGGCGTCTCCCGGCTGGGTGGCCTTGATGGTGAGGGTGCCCGGGATGCCCAGAAGTGTGACGGTGCCATTGGTGAGCGTGGCAATTCCGGCTGGGCTCACCAAGCTGTAGCTCACAGGCAGGCCACTGGAGGCAGTGGCCTGCAGCGAAAAGGGAGCATCCGTGACCATCTTTCCCGGAATGGCTGGGAAGGTGATGGTCTGTGGCGTGCCTGCCACAGCCGCTGTCACCCACCCCAAAACTGCCACAGACAGCAAGGCCGCCCTTGCCCTGCCAACGCGGTTAAACCACAAAGCACACCCAGAATGCATAAAAATCTTAATTTAAAAATTCCAATTCATCCTAAACAATCCACCCGAAGAAAAGAATACTTTTTTGTGCGCCCCTTAAAATCCACCCTTCACCGAGAGACAGCCGCCGCCCCCCACGAAAGTGAGGGGGGTGAAAAAGTGAAAAGCGCCGCCAAAGGGCGTTTATGTCCACAGCACCATCCTCCCCAGATCCCCTTTCCCATTTTCCGACCGACCATGAAACGCCGCACTTTCCTTGCCAATGCAGCCGCCCTCGGCGCCGCGCCCTTGTTTGCCAACAACACGCCCGTTCACACGCCGAAGGGCAAGGCGGAGCATTGCATCTTCATCTGGCTGGGCGGTGGCATGGGGCAGATCGACACCTTTGACCCGAAGAAAATCGGCGACAACCAGAGCAAGACGAAGGTGGCAGGCTCCCTCTACAAGGCCATCGACACCGCCGTGCCGGGCGTGCAGGTGACGGAGCACCTCAGCAAGACCGCGAAGGTGATGGAGCACGTGACGGTGATGCGCACGGTGAACCACAAGGTCATCGACGAGCACGCCTTCGCCACCAACATCGTGCACACCGGCCGCATGATCTCCGGCAACACGATCTATCCGAGCATCGGCTCCATCATCGCGCATGAGCGCGGCGCGGCCAGCGACGACGTGCCGCCTTACATCCTCATTGGTTATCCGAATGTGAGCCGCGGCCCGGGCTTCCTGGGCGCGAAGTCCGGCTACGTGTACCTGACGGACACGAACACCGGCCCCGCCGGTTTCACCCGCCCGGACTTTGTGGATGAAAAGCGCGCGCTGACCCGCGAGCAGCTGCTGCAGCCGCTGATGAACCGCGCGCCGAAGGAGTCCTCCATCGCCGACTACAAGGTGGCGCAGGAGCAGGCGCTGAAGCTTTCCGGCCCGCAGTTCATGCGCCACTTTGACCTGAAGCAGGAGCCCGACGCGCTGCGCAATGAATACGGTGGCGAGTTCGGCCAGCGCTGCCTCCTCTCCCGCCGTCTGGTGCAGGCGGGCGTGCGCTTCATTGAGGTGTCGCACAACCTGAACTTCATGAACGGCACGGGCTGGGACATCCACAACGAAGGCTGGGCCAATCAGCACCTGCTCATCCAGGAGCTGGACACCGCCCTGGCCGCGCTGATCCGCGACCTGAAGGACAAGAAGCTGCTGGACAAGACCCTCATCGCCGTGGGCACGGAGTTCGGCCGCCCGCCGGAGTTTGACGGACGCGGCGGACGCGGCCACCAGGGCACCGCCTTCTCCATGGTGCTGGCCGGTGGCGGCCTGAAGCACTGCGGCGCCTATGGCGTGACGGACGAGCTGGCCAAGAAGCCTCTGGAAAACCCGGTGCCGCTGGTGGACTTCCACGCCACGATCCACGCGGCCCTGGGCATCGATCCCTCCAAGGAACTCATGGACGGCACCCGCCCCGTGCCGCTGACCGATGGCGGCCAGCCGGTGGCAGCGCTGTTTGGTTGAGCCGGCGGGGGAACCGGTGGCCGGTGGCCGGTGGCCGGTGGCCGATGGCCGATGGCCGGTGGCCGTTCCGGAGTACCGCTGGCCCACTGGCCTGCGGAACGTGGCGTCTGCTGATCCGCGCTGTGCCCTGGGGGTTGAGCGGGGGCGTGGAGACGCCCGCCATGCCCTGGGTGAACGCGTGGGCCAGGAGACGCTCGCTGCAGCCGAATGCGGCAGCAGTACTTTTCCGCTGCCGAATGCCGGGAGTAC
>CAZPSQ010000240.1:0-9078 GCA_964588755.1 uncultured Prosthecobacter sp. | reverse complement strand
GTTCCAGCAGATTACCATCATGAGGCGGCGTTTGTCATCGAACACTCCACGGTAGTGCACGTGTTCGGAGCCGGGCTTGTCGAACTCCCAGGTGATGCCCTGGTTGATCACATACTCCGCATAGCGGATGTGCGGTATCTGCGGCTTCACCTTCAGCGGGAAGACCATGTGGAAAATCTCGTGCTCCAGGGGAATCTCCTCGATCTTACGGTCCGGCCAGATCTGCTTCAGGGCCACCTCAAAGACCTCCCACGCGTCGGTGCCCCAGAAGTCGTCCACCATGATAAAGCCGCCATTGAGCATGTAGCTGCGCATGGCCCCGGCCTCATCGTCAGTGAGGTGGATGTCACCCACCTCAATCATGTATAAAAAGGGGTAGTTGCGCATCTGCTCAGGGTCGATGTCCACGACTGCGCCGTTGGGATTGACCTGCAAAGACGTGAGCTGCTGCAGGCGGTAGGACATGTTGAGGTCAGAGTCCGGGTAGTCCGTGGCCCAACGGTGGCCTCCGCGCCACCCCCAGCTGCCATTGGTGCCTGCATTTGGATTCCCCCCGCTGCTGCCGCCCCTGCCAGAGCGCCGCCCATACCCGCCGCCGCGCGAACTGTAGCGGATGCGCGCAAAGGTGAAGACATCGTTTGGCAGCTCCTTGCTCACCGGCCAGGTGGGGTAGTCCCTGCCCTCCCCCCAGCGGCGGCGAAAGTTCCGTGGATCATCCGGCACGGTGCCATCGGAGATGCCGAAGTTCCGGGGGGTACCTCCTTGCGCAGCCGCCTCCCGCTCCTGCGCCCAGGCCACACACACGCAGGCTGCCATCCCCAGGCCAAGCCAGACAGCGGCAGCGCGCGAGCGGAGACGGGGAAGCTTCATGGGAGGACGAGGGATTGGATGAAGGTGGGAACTTCCGGCAAGAGATGACCTCTACAACGCAGCCGACAAGCCAATACGCACAAGATTTTCCGCCTTCGCTCTCCCACATCACCACCGCGGCACCTGCAACACGCCAGCGCCGCTGCCGGCCTCGATTCCAGACAACGGCGCTGGTGATCGCGGGCAGAAGCACTCCCTGATGGAGCGGGTTGTCCGCTATGATTATAAACGATTGGGCCGCCCATTCCGGGCGGCTCATTTTTTTAACAGCAGAGTTCCTCAAGGGGCATTGCCCCCCCTCAATCACCACCGCGCCGCCGCAGGAAACACCAGAGGTTCATTTGAGCCAAAATGCCGTTAGAAGTCCTTGTTCACCCGCAGGTTCACCACGTCGAGCTTGTACTTCTGCGACAGCGCCTTGGTGTAATACAAGCCGATGGAGAGATCGTTAGCCATCAGCAACTGAGCACCGACGCTGAGGGTGGCCATTGACCCAAGATCGATCGGCACATTCATCGGGTCCACATTGCCGGGAGCACCGGTGAAACCACCCTTCACGTAGGTGTCGTTGCCGGTGAGGTAGTATTGGTAGCCGAACTCGGCCTGGATGCGCAGCTTTGCCTCGCGAAAGACTGGAATGGCCTTCCGGATGGTGACGGCGGGGCGCAGCCATGCGTGGGTTTCCTGAACGTCATGCAGATAGAGGCTGATGGCGTCCGCGCCGGACTCGGTGGCATTTTGGGCGGAGAGGTGCGTCACCCCAACGTCGACACGAGGCACCACGGCGAAGGAGTCGTCGCCAAACTGATGGGAGGCGCGAACCATGGCGGTGAAGGTCTGAATGTTGCGCTCCACGTTCGTGTCGAAGGGGTTGGCCACCTGACCGACGCGGCTGCTGTCCATCTGGTTCCAGCCGTAGGAGAGCAGGCCTGCAAATTCCGTAGCGCCGGTGCGGAAGCGTACCACGCCGCCCACACGCTGGCTGGTGCCCTCCGCACTCCAGCGGCCCTCATAGCCAGTGGCCATGTTGTCCTCCAAAGCCACGGCGAGGCCGGCGCTCCAACCGCGGCCGATGAGGCTTTCAAAGCCGAGGGCGAAGCCTGTCGTGCTTTGCTGTGTGGTCTTGTAGTCATCAAAGCGGCCATGGAAGGTGCTGGAGCCGAGGACGTCGAACCAGATGCGACGACCATGTGCCATGAAACGGGTGTTGCCACCACCGAGCACCGTCTCGCCGAAACGCTGGGTTCCGCGAAGCATTTCAGCCTGCTGCTCGCCATAGAATTCCGGCCCCATCTGGCTCAGCAGGGCGCGATAGCCATCCATGGTGGGCTCGTACAGCAGGCGGATGATTACTGCGGCCAGCGATGGGGAGCTGCCGGCGTTTTGAATGCTGTTGATGTGAGCGCCCACCTCCACCAAGTTTCGGCTCATCCCGCTGCCCGGCGGGTTGAAGTTCACGCTGTAGTCGAGCGCCAGGTCCTGGCCGCCGGGCAGATAGTTGAGGCCGTAGTTGATGACCACCGAGGGGGCGGTGACGAGGTCCATACCGTTGTCGGTGACGCCGCCGTCGGCGTGGAAGAGGATTTTTTGGAAAGTGCCCACGGGCACAAGCTGCGGATTGAGCAGGGCCACCTCGATGCTGCCGTCGAACGAGGCCGCGCCGGTCATTGACACGTTGTCGATGACGTCGGTGCCGAAGTCGAGCTCGGTGAAAGTCGTTCCAGTGCTGGTCTGGGTGAAGCCGCCGGTCATGTCTGTGTGCTGAGCAAGGTCGGTGCCGCCAATGTGCATCTCGCCGTCGTTGGTGAGGGTGTTTCCTGCCGCTCCCAGGAAGAACTGCGGTCCGAGCAACATCACCGCGCTGGCGGTGTTGTTGAAGGCATTGGCACCCGTGCCGAAGTCAGCCTGACCCACAAAGGTGCCGCTGTTTTGCAGGACATCGTCCCCGTCCTCGCCACGGAAGGCCCAGCCCTCCACTCCCTCGGTGCCTACGATGGTTCCGTTGTTGGTGAAGAGGTTGGCCGCACCGCCGGAGAACTTCACGCCGGTGCCAGCATCGCCAAAGACCAGGCTCTTCCCAGCCACAAGCGTGACATTGATGTTCCCCTGTGTTCCCGTGCCTTGCGACTGGGCAAAAATGCCGCTGCCAGCCGCACCTGTGGCCACGATGTCTCCATTCATGATGAGGGTGATCGCACCCGAATTCCCCACGCCGCCAGCCGCGCCCGCAAAGACGTCATCCACCATGCCACCACCGCCGCCGAGACTCTGCAGAATGATGGCCGTGGAGCGATCTCCCATGACATACATGTCCCCGTTTTGCGTGAGCATCACGTTGCCACCATTGCCGGTGTTGGCCGTGTTCAAGGCCACAGCGATGAGCGACGGGTCCAGGTCGGTGAAGACTGCACCGCCACCGCCGCCAATCGACTGCAGCATGATCCCATGGGAGAGGATGCCCTGGGTGCCGACGTCGCGCGTGTTCACAATGGTGATGTCGCCGCCATCGCCAGACGCGCCGGCCTGGCCGCCGAGATTTGCATTCAAACCGGTGGCTCCGACGAGATACTCAATGCCCCCGCCAGCCCCGATGGACTGGTGGATCAGGCCTGCGGAGCGGTCCCCGTTCATGTCCACCACACCGCCGACGTAGTTGTTGTGGATGATGCCGCCGTGGTTGTTCATGCCCCCGTTCGCGCCCAGGGTAAGGCTGGCTGCGCCGGGCAGTGGCGGGGGCGCAGGAAGGGCCAGCGGCCCAAAGGCGGGCGGGGGTGGAGGTGGAGGCGAGGCCTGCGGCACCTGACGCAGCGTGACGAAGTGGGTGCCGCCGCCACCGCCGATGGTCTGCACGGTGACACCGGCGCTTTGGTCGCCCGTCACACTGATGCTGCCGGTCTGGTTGTAGGTCACGTCGCCGCCGCTGCTGTCGGACACGTTCGTGCCGCCCAGGACGACCACCAGATTGATCTCCGAGGAGCCCTGGGCCATGTTTATCTCCTGCGAGCCACGGCCGCCGCCGCCGCCAATGGACTGCAAAAGTCCGCCACCGCCATTGTCGCCGTCTGAATAGAAGCTTCCGAGGTGGACCGCCTCCACAGCCGCGCCGATGGTGCCGAAGACGGCATCAGAGCCCATGGTGACGATGGAGTCCAGGAAGGCGTAGGCGGTGTCGATGTCGCCGCCGTTGCCGGGCAGAGGCAGGCCGTTGTCGCCGAGGCCCTGGGCCTGCTGGCTGAAGTCCATGAACTGGTTGGTGTTGCCCCCGCCACCGTTCACGCTCTGGGAGAAGAAGGCCATGCTGTTCTTCCCGGTCGTGATGATGTCGCCACTGGTGTTGATGGTCACTTTCCCAGCGGTGCCGGAGGAGCCGCCGCCGATGATGGTTTTGAGAGCCAGGTCTGCGACGATCCACACCGGGCTGGAGATGGACAGGGCGGAGTTGCCACCGCCGCCGCTGACAGACTGGGCAAAGATGCCATACGCGTTGTCACCCTCAGCGATGATGGTGCCGGTGTGGGTGACGGTGACAGGGCCGCCATCCCCGCCGGTGCCGCCAAAGCCGCCGAGGGCAAAGGTGGAGGTGGCGCCGGCGAGAGTTTCCTTGGGATTTTTGGCCAGATTGCGGGAGAAGGACGCGGCAAAACCGCCATCACCGCCGCCGCCGCCCACGCTCTGGGCGTAGATGCCGTAGGACCCGTCCTCCTTCACATGGATGGTGCCGGAGTTCGTCACCCGGACCTCACCACCCGCATTGCCAGAACCGCCCTGGCCGCCGATGGCCACGTTGTAGGTGTCGTTGCCTGTGGGAATTTTGGAGCCGAACGCGAGATCGCCAGAGATGGCCATGCCGCCCTGGCCGCCACCGCCGCCGATGGATTGGGCGATGATGCCGTGGGCCGCCAGTCCCTGGGTGGAGATGAGCCCATCATTGGACACAATCACCATTCCGCCAGTGCCGCCGCTGCCGCCGCTGCCGCCCATGGTGAAGTTCACCTGGTCCACAGTGGTGGCGCCGTCCACGCCGCCGGTGCCACGGGTGATGGCGGCCACGTTGCTGCCAGTGCCGCCGCCACCGCCCACGCTCATGGCCAGGATGCCGTGGGCCTTGTCGCCAAGGGTGATGATCCTGGCGCTGTCAGGGTCGGCGGTTTTTTCATTTTTCACGGTCACCACGCCGCCAGTGCCGCCGGTGCCGCCGGTGCCGCCAATGTTGATGCCGACATTGTTGCCTGAGGTGCCGGCGAGGGAGGCGCTGAGGACGCTGCGGCCGTTGCCGCCACCGCCGCCGATGGACTGCGCGAAGATGCCGACCGAGGCCGCCTTGTAGGTGCCGATGCCGCCGTGGTTCGTCACGTTCACCGCATTGCCATCGCCACCCGTGCCGCCATTGCCGCCGACGTTCACGGAGACACGTGTGGTGTCCGTGGCGTTCGGGTTGGAGGGGTGCATCTTGCCAAGGATGCTGATGGCGGAGCCGCCATCGCCCCCGCCGCCGCCGATGGACTGGGCCAGGATGCCGTGGGCAGCCAGATCATGGGTGACCACGATGCCGTCGTTGGTGACATTGACGATGCCGCCATCCATGCCGGGGCCGCCCACGCCGCCAATGCCAACCGTGATGCCGGTGTCGCCGGTCTTGGTGCCTCCCGCGTAGGAACTGCCACCATTGCCGCCGCCGCCGCCGATGGACTGGGCGAGGATGCCCACGGCCTCCTCACCAAAGGTCTCCACGACAGCGGTGTTGTTGAGGTCCACCTGGCCGCCGTGCCCGCCATTGCCGCCCGCGCCGCCGAGGGTGAGCGCGATGACCGGCGCGGTGATGCCGAAGGAGTTCGCATTGCCGCCATTGCCGCCGCCACCGCCAACGGACTGCGCGAATACGCCGTAGGCGCGTCTGCCGCGGGTGGTGATGCGGCCGTCGGAGTTTAAGATGACGTGGCCGCCATAGCCACCGACGCCGCCTGCCAGACCGATGGCCAGGGTGGCGCTTTGCGGACGGTTCTCGCCGACGTCATTCTGGCCGCTGGGAACCTCGCCGCTGATTGTGGTGGAGGAGCTGTTGCCGCCACCGTTGCCGATGGACTGCGCCAGCAGGCCGAAGGCCATCTCCCCTGTGGTGTTGAGGATGCCGGTGTAGCTCAGCTGCACGGTGCCGCCATAGCCGCCTGTGCCGCCCTCACGGCCCAGGGTGATGCCCAGCTTGCCGCCGTCCGCCTTGACGAAGCCCACATCCAGGCCGGCATTGCCGCCGCCGCCGCCGATGGACTGCGCCAGAATGCCGATCGCCTGCTTGCCCGCCGTGGTGAGGTCGCCAACCTGGGTGACAGTGACATCCCCCCCATGGCCACCATCGCCGGTGGCGCCGCCCACGGCCATGCTGAGGGCCATGTTCTGGTTGGGCTTGTTGTAAAGGTTGCTGCCTGCGCTGGTGCTGGCACCTGCATGGGTGACGCCGATGTTGAAGTTGGCATTGCCACCGCCGCCGCCGATGGACTGCGCCAGGATGCCGTAGGCCTTGTCCTGCTTTGTCTCGATGGCGCTGTGATTGATGACTGTGGCCGCGTTGCCGCTGGCTGCGTCGCCGCCACCGCCGCCGATGACGAAGGTTGCCGCGAAGCCAGGCTTGGAAGAGGCCTCGCCGATGGAGCTGTAGCCTACGTTGAAGTTCATGCCGGCGTCACCTCCGCCACCGCCGATGCTGGAGGCCTCGACGGCGTGTGCGCCGATGCCATCAGTGGACACCTTCCCCGTCGCCAGAGCCGAACTGCCACGAATGATGGTGGCCGTGCCAGCCTCCCCCCCACTGCCGCCGGTGCCGCCAATGCCCACGGTGATGGGGTTGCTGTTTTTGGCATAGACGCCTGTCACATTCATGCCGCCTGTGCCGCCGCCACCGCCGATGGACTGCGCGGCAACGCCGCGCGCGTGGTCGCCCACGGTGGTGACAATGCCATTGTGGGTGACGATGACATTGCCCGCAACAGAGCCGTCCCCGGCCGTGCCGCCGATGCCCGCGATGATGCTGAGGTCGGTGTTGCCGCCTGAGTTTTCAGAAGCGGCGAAGTTGAGCTGCCCGCCCACATTCATGCCGCCGTTGCCACCGCCGCCGGCGATGGACTGCGCCATGATGCCATGCACCCAGTTGCCGGAGGTTGTTGCGTTGCCGGTGTGGGTGACGATGACATCACCGCTGCTGGCGCCCGCGCCGCCGAAGCCACCGATGCCGAAGTTGACCGAGGGGACGCCCGCCTGCTTGGCGATGGCGAGGCCGCCAGTGACATTGAGGCCGCCATTGCCGCCACCGCCGCCGATGGACTGGGCGAGGATGCCAGCGGAGGCGATTTCGTCCTCGTTCGCGTTCAGTGTGCTGGCGAAGACGTCTGTGGTGGAAGTCACCCTCACCGTGGTGGCCGTGCCCGCGTCCCCCGCGAAACCACCCACGCCAAAGAGCAGTCCTGAGTCCGATGTGATGCCGCCGCTGATGTTCATGCCGCCGTTGCCGCCGCCGCCGCCGAGGGACTGCGCCACGATGGCCGAGTGACCGGTGCCATAGGCCGTGATGCTGTCGCCGCCGGTCACATTCACTGTGGAGGTGCCCGCATTGCCACCGTTGCCGCCGAAGCCGCCGACGCCCACGACAACGCCATAGCCGTTGCCAGTGCCGCCCACATAAGAGATGCCGCCGCTGACATTGAGGCCGCCGTTGCCACCGCCACCGCCGATGGACTGCGCCATGATGCCGTTGGAGCCAGCGCCGTCGGCGTATTCGTAATGGCCAGGAACGCCGCCGGAGGCCGGCACCCAAACGGTGGGCCGGGCGGTGAGCGTGCCGCTGTAGTTCACGGTGACCGCGTCACTGGTGCCGCCATTGCCGCCGAAGCCACCCACGCCGATGGAAACCGCCGCAGAGGTAGCTGGACTCTGCGCGGCGGCGATGGTGCCGGTCACATTGATGCCACCGTTGCCCCCCGAACCGCCGATGGACTGCGCCACGATGCCGTGGGATTCATTGCCCTGGGTGATAATGTCGCCGGTGACATTGGCGGTGACGACCCCGCCATTGCCTGCCACGCCGCCAAAGCCGCCGAGGCCCACGCCGATGGAGGCACCGCTTTTGCCGGTGAGGTTGACACCGCCGGTGACATTGAGACCGCCGTTGCCGCCGCCGCCGCCCACGCTCTGCGCCAGGATGGCGATTGAGTTGTCGCCAATGGTGCCGATGAGATTGTTGTACGCGCTGGTGGCCACCACGGTGCTGGTGACGGAGCCCGCATTGCCCCCAGCCCCACCAAATCCGCCGATGCCAACCCCCAGGGTGCCGCCGGGGCCATCCATGGTCGCATTGATGCTGCCGGTCACGTTCAAGCCCCCCGCCCCGCCGCCCCCACCGAGGCTCTGCGCCGCGATGGCGATGGAGTCTTTCCCTTCGGTGACGACGCCGCCGGTCACGCTGCTGATGACTTCTTTGCCATCACCACCGTCCCCCCCCAGACCACCGATGCCGATGGCCAGGCCACCGCTGGCTGACTTGGCCGCAGTGATGGTGCCGGAGACATTGAGTCCACCGTTGCCGCCGCCACCGCCCATGGACTGTGAGAGCACCCCGTAGGAGTTGTCCCCCTGTGTGTGGACATAGCCTATGACCGTGTTTTGAACGAGGGCACCCGCATCCCCCCCCGCGCCGCCGCTGCCACCGAGGCCGAAGGCGAGCGCGCCCGCACCATCCTTGGCCAGGGCGATGGCACCGCTGATGCTGATGCCGCCGCTGCCGCCACCGCCGCCGATGCTCTGCGCGGCCACGCCGGAGCTGTCCTTTCCTATGGTATAAACGCTGCCGTTGAGTGTGTTCGTGACATTTCCTGCATTTCCCCCCGCGCCGCCGCTGCCGCCCAGACCGATGCTGACCGCGCCGCTGCCATTGTTGGAAAGGGAGACAGCGCCGGTGATGGCCATGCCGCCGCTGCCGCCGCCGCCGCCCAGACTCTGGGCCAGGATGCCCAAAGAGCCCTCCTGCTCGGTGTTGAGAATGCCGGTGACCTCGGAGATGACAATGCCCGCATCGCCGCCGCCAGCGCCGCTGCCGCCGATGCTAATCCCCACGGCGCCTGCGTTGGAGGCGCCGGCCGCAATGGGCGCGGTGATGTCAAAGCCGCCATTGCCGCCGCCGCCGGCGATGGACTGCGCCATCACAGCCGTGGCTTTCTTGCC
>CAZPSQ010000239.1:2378-9280 GCA_964588755.1 uncultured Prosthecobacter sp. | reverse complement strand
GACGTTTATGAGGATGAGGTGGACAACTCCGTCTCCGCCCTCACCTCCATGCTGGAGCCGCCCATGATCGTGGTCCTCGCCCTTGTTGTGGGGGTGATCGTCATGGCGCTCTTCCTGCCTCTGATCGAGGTGATCAAGAATTTGAGCGGTGGTGGTGGCGGTTAGTCAAAACCAGGAACCACGAACCCCCAATTTGCACCCACCACCATGAAAATGGCCCCATTCTCCGCACGTCACCGTGGCTTCACCCTCGTTGAGATGCTTGTTGTCATCTCGATCATCGCCCTTCTCGCGGCGATGACGATGGGCGGCTACACCTACGCGCTGAACGGCTCGAAGGAAAAAACCACCCGCGGGACCTTCGAATCCGTCAGAACCGGTCTCGATCATTACCAGATTGAGTTTGGGGAGTTTCCTGAGCCGGCCAATCCACAGCAGCAGGCAGAGTTTGGCCTTGGGAAGTCATACAACGTCGGCGGTGCCGCGTGCCTCTATCAGGCACTCAGCGGCGATGGCTTCAACGAGATCAAAGGGGTGACATCCAGCGGAGAAGGCGCAAGCGCCACCTCCGACGGCAGAATCTCTGGGACCGAGGAAATCTCCCACGTCATGATCAAGGAGATGCCCCAGACCATGTGGATGCGGAAAGGGGAAAAGTATGTGTTGATCGACGGCTTTTCCCGCCCGTTCCAATACATCAAGGCCACGACCACTGCCGCCGGGAGCGAACCCACCACAATCAACTCGACCTACGACCTCTGGTCTTATTCCATGGACCAGGTCAACATCAACAAGCAGTCCATCGACACCCTGCAAAGTCCGGCCACCTCGCTCAAATGGATTAAAAACTGGTGAGGTCAGATCAGACTCACGGGCACTGCGGTGCACAGGGTGGGCGCACTGACTTGCCCCGGCTGGCCATTTGACCCATTGCCGCACCGACAGACCCAGGCCCCAGCATGCCCATCGGACTCGCCATCGCATCCATCCTCGCGCTGTTTGTCAGCTTCTGGGCGTTGCACATCGCCCGTGATCCCAGCCTGTGGCGGCTGTGGTGGATGGACCTTGTCGGCGTTCTGGACATGGATGCAAACCGCGGGCTGCGCCGCTCCCAGGAGCGCCAGATGTCGTTCATCTGCTATGTTCTGTTCGCGCTGCTGCTGTTCACCAGCCTCAGCGGGGCCTTCTGGACCTTTGACCAGATCCGGGAGAACAAACGGGAAAAAACTCGTTTCGAGCGCGAGGTGCAAAGCTCACAGCAGGAGATTGAAAAGGTGAACCGAAGTCCCCAGGGTCTTGCCCGCTGAATGGCGCAGGCGAGTGCATTTCGGTTTGCGTGAGCCGCCCCCGTGGCCGAAGGGGTTTGGCAGAACCACCCATCCCCATGAACCGCCAGGAAAACCTCGAAGCGCTCTTTCGCAACGGCAAGACCGTCATCCTTCCCATCGACCACGGCTGCGTCATCCCCGTGCCAGGTCTGGAAAACCCCTTTGAACTGATCGACAAGGTCAATGACTTCGTGGACGGCTATGTCATGAACCTTGGTGTGGCACTGCGTGCCGCCGACAATCTGGCAGGCAAGGGCATCATCCTGCGCACGGACATCTACAACACCCGCACCACGGGAGAAGGCGCTGGCAGCATCGGCGTGTATGGCGTGGAAGAGGCCGAGATGGTCGGCGCCAACGCCGTGATGAACATGCTGTACCCGGGCTCCCAGTACGAGAAGACCAATTTCCAGGAGTGCGCGGACCTCATCCGTCTGAGCCTGGACACCGACATCCCGGTTATCCTTGAGTCGCTGCCCTACGCCCTGGGCGCCACTGACAAGTACACGGTCGAAAATGTCAGCTTTGCCGCGCGTCTGGCCGCTGAAATCGGCTCCGACGTGGTAAAGATCCCCTACCCCACCAACGGCACGGTGGAAGATTTCCGCCGGATCGTGGGCCAGTGCTTTGTGCCGGTGATCATCCTTGGCGGTGCCGCCATGGGTGACGACGCCGGGCTGCTGAAGATGGTGGAGGACGCCGTCGATGCTGGCGCGGCCGGGGTGGCCATCGGGCGCAACGTCTGGCAGCACAAAAACCCTGCCGCGATCGCCCGCAGCCTGGCGGCGATCGTGCATGAGGATGCCTCCGCGCTGGAGGCGCTGGCGCTGTTGAAAGAACCGGTGCGCTGAGGTAGTTTTCCTCACCTCTTCACCCTCGCCCTTTTTTGCCATGAAATGCCTTTCCGTGTCCGCCCTCGCATGCCTGCTCATGGTTTTTCTGGATTTTACCAGTATTTCCGCACAGGAAATGAACAGCACGGTCATCACGGCTGATGATTGGGCGGAGGGTGAGGTGCCCAAAGAGGTCTTTGTGGTGGATGGGACGGTCAAAATCGCCGCACTCGAAGGCAACAAGGCCATCGTGGTGGATCCGAACCCGATCACGGATGCCAGCGCGCAGCTTGCCACCTCAGCCGCTGGCAATGCCAGCATTGAGGCGAAGGTCTTTGCCATCAAGCGCGGGCGCAGCACGCCGCGTTTTGGCGTCAGCGTGCACGGGATGAGCGGTCACCGCCTCCTTGTGAACCCGGCCAAAAAGCTGATCGAGCTGGTGCGCAACGACCAGACGCTGGCCAGCATTCCGTACACGTGGGCCAGCGAGGTGTGGCTGAAGCTGAAGCTGGAGGCCAAAAAGGGCGAGGGCACGGCCTGGAGCATCACGGGCAAGGCCTGGCCGGCTGACGCAGCGGAGCCTGCGGAGCCCCAGATCAAGCATGAGGACAAGGGGCTGAAAGGCCAGGGAAAATGCGCGGTGTGGGCCACCCCCTTCTCGGGAGAGCCGGTTTACTTTGACGACATCAAGATCTCGGTGGAGTCGGCAGCGGCGCCTGCAGCCCCCCCTTCGACCTGAGCCGGTCGGCCCTACTGCTGGGGTGGCCTCGCCAGCAGGCCGGCAGGCGGAGTGGCCTTGGCGGCGGTGCCTTCGAGCATCCGCAAGCCGGTCATTCGTGCCGACATGTAGCCGACGAATATCTCCGCATGCATCTCGATTGGCAGCCGCAGGGCATCGTCTGAGATCCAGATGGTTGATGTTTTCATCTTTTTGTAGCTGCTGAGCTCGAGCGAGCTGCGGTCGATTTTCCGGATCTTGATGCTGACCTTGATGCACGGGCGCTTCTGGCCGCCGAAATTCAGGGTTTCACGGTCCAGCACCTCGAAGGTGGTGAGGTAGGGCTTGTCCCAGGGCTGGACGACCCGGGTGACTTTCTGCCCCGGGGTGAGCGCCTGGCTGCGCACGTGGAGGATGACGGACAGCAGATCATCCATGGGACCATAGGGGCAGATGGCAGTGCTGGTGTTTGGCGTTCCCTTGGTGGGGGTGGTGGTGGTTTCCGTGACGACGCGCCGCGGCTCAAATGACACGCGGTAGCGGCAGTTTTCGGCGCTGTCCGTCTCGCTATGCAGCAGGTGGCGGGGGCGGATGCCTGCGCGTTCGATGATGGAGGTCATTTCGCAGTCGTATTTCCACAAGGTGCGTGCAAAGCCGGTGCTGGCGGCGGTGGCGTCGGCGCGCCAGAAGCCGCCTGCGGCCTCCCGCACCTTCAGGGTGGCCCTGCCTGCGGTGACCCAGTTGTTCCAGCCCAGCTCGTAGGTGAGCTCGCAGGGCGGCACCTGCTGATAGGGGCCCATGGGCTCGCGGGTGAGATCCTTGGTCCACGGAGGGCTGGCGGCGAGGGCGGAGGTGGCGAGGATCAGCCCAAACAGTGTCAGAAAGCGGAGCATCATGCCCAAGCATTCCCTGAAAAATCCATTTTGCCAGCGTGTGTCTTTGTTGCCACATTTGGGGATCATGCACGACCCTCGCATCGACGCCCTCTCCCGCCAACTTGTCCGCTACTCCACCAAGGTCAAAAAAGGCGACTTTGTCTGGATTGATCTTTTTGATGTTCCCGCCGCGATCGGCCAGAGCCTGATCCGGGAGGTGGCGGCCGCAGGCGGCACACCCATGGTGCGGATCAATGACGCGATCATCACGCGCGAGCAGATGATCCATGCGGATGAGAAGCAGTATGACCTCATCGCCAAGAACACCCTGGCGCTGATGAAGCAGACGCAGTGCTACATCGCGGTGCGCGGCAGCCACAACATCACGGAGTCGTCCGACGTGCCGTCGGAAAAGATGAAGATGGTGATGAAGAAGATGCGGCCGGTGCAGAACCGCCGCGTGGCGCACACGCGCTGGGTGGTGCTGCGCTGGCCCACGGCCTCCATGGCACAGCAGGCCGGCATGAGCACGCAGGCGTTTGAGGACTTCTTTTTCCGCGTGTGCCTGCTGGACTACGAGGCGCTGCTGCCTGCGATGAACGCGCTGAAGAAGCTGATGGACAAGACGGAGCATGTCCACATCACCGGCCCGGGCACGGACCTGACCTTCAGCCTGAAGGGATTGAAGGGCATCGTCTGCGGCGGCAACCATAACATCCCTGATGGCGAGGTCTTCAGCGCGCCGGTGAAGGACAGTGTGGAAGGTGTGATCAGCTACAACGCGCCGACGATCTACCAGGGCATCGCCTTCGACAATGTGAAGCTCGAGTTCAGCAAGGGGAAGATCGTGAACGCCACGGCGAACAACACCGCCGCCATCAACAAGATCTTCGACAGCGACAAGGGCGCCCGTTACATTGGGGAGTTTGCCATTGGTTTTAACCGCGAGATCCGCGAGCCGATGCGCGACATCCTCTTCGACGAGAAGATTGCCGGGAGCTTCCACTTCACGCCGGGGCAGGCCTACGAGGGCATCGCCGACAACGGCAACCGCAGCCAGGTTCACTGGGACCTTGTGAACATTCAGCGCCCCGACTACGGCGGCGGGGAGATCTTTTTCGACGGCAAGCTGATCCGCAAGGACGGGCAGTTTGTGCTGCCGGAGCTGAAGCCGCTGAATTGAGGGATTGGAGGCGCGTGGCGCGCTGCCAACATATTGCCAAAAAAAGCGGACTCATTGGGTCCGCACGATGACCTGTGCCAAGGGGGCATCCGGTACTCGGCCCGACATAATACTCCATTCCACCGCCAACGTGGGGGGCCGGTGAGGGCCTGCTGATTCCTTTTTGGACACAGGCTGGGTGACAGCACAATGCCAGTCTGCCGCATGGGCATATGACACCGGTATCGGTTTTGTCCTTTTGAAGGAGTGTGTGCGCTGGTCTGCCCACCTCCCCGTGACATGATCGATCTGTGCCTCCAGGATGGGCAAATGGAGGCGTGGCAAGTCGTGCTTTTGTTCCCCCATTAACCTCCTTGTCCCACCGTGAGCGCTTCTCAGTGTTCCGCTGGAACATAGGGCAGTCTGCCACAAGCAACTGACAGCTGCTGTCCAACAGACTTTCGGGGCCAGCCCAATTTCATTCATAAACCTAAAAACGGGAATGGAAGGCCGGGCGGAAAGGACAGGAAGAAAGCATCTTCACGCCCAGGTGGAGTCGATACCTCCAGAGAGATGACAGAATCATGTAGGGTAAAATCATTCCAAGCCATCCACCCAAAAACGGGGTTGATGGTTGATGGCCTGAGTTTCAGAGACTCAGGGCATTAGTAGGCATCATCTGAAAAGTGAACACCGTAACTTTCATAGCGGTATCATTCTCAGGCTCTCAGCCATCTATTTTCGACGACCAATCCCGGATCCAGGATAAATGACCGGGCATTTGTGAATAAAGAAATCAGCTAATGAAAATTTTTCACCCGTCACATCATAAGAAAATAATTGATTTTTTATTAGCCAATCCATTAACATAAAAAATACACATTTTCTCAAGCATCCCAACCAAGACGATTCTCACGATGAACTACAGCAAGCTATTGAAAGTTCGCATTTTCGTTCTGAGCCTCATGTGGACAGCGCTCCACTCTGCACAGGCGTTGGAAAATGAACCGATGTTTGCCGGACAGACGGTAAACATACGTGGGCAGACCTACACCTGGGTGTCTGCGACAGAAGGCCCGACACTGCATGTGGACACCTACGCGAACGGGCAACACACGGTGACAATCACCGGGATCAACGATTCTCCCGACCTAGCGTTGGTGAGCGGCAGCGATGGCTCTGGTGAGGTGGACGGGCACCTGAGGATGGGTGTGTATCAGGACAATTACGTTGTGTCAGGAAACAGCACGACCCAATATACAGTGACACTGGAGGCAGGAGACGTGTACTGGTGGCGTATCGTCACCGAAGGCAATCACCCTGGCACAGTGACAACCACGTGGGAGAACTCGCTGGGAGATTCGGGATGGTCTGAACAGACGGAATATCCGATCACGGGGGATGGATTGACCATGGTCGGACTGGATTTCAGTTTTGTGTCAGGAAATTACACAACTTATGCCAACAGTGGGGGGGAATCCGAGGCGCAAACTGAGAAAAATTATGCGCACACGAACGGCGGCACGCTAAAGATCATTGAAAAAACAGAATTTGCCGGAACACAAACACACACTGTGTTGGAGGGATGGGACCCCCACTTGGGGAGTTTCAAGGGGTATATCTCCGATGCCTTCAACGAGGAGGTGGGCATCGAATGGAATGCCCGTACCGCACCCACTTTCGCCCCGGCGCAGCTTTGGGTGGATGGCGGCTTGGTAAACTGGCAAGGCGGAACGCTGGAGAGCGCAGGCGTCGTGACTGACATTTATTCAAGCGACTCCTGCGAACTGGTGATCACAGGCAATGTGCAGGCTGTGGCCTTGAGCACGGAGACTGCCACTGTGCTTGTCAATGGTTCTGAAGCAGGCACATGCGGTACCAACAGCACATTTGCAATGAGCGGTCACAGCGTCCAGACCTCACAGCCTGATCCTGATCCTGATCCTGATCCTGATCCTGATCCTGATCCTGATCCTGATCCTGATC
>CAZPSQ010000239.1:0-2278 GCA_964588755.1 uncultured Prosthecobacter sp. | reverse complement strand
CCGATCCTGATCCCGATCCTGATCCCGATCCAATCACCTACAACACCCCTTTCTTCACCCCTTCCACCTCGGTGTGGGTGGACGGGACTGAGTATGTCTTTGAAGCGGGATACGGGGACAGCGAGGGCAACCGGGTGGACACTTATGTCAATGCGAGCGCTGGCACATTGACCCTTCAAGGCACAGACGCGGACCCTGGTTATGCAGATGTCACCGTGTCCTACTTTGGCAGCGTTGAGACTGGGGCTTATTACACGGATGATTATTTCATCACCTTCACCTACTTGATCTCAATTCATCCACCAGAGCCAGATATCGTGCTTCACGGACCGCCGTCTCTGTGGGTACGCGGACGCTTTTATGTACGGGTGGAAGGCACCACCGAGTTCCACTCCATCGTTGGAGAAGACTCTTTGAGCGTGGGCAGTCCGGACGAAGGAGCCACGCTCACGATCGCGGGACACGACAGCCAAGGATTCTTTGAAGGCAGTGTCGATGCTGGCAACATGGGGGTGTTCATGCTCAACGATTTGCAGGGCGGGCCCTTGATTCCAGCCATCCGCGCCAACAGTTATGGCACAGTGCTCCTGTCCGCCGGAACTCCACCGGCGGGGCTGCCGCCCGCTGTTTCCATAGGAGGGGGGGGCATCGGCGTTTATTTGGGCACGTGTGTGGACGAGGCGGGCGGCGACACCGCAGCGGCTTTTTACGGCCCCTCCACATTGGCACAGGGAGAAGTGGTCAGCCAGTGGCTGCTGAAAATCCGCATCGGTGAGTCCGGGACGGTGATCCACACCGACTACAGCCCGGACACGGGAGCCAGCACGCAGGGCAGCTACTCCACGGGCACCCATCTGTTCCAAACAGCCGGGCCAGCGACAGGATTTCCCCAGGCAGTGGTGGCTGTGGACCCCAATGACAACCACAGTCTATGGGGGCTGCCGACACCCAATGGCGGTCTGCCCTTCAGCTTCGTCGTACGCGGGCAGCCCTGGCGCTATGCGGGCATGGACGGGACCCACGCGGTCTATCAGGGCTACCACAGCGGGCAGCAGATGCGGATAGGGGCCGCAGATGCCCAAGGAGGCCGGGTGGTGACCCTGACCGACCCGCTGCACAACCAGGGCGCGTCCACCAGCGGAGCGCTCAGCGCGGTGCGCGGCAGCGTGCGGCTGCGCGATGGCACGCTGGTGCTTTCCGGCAGCGACCAGGGGAACGCGGTGGCGATACCGGTGACGGACACCTTTCAGCAGCACACCATTGCGGCGGATCTCGACATTGTGGGGAACAATCTATCCTTTGGTGTGGTGCCGGAGGATGCGAGCATTGCCGGGGCGTTGTTTAACTTCGCCGGAAACAACGGACAGGCCACGCTGCACAGCATCCTGGCGCGGTCACAGGCACGCTGGGGCTGGTGGAAGGCCGGTGCCACGCAGAATGCCCCTCTGTCCCCTGTCATGTGGCTGGATGAGGAGCACAAGCTCAAGCTGTACCCCACAGACTCCGCGACGGTGCCCGCTGTGGTGCTGGATCCCAGCGGTCCCAGTTCCTTCAGGAATCCGGTGCGCGTGGCACCAGGGGGCGACATCCCCATGGGGGCTTATCAGGAAGGAGATCCGCCTTGAGCTGGAGGCTCCAGGCTCCCTCCGCCCGCTTATCTCAGCACCTTTCCCCCAACAGAAGAATGTCTGCCCCCATGCAACGGCTGCTGTTTCCCGTCTTTGATCGCCGCCGCCACACCTTGTGGCGGCGGCAGGTCGTGGCCTGTCTGCTGATGGCGTGCCTGCTGCTACAGTCGGCCACGGCGGTGGCACCCGGCCCGACATGGTGGACCACGCAGGAAGTGCTGGACCCGTATTCCATCGAGGACGACTTTGCTGCTGCCAATATTGGCCAGCTCAAACACATTGCCACCAAGGCGGCTGCGGCCATCAACGCGGCGCGGCCGGGAGGAGAGGATGCTGGCGAAGCGATCAATGATCTGATCGCCCAATGGACGCAGCCACCAAGCCCCGGCGTGGTGCGCGATGACTTCCACGCCCTGAACCAAGGCCAGCTCAAAAATGTGGCGCAGCTTTTTCATACCCGCCTTGGGCTTGCCCCACCCTGGGCCGGCGGGGCGACGGTGCAGGATGATCACGTGTGGGTGAATGTGGGGCAGCTCAAAAATGTGTTTTCCTTTGAGGTGCGGTCGCGGCAGCCAGGGGAGCTGGCGGTGATTCCGCCAGACCTTCTGGCCGCCGCCAAAAGCGCATGGACCGCCTTGGGAGCCAACAAG
>CAZPSQ010000238.1:0-9311 GCA_964588755.1 uncultured Prosthecobacter sp. | reverse complement strand
GGCAGGCGGCGCAGCCTGCGCCGGCGCTGCCGTGGATCCACCTGTATGCGGGCACGCTGCTGGTGCTGGTGGTGGTGCCGCGCCTGCTGCTGGCGGGGCTGGGGCTGCTGCGCTGCGGGGGGGCGGTGTCCTCCTCCGCACGGTTGCTGCCGTGGGGAAACTACCTGCGCGGCCTGCTGCGCGCGGTGGAGGGCGGGGATGAGCGCATCCAGGTGCTGGTGCACGCCATCGAGCCGACGGCGGAGCACCGGGAGGTGTGGGACCGGGGCGTGCGGGAACGCTTCGGCGGCATGGCGCGGGCGGAGTACCTGCGCATCCCGGCCGGGGATGAGGATGAGTTTGCCGCCGGGTGGATGCCTGAGTCCGCGAACTTGATGATGCTCTTCAACCTGGCCACCACGCCGGAGGCGGAGGTGCAGCGGCGGCTGGTCTCTGACGTGCGGCAGCGGCTGCTGACGAAACACGCCGAGCCGGAGCTGGTGGTGCTGCTGGACGGCACCAGCCTTGCCGGGCGCTGGCCTGCGGAAAAGGTGGCGGGGCGTGAGCAATTGTGGACCCGCATGGTCGAAGGCCTTGCCTCCGATGTCATTGTGGCCGTGCGTAAAGAATCCCCGCGCACGCTCCCGGCCATGTCGTAATGTTTTCCAGACTCGTTTCCTCGTGCCATCTCTTCTTTCCAGATTCAGGTCCGCCGGCTCTCCTGCCAGACAGGAGGGGCCGGCTGCCGGCGCGCGCGATGTTTCCGACATCATCACCCTGAGCCTGATCTCCCACACCAACGCGGGCAAGACAACGCTGGCCCGCACCCTGCTGCGGCAGGATGTGGGGGAGGTGAAGGACGCGCCGCACGTGACGCTCTTCAATGAGTCCTTCTCCCTGCTGGAGGAGGACGGCTTTTTGCTGCGGCTGTGGGACACCCCCGGCTTTGGCGACAGCGCGCGGCTGATGAAGCGCCTCAAGCTGGAGCGCAACCCGGTCATCTGGTTCCTGTCCCAGACGTGGGACCGCATCACCGACCGCCCTCTCTGGTGCAGCCAGCAGGCGCTGAAAAATGTGCGGGATGATGCCGATGTGGTGCTCTATCTCGTGAATGCCGCCGAGCCGCCCGAGGCCGCCCATTACATCGCCCCCGAGATGGAAATCCTCGGCTGGGTGGAGAAGCCCGTCGTCGTCCTCCTCAATCAAACCGGCACTCCCGGAAGCTCCTCCATGGAGGAGGCGGAGATGGACGCCTGGCGCGCGCATTTGAAGCAGTTCCCCGCCGTGCGCGCCGTGCTGCCGCTGGATGCCTTTGCCCGCTGCTGGGTGCAGGAGGACAAGCTCATGGAGTCCCTGGCTCCCCTGATGGAAGGCTCCAAGATCCCCACCTTCCAACTGGTCAAGCGTGCCTGGACGCAGCGGAACATCCAGGTGTTCCGTGACTCGATCCGCCTCACGGCGGAGCAGATCACCGCCGCGATGCTGGACGGCGTGGAAGTCCGCGCCGAGACCCTGCTGGAGCGCGTGGGCTGGCAGCGCGACGAGCTGAACCGTGAATACAATGACGCACGTCAGAAGCTGGCCTCCCAGCTTGCCGACCGGGTGGAGCAGACGACGAACAAGCTCATCGAGGCGCATGGATTGAAGGGGGCCGCCGGGCATGAGCTGAATCAGGTGGCGCGTGAGCATTTCCACCTGCCGCAGGGCGTTTCGGAAAACATCTGGGGCGTGCTGGGCAGCTTTGCCGGTGGTGCCATGGGCGGCCTCATTGCCGACCTCAAGCTCGGCGGCATGACCTTCGGTGGCGGCGCGCTCCTTGGCGGCCTCGCCTCCGGCCTGGGCGCCTACGCCCTCATCCGCAGCTACAATCTTGTGCGTGGCAGCGACCAGCGCCTCCGCTGGTCGCGCGAGCACTTCCGCGAGCAGGTCCGCCTGGCCCTTCTGACTTACCTCGCCGTCTGCCACTTCGGCCGCGGACGTGGTGAGTGGCAGGAAAGCGAGCAGCCCCGCCACTGGCATGAAACCGTGGATGCCACGATCGACCAGCACAGCGACGCCCTTGACCACCTCTGGAAGACCGGCGTGCAGAAAGAGACCGCCCCGGCCCCTCTCTTCCGCCAGACGCATCAGCTCATGGGCGACTGCATGGTGGCGCTGCTGGAGCGGCTGTACCCAGGGGTGGAGTCTGGCACGTGGCGGGCGTGAACCCCGGTTGCTTCAACGCATTTCATCAAGCAGCGACTGCCGCCATGCGGCGAAGTTCTTCCGAATACGCGGCTCATCCAGAAACGCCCGTGCCAAGGTCTTGCCCAAGGCACCCGGAAGGAAGACCTCCAGCCCCAGTTGAAGCACGAGCCGGTTCGGAGTCGCCATCGGACGCAGTTCCAGCAGGACGGAGGTGGCCGTGTGCACCAGTTCCGCACCATCCATGCCCCGGTCCCAAAGCATCTGGGTGATCACCACCAGCGCCACCGCCGTGCTGCGGGAACGTCCGGCCCAGCAGTGGATCAGCAGAGGAGCGTTCGCACTGTGTTGAACGAAACGCAGGATGCCGTGAAGATGCGCCGGGCTGGGGCCGTGACCGCCGTCTCCTTCGGTGGTGAACACATCAGAGAACACCACCGTGTGCGTCTGCAACGAATCCTTCAGCACCGGCTCCGGATGGTCCGGCATCGCGGATGCTCACCACGTGCCAGTGGCCTGGGGTCTCGGCCAGCAGCCGCTCCACGTCGGCGTGCGGGCTCACGGCAAGCTCTCGTTGCAGGCAGTCGATGAACATGGGGGCCGAAGATAGCTTTTGGCTTCCCTTGTGCATGCGATTTGCGTGACCTGGCTACAGGGCGGTGGTTGCAACCAGCTCCGCTCCAGTTTGGAGTTCGAACGCCTCCAGCCGCCGTTCCAGGCGTGATTGAAAGCTTTGCCAGCAGCGTGCTGCGCGTGTCTGGAAGTCCGCCTGTGTGACGCCGAGGCCGCGCAGGCAGTCCCGGTGATCCCAGGCGACGACGGCGGCGGTGGCGCGGTGGATGGCCTGGAACTGCAGCCGCCACACTTTCTGCATGGCAGGGGTGAGGGTCTTCAGCCGCTCAAAGAGGAAATCGCGCTGGAAGGCGAGGTGTCCCATTTCATCCCGCAGCAGTTTTTTTGACACCGTCCGCACCACGGGGTCCGGGCAGCGGAGCGCCAGGAGGCCAAAGTAAACCTCCGCAATCAGCTCAGCGGTGAGCAGCACCTGGATGTTGAACTCGAGGTTCACCAGATCCCGCAGCCAGCGGAAGATGGAGTTCGTCCACTGCTTTTCCAGCAGCTCTCCGCGCAGGTGGGTGACGGTGCGGGCGAGCAGCGCCGCGTGGCTTTGCTCCTCCACGACAAAGAGGTCCACCGCGCGCTGGTAGCCCTTCAGGTTCTCCAGGGGCGCAATGCTCCGCGTGTATCTGCGCAGCCGTGTTCCACCGCCGCTTTCCCCCAGTTGAAAAGTGGCCAGTGAGCGCGCCAGCGGCCCGCGAATGTGCTCCGGCAGGGCACAGGGAGCCTGGGGCAAAATGAGGTCATGGTTCAGCCGGGTGTTGGTCTCGAAGTGATGGATCCAGTGTTGTGTGTTCATGGGGGTTCAGAGTTCTGTGTTTGTTGTTCATGGCTTGGTGTTGGTCCCCTTCATGCCGCGTGGAGCATGGCGCGGAGGAATTCATGGGCGGGCGCGGTCCGCAGCTCCCCGGCGATCTGCCGCAGCCGCTGCATGACGGCGTCCACCGTTTCATCCAGCGTGGAGGTGCCCGCTGTGACGCCCACGTTGTGCGCGTCCAGAAACCACGCCGCATCCAGCTCGTCTGGCTGCTCGATCTGCAGCGTGGCCCGGCCAGCGGCCATGGCCTTCTGCGCAAGCTGGCGCGTGTTGTTGCTGTTCCGCCCGCCGATGACCACGATGTGGTCGCAGTCGCGGATCAGATCATCCAGCGCGGTCTGCCGCTGTTTTGTCGGGTGGCAGATGGTGTCGATGAAGCGCACCTCGGACGCTGGGTGCTGGCGTTTGATGGCATCCACCAGCCGCAGGGCGCGCTCGATGGGCTGCGTGGTTTGGGAGACAATGCCCAGGCTGGGGTGCACGGGAATGTGGGCGATGTCCTCTTCCTCCATGACCACGACGGCCTGGGGAAAGTCGCCCATGAGCCCGCGCACCTCCACATGCTGGCGCTGGCCGATGACCACGGGCTGGTAGCCATCATTTACCAGGGTGGCCAGCGCGTGGTGGGCCTTCCGTACGAGCGGGCAGGTGGTGTCGATGACCGCGTGCCCGGCGTCTTTCCAGGCCGCGCGGTGGGAGTCCGCCGCGCCGTGGGCGGTGATGGCGACTTGGTGCGTGCCTGCGCTGCCGAGGTCTTCCAGATCCCCCCGGCGTGCGCCGAGGGTGCTTAGATGACGATCCACGATGGGGTTGTGGACGAGCTGGCCGAGGATGGTCAGCGGGCCGCGCTGGGCGGCGGCGTGGGTGGCACGCAGGGCGTCGCGGACGCCGAAGCACATGCCGTGATGTTGGGCGAGGATGATGTTCATGATGATGGTGGTGTTAGGGTGTGTGTTTTAACTTTGTGTGACAAAGTGAAAGGGTGGGTGATATGAATGAGGACAAAAACTCAGCCCTGCTGCGTGGCCTTCACGATCTCGCCGAGCACATCGACATAGGTCTTGAAGGCGGCTTTTCCGGCCGGGGTCATCTCGTAGCTGGTGCGCGGGCGGGTGCCGGACTCGTCGCGGTTTTCCTTGATGTAGCCTGCGGTGTTGAGCGTGCGCAGGTGGGTGATGAGGTTGCCATCACTCATGCTGAGCTCGCCTTTGAGATCCTGAAACGCCCACTCCCCGCGCGTGGAGAGCAGCGTCATGATGGACAGGCGGCCCTTTTCGTGGATGAGCTTGTCGATCTGGTCGAAGTCGATCATTGGGCCGTCACCTCCGCAGGTTTCCGGCTGAAGAAGACCGCCACGGCGTACACCACATGCAGCAGGCCGAAGGTGATGCCCATGATGGCGGAGGCGGGTGCCTCGTCGCTGGGCAGCAGGCGCACGTCACTGCTGGCCGCCCAGGCCAGAAACAGCAGCAGGCCTGCGATGACGAAGGCCCAGCCCAGGCGTACCAGCGAGCGGGGGGAAAAACTGGCCGTGGCCAGCAGCGCCAGCCCATAGCACAGCGTCCAGACCAGCGCCGCCATGACGAGCTGGTGCAGAAACACAATGAGGCCGATGCCCACCACGCCGCCCACCAGCATCGGCGGGGCAAAGGCCCGCAGCGCCATGCGCATGCCTGCCGAGACAAACGGCTGGCTGCGGCGGCGTGCCTCCCGCGCCAGCAGCACCACATTGAGCACGGAGGCCACCGCCAGGATGGCGAGCCACATCTGCAGGAAGCAGGGCTGGCACATCGCCGACTGCCCCTGGTGGGCCAGCGCATGCCACACCGGCCAGGCGGATGCCGCCAGGGCCAGGACGCCGCCCGTCAGCGCGGCGGGGGCGGACACCGCGCGGTAGATGTGCGCCTTTTCCATCAGCGAACGGATGATGCGCAGGTTCTCCAAGGCGGCTTCGGTCGTGCTCATGGCAATCACTTTGGGCGACAAAGTGAAAGTGTGCAAGCTGAACTTTGTGAGACAAAGTGGAGCGGGAAGTTTGTGTTCTCATTGCTGTTTGATTATAATTACCATAAATTAAGCATTGATGCCCCTGGCCGCCTCCAGATCTCCGCTCCTGCCGCTCCTGTCCAAGGTGCGGCGGGCGCTTGTCTGCCTGGGCTGTGTGGGGGTGCTGGCAGGGCAGGGGGGCACCCTGGCCGCAGACCCCACCGCCGAACAGCAGTACTGGCTGGAGCTGGTCAACCGCTTCCGCTCCGATCCCCAGGGGGAGCTGGACCGGCTGGTGAACATGTCCTCCCCCGGCGTGTGGGACACTCCCCGTTCCGACGACCCCAGCATTGCCTACGCCCTGGCCTATTTCGGCACGAATGCCGCAGACCTGGCCGCCCAGTTCGGCATCCTGGCCTCCGCGCCGCCGCTGGCCTGGAGCAGCGTGCTGAACAACTCCGCCACCACGTATTCGAACCTGATGGTGACTTATGACCAGCAGTCCCACTTTCTGGATGCGTCGCCCAACATCCAAAGCCGCCTGATCGCCAACGGCTACAGCAGCAACTGGCTGGAGGCGGGGGAGAACCTCTTTGCCCAGACCCAGAACATGATCCACGGCCACGCGGGATTTGTCATCGACTGGGGGGACGGCAACGGCCCCTCGCCGGGGTTTGGCAACGGCATCCAAGATCCCGCCGGACATCGCAATGTGCTGCTGAACGCGCTGATGAAGGAGATAGGCATCGGCTTTCAGAGCATCGCCATCCCCGGCGGCAATGTGAACGTCACCGGTCCGCATGTGGTCACCCAGCACTTCGGCAGCCGCTACCGTGCCGACGGCTTTGGGGGGTACTTTGCCGATGCCATCCTGACCGGCTCGGTGTATCAGGACACCATCGCCGCCGACCTCTTCTACACACCGGGGGAGGGGCTTGCCGGTGTGCAGGTGGATGTTTACAGCAGCATCACAAACCTCCTTGTGGCCAGCGGCCTCACCAACAGCGCGGGGGGATTCAACATTGAGCTTATCGGGCTGACGGATGGCATCCAGTACTGGGTGGAGGCACCGTCCACGGGGCTGGGGCGCCAATACTTCACGCTGAACGCGCATGTGGAAAACTACAACGCGGACGTGACCTACTACGACAATGTGTACGCCTCCTTCGCCGTCGTGCCGGAGCCCGGCGGCGCGTGGCTGTGTTTCGCCGCCGCGCTGCATCTGCTTGCGCGCCGCACGCGCCGTCGGCATAGCTGATGATCCCGTCATGAGAAGCCTCCTCCTCCTTCTGCTTTTCCTTGGTTCTGCTTTTGCCCAGCAGCCGTCCTCGCCGCTGGCCGCTGAAATCCGTGGCATCATCGACGAGTACGAAAACTCCGTGCGCGCGAACACGCAGAAGATCATCGCCGCCACCACGGAGGAGGAGAAAAACAAACACCGCTCCACCATTCCCAGCGCCGGACCTTATGCCACGAAGATGATGCAACTGGTGCAGGCCAATGCGGACCAGCCGGATGTGGTGAAGGCCGTGTCATGGCTGGTCACGGGCGCGGCCGGTTTTCCAGAAGGGCAGGAGGCGCTGAAAATGCTGGGCACCACCTTCGCGGACCGCCAGGGCATCGCCGAGGCGGTGAAGCAGCTGGAGTACCACGGCCTGCCCGCCGTGCCGGTGCTGGAGGCGGTGATCGCCAAAAACAACCACGCGGAAGAGAAGGCCGCCGCGCTGTACGCGCTGGGGGCGGTGCATTTCAAAAACTTCGACGGCTCCGCCGACCGGGTCTCCGGGGAGGCCTCCAAGGACAAGGCGCTGGACTGCTTTCAGCGGCTCAGCGCGGACTACGCGGACGTGACGATCCAGGGCTTCAAGCTGTCCGACTTTGCCGGGAAGATGCTCTTTGAGATGACGAATTTGCAGGTCGGCTGCAAGGCCCCGGAGATCGGGGGCAAGGACGCGGCCGGCGCGCCGGTGAAGCTCAGCGACTATCGCGGGAAGCACGTGATCGTGGCGTTCTGGGGCGGCTGGTGCCACGCCTGCCACGGGATTCTGGGCCAGTTGAACCAGGCGGACGCGCAGTTGAAGGACAAAAACGCAGTGGTGCTGGGGGTGAACACCGACATCGAGACCGAGGCCAGGCAGGCCTTCGCCACCTATCAGGTCGCCTTCCGCAACGTCATGGACGGCACCACCAGCGGGCCGAACACCAGCCTCTACACCCCGCGCAATTTCCCCACGCTTTATCTGATCGATCCGAAGGGCGTGATCGCCATCAAGAATGGCTCGTTGGACGCGATGCTGGCCCGGATCAACGAGGTGAAATAGGGGGCGCATGGCGCGGCAGCCCCAGGCGTGATGACCATGACCCGGTGCCGGAGTACCGGGCCGCAGGAGGTCTTGTGCCGGACTGGTTCCGCCATCCTTTGGGCCTCCAGATGGTTTAGGTTTATTAAAAACTTGCGTTTTCTATAAAAAACCATAAATATATGGCAATATCAGACCCGTTCAGGAGTCAAAGCCCTCATGCTTCCTCTCATCGATCAAATCCTCACAACCGCAGGTTGTGGCGAGTTGCCTGCCGTGCGGCAGGCGATCGAGGATGCGTGCTATAATCAGACCTCCTTTGTCGATGCCGTCCTGGACTGCGAAGGCGTGCGGGAGCGGGACTTTTTGATGGCCCTGGCCAAGACCCTCAGCCTGCCGTGGTGGGAGCCTGCGGAGGAGGAAGACAAGCCTGCGGAGCAGGGGCTGCGCCGCCTCCTGCCGGCGGAGATCGCGCTGCGGCACCGGCTGCTGCCGCTCCACACCGAGGAAAGCAGGGGCGAAGGCGCGGACGACACGGCCGAGGCCGTGCGTGTGCTGCACCTGGCCACCTTTGATCCCTTGAACCTTGTGGCGCACCAGCGTGTGGCCGCCAGCCTGTCCATGCCTGTCGTCTGGCACGTGGGGCCGCGCACCCGCATCGTGGAAGGGCTGCAAAAGCTGTATGGCCTGGGGGCGGACACCTTTGAAAAGATCCTGCGCGGCCGGGCGGACTGGGGCGCGGAAGACTTGAAGGATGAAGTGACCGTGCTGGATGAGCCGGAGGACGAGGAGGCCTCCGTGGTCCGCTTTGTGAATCAAATCATCCGCCGCGGGCTGGAGCAGCGCGCCACGGACATCCACGTGGAGCCGCAGCAGGACCGCCTGCGCATCCGCTACCGCATTGACGGGCGGCTGGAGGAGCTGGCCGTGCCGGAAAACATCAAGTCGTTGCAGGCCTCCGTCATCGCGCGCCTGAAGATCATGGCGCGGCTGGACATCGCGGAAAAACGCCTGCCGCAGGACGGCCGCATCAACCTGGAGCTGGACGGCCTTTCCATCGACGTCCGCGTGGCCACCATCCCCTCCGTGGAGGGTGAAAGCATCAGCCTGCGCCTGCTGGCGCAGCAGCAGGTCACGCTGTCGCGCCTGGGCCTGACGGACGCGGTGCGTCCCATCATTGATGAGCTGCTGAAGCTGCCGAACGGCATCATCCTCATCACCGGCCCCACCGGCAGCGGCAAGTCCACCTCCCTGTATGCCTTCCTGACGGAGCTGAACCAGACGCATCGCCGCATTGTCACCATCGAGGACCCGGTGGAATACAAGATGCCCGGCGTGGTGCAGATCGCGGTGAAGCCGGAGATCGGCCTCACCTTTGCCGCCGGGCTGCGCAGCATCCTGCGTGGCGACCCGAACGTGGTCATGAT
>CAZPSQ010000237.1:0-9411 GCA_964588755.1 uncultured Prosthecobacter sp. | reverse complement strand
GGACGCCAGTCCGGGCGGACTGGCCGACGACCTCCCCCATCATGCCGCAGGTGCGCATGACGCGGGTGCTGCCGAGGGCGTGGCGCTCGACGCTGATGGTGCGGCCGGCCATGAAGAGATTGCCAATGTCCTTGCTGTAGAAGCAGCGGTAGGGGACGGGGTAGCCGTTTCTGCGGTCGGTGTGCTTGCCGAACTCGGCGCGGGAGATGAAGGGATTGTCGGGGAAGTTTTTGGCGTACTGCTCCTTGGGATAGTGGAGGTCCTGGTCCCAGGTGGTGGGGACGCAGCCGTCGGGATGGATGATGCCTTTGACCATGTCCTCGCCGTTGAGGACCATGTCGCCCACGATGCGGCGGCTTTCGCGGGGGCCGCCGATGTAGGCGAGCCAGGTGAGGTCCCAGTCGGCATACTGGGCGGCCTTCAAGGTCTTCAGGGCGGAGACGGCGCCATAGACGGCGCGGAAGTTGTGGTCGCGGATGAGCTCGAGGTCGTTGATGGGGTGCTTGTCAAAGCCGCTTTCCCAGAACCACTCGCCGTGGACGTATTCGTCGGGGTTTGGGACGGGGGTGTAGCCGAGGTCGTAGCCTGCCATGTTGGAGGCGTTTTTCTTGCCCACCGGGGCCATGGGGCGCGGCTCGGGGAAGTCCTCCAGGGTGAGGGGCAGGGACCATGGGGTCTTGGGCCAGGAGACGGGCTTTTTGAGGTTCTGCATGACCCACATGTTGCTCATGCCCATGCGGCCTTTTTCCTCCATCATGAACTCCGCGCCTGCGAGGGCGCCGACGCTGCCGTGGCCGGTGCAGTCCACGAAGAGCTTGCCGAGGAAGCGGGTTTCCTTGCCTGACTTGGTGTCGAGGCCGATGACGCTGCGGATGTTTTTGCCGTCCTTGTCCATCTCCACGCCATAGACGTGGGTGTTGAGGAAGAGGCCGATGCTTTTCTCCGCCTTGACGGTGTCTTCCTTGAGCTTGTCGTTGAACTCCTGTGGATCTGCGGCGGGGCTGTTGCTGGCGCGGTCGGCGAACTCCTCCACGATCTCGCCAAGGTGGGGGTAGAGGCCGCGGCGGGTGCCGCCCATGGCCCAGACCTGGATCTCGCTGGAGCCGTTGCCGCCGAGCACGGGGCGGTTCTGGATGAAGGCGACCTTCAGGCTCTGGCGCGCGCCGGAGATGGCGGCGCCCATGCCGGAGTAGCCGCCGCCGATGACGACGAGGTCGTACTCTTCGGTCTCGGGGGCTTTGTCCGGCAGGCCGAGAAGCTGGCGGCGGAGCTTGTTGGTTTCGGCGAAGTCATCGGAGGGCTTGAACGTGGCGTCGCTGCTGAGGACGATGGCGTCCACGCGGCCGTCGAAGCCGGTGAGGTCGTGGAGGGCGATCCTGGCCTTGCCTGCGGAGACTTTGACGGGGCCTGCCTTTTCCCACTGCCAGTTTTTGCCGGTGGCGCCGAACTCATGCTTCAGCTTTTCGCCGTTGACGCTGATTTCGAACCGACCGGGGGCGCCCTGGGCGTCCCAGTGGCCGACCCAGTTCTTGGTGCGCGCCCAGAGGGTGTATTCTCCGGCGGGAAGCTCGACATCGGTCTCGGCGTCCTTCACCGGCTTGCCCATGCCGTGAGCCATCAGGTAGGGGGAGCCCATGACATCGATGAACTGGGTGTCGAGCACCCAGCCTCCGGGGCTGGCGAAGGATTCCGCCTCGATCCAGGTGGGCTGGGCCTGGGCGGCGGAAAGGGCGAGGAGTGAGGCGAGGAGGGCGTGCTTCATGCGAAAACAGGGGTGGGTGGGGGAGCAGGTTAAACGAATTTCGAGGGCTGGCGCAATCAAAAGGCTTCTGTTACGGTAACAGTTGTGCAGCGCGCCACTTTGAACGACATCGCCCGCAAGCTGGGCATTTCCAAGATGACGGTGTCCCGTGCCCTGCGGGGGGAGCGGCATGTGCGTGACGAGCTGCGTGATGAGGTGCTGCGTGCGGCGGAGGTGCTGGGCTACCAGCCGGACCCGGAGATAGCGAAGCTGATGACGCACATGCGGCGGGTGAAGAGGCCGACTGCGCCGCGCACGCTGGCCTTCATCTGGGCGGAGCGGGATGCGGAGGGGGTGGCGAAGTCGTCGTGGTCGCAGCAGCTCCTGCTGGGAGCGCAGCAGCGGGCGCGGCAGCTTGGGTTTGAGCTGGAGGAGTTTTATCTGGCCGCTCGTGGGATGACGGCGCGGCGGCTCTCTGGCATTCTGGAGACGCGGGGTATTCCGGGATTCATTCTCTCTCCGCTTATCTCCCGCAGTCGTGGGCATGTGTCCATGGCGTGGGAGAAATTCAGCAGCGTGGTCATCGGTCTGGGCTTTGCGCGGCCGCAGTTGCACCGTGTGCATCATCACCATTATCTGGGCATGCTGGCCGCCCTGCGCGTGCTGCGAAAGCAGGGCTTCAAGCGCATTGGCTTCTACTGCGGCAGCACCATCAACGACCGCATGTTTCGCGCGTGGTCGGCTTCCTTCCTGGCGCATCATCCGCTGGCACAGCCAGGGGAGCTCTTGGCGCTGCGGAAGACGCCTTCACGCGCGGATTTTTTGCGGTGGGTGAAGACAGTGAAGCCGGATGTCGTTGTCGATGGCGGGCATGTCGTCAGAGAGTGGGTGGCAGAGATACCTGCGCGCCAGAGGCCGGCGCATGTCACGCTTGGCTGGCGTGCGGACATGCCGGAGGTGCCGGGCATTGACCAGCAGGCGGACATCCTGGGAGCGGCCGCCATCGACCTCCTTGTGGCGCAGTATCAGCAGAATGAGCGGGGGATTCCGGAGGTGCCGAAGATTGTGATGACGGAAGGTGTGTGGCGGGCGTGAAGCTGGCTACACGGCTGGTTGACAGGACGCTTCCAACCAAGCCGCATACGAGGCTTCAGTCATTTCACCTGCGGCAAGCGCCAGGGTGCGGGCGGCGGCATCCATTTCAGCCGCATGACAGTGATATCCATTCAGCTCGAGAAAGAGGACGCCGGTCACAAATGCCGTTCTCTTGTTTCCATCGAGGAAGGGATGGTTTTTGACCAGCCCAAACGTGTGGCTGGCAGCAAGGTCGAAAATCGCTGGATTGCCGTAAGCAAACACGTTCTCGGGTTTGCCCAAGGCGGAGTCCAGCAAACCTTCATCACGAATACCGTGTGTGCCGCCATGCTCGGCGATGGAATTTTGATGCAATTCCAGCGCCGTTCCTCGGGCCACCCATTCTGGCTCGTTCATTTGGCAAGCTCACGCAGGGTGTTATGATAACGCTTCATGATGTCACGTGCGACCACCATCTGCCTGCTGACCACATCGTCGTGGGCGCTGCTTAATTCTATTTTTCCACCGGCCGCGTAAGTAAGCTCGATGCTGTCGCCGACCTGTGAGCCCAGGTGGCCCAAGGTTTCCTTTGGCAAAATGACAGCAATAGCGTCTCCGGCTTCGCGCAGCTCGACTTTCATGATGTGAAGATAACCTCAAATCGGCGCGCGGCAAGGTCTCCCTTGTGCGCAGGGGCAAAGCTGGCACAGTTGTTTTCTCAATCTTCCCCAACCACCCCCATGAAACTTCGCCTCCTTTTCACCGCTGTTGCCTTTGCTGCCGCCATCACTGCTTTTGCTGAAGACTTCGTGCCGCTGTTTGACGGCAAGACGCTGACGGGCTGGCGCAATCCGTATGAGTGGGGCAAGGTGGAGGTGGTGGATGGGGAGATTCACCTCACCGGAGAGAAGAAGTTCTTTGTCGTGACGGAGAAGACCTATGGGGACTTCATCTTTGAGGGCGACATCCTGCTGCCGGAGGGGCAGGCGAACAGCGGCTTCATGTTCCGCGCGCATGTGGACAAGAACAAGGTGTTCGGCTACCAGGCCGAGGTGGATGGCGACCCGAACCGCAAGTGGTCCGGCGGCCTGTATGATGAAGGGCGGCGCATGTGGTTCGCCAGCCCGATCAAGGGAGACAAGGCGAGCGAGGAAGCGTTCCGCGCGCGTGCTGGCGACACCTTCAAGCGCAACGACTGGAACACCTACCGGATCGAGTGCCGTGGCAAGAGTCTCAAAATCTTCGTCAACGGCGTGCTCACAACGGATGTTGAGGATGCCAAGGACGCGAGCGGGGTGATCGCCATCCAGCACCACGGTGAGAAGGGGCAGACGTACAAGTTCAGGAACTTGAAGGTTCAGGAGTTGAAGTGAGCGGAGGCCAAGGCCGTCAAGGATGGTCAAGGGCGGGTGTGCCGCGTCAAGGGGTGGTCAAGTGTCGAGGTGTTCGAACGTTTGAAGCCGCGACTCTTGACGCGCAGCGCTTGACCTTCACAGCCCAAGCATTGCATCTGTGACTTCCTTGCTCGCCTTTGACACGGCCTTGCCGTCCAGGAAGTGGTTCACCATGAAGGCGTAGCAGAACTCCTGCCCCGTCTTTGTGGTGACATAGCCGGTGTAGGTGCGGATGCCGGACATGGCACCGCCTTTCCAGCGCAGGCCGCCATCGGAGAGGAGGGAGGCCTTGTAGGCCGCGCCCTGCGGGCCTTTGCCTGCCAGGAATTGCAGGCGGGCAAGGTCTGCAGGACGGATGAAGTCGGCGCGGGAGAGGCCGCAGCCGTCCTCCATGCGCAGGCCGGTGAAGTCGAGTCCGCGCGCCTCCCAGTGCTGGCGGATCACGTCCACCGGGGGCTTGCCGGCCTTGATGCCGAGCATGCGGAAGACGCACTCCGTCTCCTGGTTGTCGGAGCTGGCGTGGATGCTGGTGATGATCTCCAGCAACGGGGGGGACTGATGCGTGAGCAACGGGTGCGTGGCGGGGGCGGTTTGACGGGGCTGGTCTTTGATCTGGATGCCCTCGGCCTCCAGCGCGTGGCGGAAATGATGCAGCGCAAACTTCTGCGGGTCAGGCACGGCGCCTGTCACCTGAAACAAACCCTTGGTGACAGGCACGGTGCCGCGCAGGAAGATGGTGGAGGTGCTTTCGCCGCCGTGAATGACGACGCCATCCCCGGAGCCTTCCGGGCCTGTGGTGACCTCGTTCTTCCAGGTGAGGCCCGGCACTTCTGGGACGGTGGTGACGAACTCGGCCGGACTGCCGACGGTGGCACCCGGACGGAAGCGGATCTTCATGCGGTTGTGCTCGAGGTTGAGCCCGGCGATTCCGCTGCCGTAGCCGTTGCCAATGTCCCCCCAGTTCCAAAAGTCGCCGTAGATGCTGCCGGGGAACACGGTGGCGTCCACGGTCAGCCTGCCGGTGATCTGGCGCAGGCCGCGCTCTTTCAAAGTGGCGGCCCACGCCCTCAGATCTGCCAGGGCCAGCATGGGGTCGCCACCGCCGACGATGACGACGTCACCCTCGATGACGCCGTCCTTGAGAGGCGCGGATGATTGGAGTTCTGTGACGAAGCGGAAGTCCGGCCCCAGGATTTCCAGGGCGGTGGCCGTGGTCACGGTCTTGATGCTGGAGGCGGGGATGAAGGAGGTCTGGGCGTTTGTTTCCGCCACCACGGCACCTGTGCTGTCGATGAGGCAGAAGCCGACGGTCGAGGTGGCGAGGTCTTCCTGGGCATGAACCTCCCGCACGGTTTTCAGCAGCGTGTCGAAACGGGTGGGGGCGGCCACGGCCGGGGGCTGGGACTCGGGCTGGGGCTGGGGCTGGGGGACGGCGGCAGGGGGCGGTGCCACCGGCTGGCGCAGCCAGAGGAGGGCGGCGAGGGCGGATGCCAGCAGCAGGATGAGGATGTTCTTCAGCATGGACGGAGTGTAGTGTAGCGAGAAAGCCTGCCCCGCCAAGCGGCGTGCATGGTGGGTTGCGCGCCGTCATGCGGCGCGCTTTAATCCTCCCCCATGTCTCAGTCCGTCGGAAAGAAGCCATGGACACCGCAACGCATCGTGCAGACCTTCCGCTGGGGGGCTGCGGTCGTCACGTTGCTGGGCGCCCTGTGGGTTGCCAACACGGCACTTTTCATCATGCGCGCAGAGAAGGCCGAGGCCGTTGTGGCGGGGTGGGACGTGACGGTCAACAAAGGGCGGAGCAAAACCACGGGCATGAGCGAGCACCACAACACCTGGCACGCGATCGTGCAGCTGCGGGATGAGTTCGGCGCGGTGCATCGGGCGCGCTCTCCGCGTGCGCTGAACCAGCGGCGCTGGGAGCCGGGAACCCGGGTGCCGGTGTATTATGATGCGGAGGACCCGACGGTGATCTTCATCCGCGACGCGTTCGACATCTGGCTGCCGCCGGTCAGCATCACCACGGTGGGCGTGCTGGGGCTGGTGGGGACAACGCTGCTGCTGAGGTTCCTGTGGAGGCAGGAAGGGAGGAAGGCGGAGGAGGTGGCGGCGATTGTGGCCAAGCACATCACCAAGAAAAAGTAGCTTTCCCGGAAGGGTTTCTCTTTGGGGGTGACAGGCAGGCGAGGAAGAAATTTGCTGATCTGCGGCTTTGTTCACCACGGCGGCTGGAGGACCAGCCGCGCCACCCCTCACGCTCGAATGTTCAGACCGCGTCGAGAATCGCCATAAACGCGGCCTTATTGAAACAGGCATTGCAGCAGGGTAATGAATGTTGCAGCATCGGCGCTGACCGTTGCCCGCTAGTCTTGAACCAGACCGACGTCCACGCACCTCAAGCCAAACACGTTTTGCCAGGAATCATCCAAACAACATCGCTGCTCCTTCTTGCCCTCTCCTCTTCCGTTTTGGCGGAAAGCGATGGTTTTGACAAATCCAGCCGCCCATCTGCGGGCTGGGTGTCCACCAGGACGGGCGGAGGCCAGCCGCGCTGGACTGTGGAGAAGAACGCGACCGCGCCAAGCCCGCCCAACGTGCTCAAGCAATCCGGCGTGGCGGACTTCCCTCTCTGCATCAAGGATGCCACGAACCTGAAGGACGGGTTTGTCGAAGTGAAGTTCAACGCGGTGTCCGGCAAGCGGGACCAGGCCGCAGGGGTGGTCTGGCGGTTTCAGGACAATGGGAACTACTATATCTGCCGTGCCAACGCGATCGAGGGCAATGTGGTGCTGTACAAGACGGAGCTGGGCGTTCGCAAGCCGCTGGACATCGTCGGACGCAGAAGCGGCTATGGTGTGAAGGCACCGGTGGCCAGGCAGGAATGGCAAACCCTGCGGGTGGACTTCCACGGTGACATCTTTACCGTGAAGCTTAATGGCAAGGAGCTTTTCAAGGTGAAGGACAGCACGTTCACGGGCGCGGGCAAGGTCGGTCTTTGGACCAAGGCGGACAGCGTGACTTTGTTTGATGACTTCAAGCACGGGGCGGCGAGATGAGCTGCGGCTGTGGGTGCCTGGCTGTTTTTGGGGGTGGCGAGGCTTGGCGGTGGGGAACTCGGCTGGATGTTTCCTGACTTCTTCGCGGAGGCGGGTTTCGCGGATTGCTCCAGCCCCCCTGCCCCTTTTGTGGTGGCTGGAAAATAGGTGGCAAGCTTTTCGGGGACTGGTTTATGCTGATGCCATGAAGCCTGAAAAAGTGAAGTTCATGATCATGGCCGCCGACATGAAGCGCGCGGTGGCCTTCTATCGTGATGTCATCGGTCTGGAGGAAATTTTTGTGAGCGATTTCTGGACGGAGCTGCGCCATGGGGACGCCATCGTGGCCTTGCATGGCGGGCATGACGGCTCGCGGAACCCGACCGGGCTGAGCTTTCAGTATGAGGATGTGCTGGCCATGGCGGAAAAGGTGCGGCAGGCCGGGGCGGCCCTCCTGCAGCCGCCGCAGCAGCGGGAGGGGGAGCCGATCCTGCTGGGGATTTTTCGTGACGCGGAGGGGAATGAGGTTTTCATCACCCAATATGTGGGGTGAAAAATTGACGGAACCAGAATGATGAATGTCGAATGAGTGAGTGGCTGACATGGTCTGTCAGCCGAGAGGCGGCGGGTGCCCTTGTTCGCTGCCGTGTCTGTCCGTTGCAAGTTGCGCCGGGCAGTCTATAGCAAGGTGAGATGCACACCACCTTCATTCCCACGCTCGATGCCCTGCCGCAGCGCAAGTCGCCGCTGATGGAGCGTTTTGCGGGTTTGTTGGAGCCGAAGGCGCCGGCGCAGATCGAGGCGATGGCGCGTGAGTCGCAGCAGGTCACGCGGCGGAATTTTGGCAAGACGATGCGGCTGTTTGCGCCGCTGTATGTCTCCAACGAGTGCGTGAACAACTGCAGCTACTGCGGCTTTTCACGGGACAACAACGCGATCCTGCGGGTGACGCTGACGATCGACCAGGTGATCCGTGAGGCAAGGCACCTGCTGGGCCTGGGGTTTCGCAACATTCTGCTGGTGGCCGGGGAGCATCCGAAATTTGTGAGCAACGGCTACCTGGAGGAGTGCATCCGTGTGCTGCGGGATGTGGTGCCGACGATCGGCATCGAGGTGGGCCCCATGGAGGCCCCGGAGTATGAGCGCATGGTGAAGGCGGGGGCGGAGGGGCTGGTGGTCTATCAGGAAACGTATGACCGCGGCCTGTACAAGGACATGCACACGGCCGGGCCGAAGAAGGATTTTGAGTGGCGGCTGGCCTGCCCGGAGCGCGGTTACGAGGGCGGCTTCCGCCGCATCGGCATTGGCGCGTTGTTTGGCCTGAGTGACTGGCGGCTGGAGGCGCTGCGGCTGGCGGCGCACCTGGAGCATCTGTACAAGCACTGCTGGAAGTCCACCTTCACGGTGGCCTTCCCGCGTCTGCGGCCTGCGGCGGGCGGCTTCAATCCGCTGACGGATTTCCCGGACTGGGCGCTGGTGCAGACGCTGTGCGCCTTCCGCATCACCTTCCCGGAGGTGGGCGTCATCCTGAGCACGCGGGAGCCGGCGCCGCTGCGTGACGCGCTGGCGCCGCTGGGCGTGACGATGATGAGCGCGGGCAGCCACACGGAGCCGGGCGGCTACACCGGGGCGGGGAATGAGGACCTGCACCTGACGGTGAAAGGCCGCCGGGTGGAACTGGAGGCGAGGGAGGATGGCAACCGCGCCGAGGGGCAGTTCGGCATCGCTGATGAGCGCTCCCCGCAAAGCGTGGCGGAGATGCTGCGCCGCCGTGGGCTGGACCCGGTCTGGAAGGACTGGGACTCTGCCATTCTTGCCACGGCATCCCTGACGGCCTGATGTATTTTTTTCCCAACCATGACGATCACACTCAACGGTGAAAAACGCGAGCTGTCCGGCCCGCAGTCTGTGAGTTCCCTGCTGGAGCTTGTGGGGCTGGCGGGAAAACCTGTGGTGGTGGAGCACAACCGCCAGGCCCTGCTGCCCCGGGAAATCGACGCCGCCACGGTGAATGATGGTGATGTGATCGAGGTGGTGCAGATCACGGCGGGGGGGTGAGGGCAGGCCCGGTGGAAGGCGGGGGAGGGCGGCCGGTGCCGTCGGGCATTGCGGGCGGACAGGTTTTGCCCTTTGCGGGGCGCATGTGCTGGTGGCTCGCGTTCTGATT
>CAZPSQ010000236.1:0-9505 GCA_964588755.1 uncultured Prosthecobacter sp. | reverse complement strand
CGAGCTGGCGCATTCCAGGGAGGTGGTCCGGGCACGGATGGCCGAGATCAAGGCCAAGGGCGGGAACGTAACGCTGGCTGAAGCCAGCGACCTGGACCCGGCCGAGAAGTCCGAGGCCGCCGAGCTCAAGACAAAGCTCGAAAACGAGCTGAGGAAAAACGGCCAGCTCACCGCCGGCCAGACCGGCCAGCTGAGCCAGGCCAAGGCCACCCTGGCCCGCCACGCCCCGATGGACCCTGGCCCGCCGCCTCCGGTTCCCCAGGCGCGCACGATCATCGAAGACCTGGGCAAGCGAGACCCGGCCACACTCACCCAACAGGAAGCCCACCAGCTCGCCAACGCGCAGCGCTCCATCGCCAGAAAAGGGCTGGACAATCTTAGCGCCATCACGGCTGGTGGGGGGACGCTCTCTCGAGCACAACAGGACGCCCGCGATCGTTTTCAGTCCATTCTCGACGCTTCCGGCTACAACACCGGCCTCCCACCCGGCCCGCCTGCTGGCTATGATCCAACAGGCCCCTATCCGAACTGGTACCCGCCCAAAGGCAGTCCGCCATCCACCCCGCCGGATGCAGATTTTAACGCAGAAGGACTGGCGCTCTCAGACGACGACATTCGGACATCGATGGCGATCCTCAGCGATGAGGAAAAGGGCCATGCGGCTTCCCGCCATGGTCCAGGCGTCACTAATGGACAGCTTGAAGACAGGGCCATGCATGGTGCCGATCCGATCACTCAGACTAGAGAAGATGGAGAGCGTGGAGGAGAGCACACTGCCCCGAGAACTGCCACCCAGTTCACCAGCGAACGGGCCATGGTTCAGGCATACAAAGCGGTGGTCGGTAATGCTGATCTTAAGAAAGCGATAGAGGAAGCCAAAGAGTATAATAAGGCGCACCCAGGATATCCACGGCGGGCTGTGATCTTTGAACCTCTCACTCTTGAGTCAGTACTTGGTCCAGGCTATGAAAAGCATGTCAGAGGCAGAACTCGTGTGGGATCCCAGAACAATCCCACTGGCTCTGTTGAAACAAGCCTGGCAGGATATAAGATCAAAGCTGTTTTCAAACTTGATCCAGCCTCTGGAGAATACCACCTCCACACAATGTACCCCAACAAGCCATGAAGACCAATGCATATCCTCCGTCCAAGCTGGAAGCGCTGAAAGAAATTTTCCAATCCTATCTTGATCATGACCTGCATGACATGAAACTGCTTGCCGAGTGGTGTCAGGGTCCCTACGAAGTCCAGAGGGCGTTCAAACAGCAACTGCTTGCCTGCATTCACCAGCCAGGCTTGCTCCCGGCAGAGACATACGAACAATGGACTAACCTCGGCGTCGAAGACCAAGATGACCTGCAGCGCGAGTTAAAATCCATTTGGAACACCTGTTATCCCGGCGAGAAGATTTCGTGAGAAAAGGCGGTGTCCTTGACACGTCTCTCTGCCTCACATCCAGCCCGGCGGAGGGGCTTCCGTCAGGCGGCTGGACTTTGCAGGCTCGCTGAGGCGCATCGCCAACATCAATAAGCGGCCAGAGGAGCAGAACCAGCACCAGAAAACCCAGGCCGAGCTGGCGCATTCCGGGGAGGTGGTCCGGGCACGGATGGCCGAGATCAAGGCCAAGGGCGGGAACGTAACGCTGGCTGAAGCCAGCGACCTGGACCTGAGCGACTTGACCAGGACGCCAGTACTGGCAGGCCTTCATGAATATGGACATCATGTCGAAAAACAGCTCGCTCCGGCTGACGTGGCAGCCGTGGTTGAAGCCGCCCGCAAGACTATCTCTGCCAGCGAGCTTGCCGCTCAGGCAGACAATTCCGACTACTATCTCGATCCTGAAGAGCTATGGGCCAGAGCCTACGAGCAATTTGTTGCACAATCCAGCGGCGACACAGAAGCGTTGAACGAGTTGAAATCCGTGCGTGATCATTCAGTCGAACATTCCAGGTGCTGGGACAAAAAGACTTTGAGCCGATTGAGCAGGCGATTAGAATAGCACTTAAACGGGTTCTACGCGGGATTTAATGGGTTGAAGGGCTTGAGATCAAGCCTGCCGCAGTGGAAGAGGATGCGCACCCGGTAGTTGGCGAAGGAGCGGGGCACCTCGCTGTTACGGGTGGGTAAAGGCGGAGGGTATTTTGAGGTTGAGATCTCCGGCCATCCAATAGCAGATGGCTTTGAGGTTGGCGAAGTTACGGAAGCCTCTGGCACGGCGGCGGGCGGTCTGGATGATGCTGTTGATCGACTCGATCGTCGCTGAGGTGATGCGGTGCGGGTAGTAGGCCAGGATGCCGTCCCAATGGTCCTTGATGGTCTGCGCCAGCCTCCTGAAGGCGGGCAGACGGCTGCGTACAGCCCAGGAGCACCAGTCTTTGAGGTGCAGCTGCGCGCTGGCCGCGCCAGGCCATTCCCACGCGTCCTGCAGGCTCTCACGCAACGCCATGGCTCGGCCCAGCTCCTTGTGCCGCGCGCAGAGCTCCTGCCGCAGCTTGCGTTGCTGCTGGCTCAGCCCGCCTGCATTGCCTCGCAGCGCCCACAGCGCGCCTTTGACATCGGCCCCCTGGCTGCGCAGATCCTTGCGCACCTCGTCCACCGCCTGGCCTGCCAGCTGCATGACATGGAGGCGGTCAAACACCATCTGCGCCTGCGGCAGGTGCTCCTTCACCCCTTTCTGGTAGGCCGCGCTCATGTCGATGGCCGCCAGCCGCACCTGCTTTGCCGTGGCCCCATGCGCAGGCATCTCCTCCACAAACTGGCCCACGCTTGCCGCGCTGCGCTCGGGTGTCATGTAAAGCAGCCGCGCGGCCTGCTCCTTCTCCGCGTCGAGCTCCACGACCACTGTGGCGTGGCGGTGCCCTTTGCGCGTGGAGGTCTCATCAATGGCCACCACCTCCACCCCGCTCCAGTCCTGCTGCCCATGCGCCTGGCCCACGTAATGGCGCACCACGCGCCACAGCCGCGTGTCGTGCTCGGCCACAAGCTCCGCCACGGCGGACACCGGCATTTGCCTCGCTTCGCGCACCCTTCGGGCTGCCTGCGGCAGGCCATCTCCGCTGCGCTCCGGTTCCTTGGCCAAGGCCATGACGAACGCTTCAAACATGAGCGTGAACCCGCTCTCCGGCCGCGCCCACGGCACGACGACCTGCCTGACCTGATGGTCCGGGCACTGCACCCGCGGCACCCGCGCGCTCAGGTAGGTGGGATGCTGCCAGAAGTTGAGATGCCGCCACTTCTTGACCTCATGGTCATACAACGGGCAGAGCCTGCCGCAGGCCGGACATGGCATCTGCGCGCCTGCCTCCACCTCAAGGGCCACATAAAGAAACTTGCTCTCTTTGCCGGCCTCCTCAAACCCGCTGCGCACCACCTTCCAGGGGCTGCTCAATCCCAAAGCCATCGCAAAAAAGTCGCTCTGGTCCATCCCCAAGCCTGACACCCGCTCACCACACGCGCCAGTCTTTACCCACTCAATTCAGCGAAGCGCCGAAAATATTCATCCTTGAGCAGGATGGCATCAAGCCAGATGACAAGACCAGGGTGCAGTCCCTTGAAAAGGGCCAACGGCCAGAACCGAAGACCTACATGCCAGAATCGTTCATCCAAGCCCACCGGGAAGAGTTCGTGGACGGGGCTTCGAGGGTCATATCAACGGATCAATTGAATAAGTGGGGGCCAGCCCAGAGGGATGGAACTGCGTTTGTATTCTCGAGGCGAGCTTTCGACGCAATGCTGCTGCAAGCTGGAGGAGACAGACGAAAGCTGGAAGACCTTCTGGGTCTTCCATCAGGGTCATTCGGCGACGGCGACTTGTCACGGGTTGACATCGACAACCCATCCTCATATAACATACGAGTCCCAAGCGGAAATGAAGCGGGCGCAAACCCGCTCTGGCTTCCAGGAGCTCGCTTGCCGCAAGGACATTTGGAAGCAGTGATAGACTTGGGTAAGGCACCGCCTGAAGCCTGGAAATCGGAAGATCTGAACTTTTAACTTGGAATGCCCCATGAATAAAAAAGTCATCAAACTCTTCAAAGAAGAATGGTTCTCAGTGGACCAGGACCTGGACACGCAAAAGTATTATCTGTCCATTCCTGTGTTCAACGGTTATGCCCAGTACGATGAGGACTATGAACTTCTCCCAGATGAATTCGAAGCGCTCATGAAGAATGAGGCGGCCCTCAGGGCATTGGTGCAAAAATGCCGCGATCGCAAAAATGACGCACGACTTAGGCTCAAGCCGGGACGCATTCGTGGCTACCCACTAACATAACGTTCTAGGACCCCGGCAATCCGGAGAACGAGTATGGCAAGTTTCAGGGGAAATGCACCGCGAACAACAGCCTGGATGCGCCGGAGAACCTTTAGCTCATCCAGGAATACTTCAAGACGTGCGACCCCGCGCTGCTCGATGAGTTCAGGGAGCGGATCAAAAAGACACCGCGGCGTGCCAAGATAGAGGCCGACCAGGATGCCAGCCTCAACAACAATCAGATCGCCAAAGTCCTGACAGACATGACCGGGCGCGACGCGCGGGAGGACATCAAGGGACTGCCGGGCGCGGTGGGATCCCACCTCGTGCCTGGCGGGACCCTGGCCAGGCTGGGCAAGGGCAGCCGGGGTGCCAAAAACGTGGCGCGTGCCGTGCGCGGTGTCGGCAGCGTCGGCGGCAACATGGTGCAGACCCTCATTGAGAATCCTGACGCGGACTTTGAGGATCACAAGAAGGCGGCGGTGGAGAACTTAATCGCCTCCATGGGCATGCGTGCAGCCCATGGCACCTTGCACACCATCGAAAGCGGCGTCTCCTATGTGTTCAACCCCTCTGGCCCGGCCCCCGGCACACCCGGATGGACGCCTTCGGCAGTGGGTAATATACCAGAAACTACCACTCAATTGACCGCACCAGGTGCCGCCCAGCCCGGCGCGGGGCCGCCAGCCCCGCCTCTCCTGCGCCCCCAGGCGGTCCCCTGCAAAACAACGACGGCGGCGACGGCCATCCACTCTCCGAGGCAGAGCTGCGGAGGAGGAACGGCGGGCCGCCCCAGGCACCCCCTTCCGTGCAGCCGTCCGCCTTTCCCCCGCTGAGCAGCACGCCGGAAGACCAGGCTTACGAAGCCATCCATCGGCTGCAGAGCAAGTCCCATGACAGAGAGCTCAGCCTGGAGGAGAAGATCGAGCTGGACCGGCATGAGAAGACCGTGGCCGCCGCCGACAAGAAACGCCTGGAGGCCGAGCAGCAGGCCCTGCGCGCCGGCAACCCGCCGGGCGAGCTCCCACCCTACCAGCAAGAGGCCCTGGCCGAGGCTGGCAGGAAACTGGGCGAGGGCAAGGATGCCAGCGCCGCCCGTGGGACTGATGGCCGCGCGCCAGAGGGGGCGGTGCCGGATCGCGCGGGGTCGCCCGGTGGCAATGACCCGCGCGGGGTGGAACTGCCCGGAGGCCGCAGAAACGGCGGGGGTGGCTCGCCGGATTCCAACCTCGTGCTGGCTGGGGGAGGCGATGGCGGCCACCAGCCGCTGCAAGGCGGTGCCGCCGCCGAGGTGCCACCCTCGGTGTCCGCAGGCGGCCAGCTTCCGGATGCTGTCGGGCAGATGATGAGCCGCCCGACGGGCGCGGGGGATACGGATGCGCCGAGGGCTTCGGCGGGTGGGGAGATGGAGCCCGAACCCCGGCCACATGAAGTGAGGCATTCCAAGAGCGAAAAGTCGACATCGTCAATCAACGAGTCAGCGGAGATTAATCGTGATGCGATTAGTGGAGGAAATCTATCTTCCTCGAACAAAGGCAGCTCACCTGAGGTCCAATGGATAGTTCCAGAGAAGCCTCACCACATCAAGCCGACTTTGTCCTACGACGCAGATCGCCCCCCGAGTGGGCCACCCAAAAAGGTATCGAAAAATGACCGGGATCCGGACAATATACGAGCGTGCGATGCAGAGAATGAGGCCGCTGGCGTTTTTTCAAAATACGGCTATGACTATGCTCGGATTCGCGAGACCAGAAGCAGCCCAGATGGGCTGGTGAAGGGAGTTCAAGGTAAATGGGATGTGTACGCTCCTCGAAGTGCCACTCCATTATCTTCAATTCACGCCGTGGCAGCTCGCAAAGTGAATGTGCAGAATGCGCCCTATGTGGTGGTTAGGCTTGAGGCGGATGGGCAGTCTATTGCTGACATTTCAAAGCACTTTAAAGACAATCCTATTCCTGGACTTAAGCAACTATTTGTGGTGAAAAATGGAGAATTATACGTAATATACTAATATGTCAGCTTTCATGGAAATAAACACAGAGCTTCCTCATGGAGAGGTGGTGGAGCATTTTCGTCGTGGTCATATCGAATCTGTAAATTTAGATTCTCTCAGGCTGGCGGCAGATGGCTGTTGGTGTGGAACTTGGGAGTTTGGTGACTTTTCTATTGAGAGAATCAATGAGGAGCAGCGGCTGGATTTGAAGCAAAGATTCAATCTCCCGTTGACGTTAAAAACTCGGATCTGGATCACCACTGACGAATTGTATGAAGGCCAAACGGGAGTGTATCTCATGGCGGCGGAGGCACTCAAAAATTGGGAGGGTGATCTGGCAGTTCTCAACAACGGTGATTATCTCCGAGTCCAACGCGTCGCAGGTCATGTCAGCCTACGGGAAGACTGTCTAAACCCAGAGCGGTTGGTGTTTTACAACGGGATTAAGTGGAGTCCTCTGCCTGGGGCAAGCGATTAGGCGGTGCCTTCAGATCGGGTGAAGCATCCTGCAGATGCCGAAGTCCGAAGACAGCCAGATCATCATGGACCTGGGCGGGGAGGATTGAGAGGCATGCAGGAAAGGCCGTGGCCGCTGGTGGGCGTATCGGCTGTCTCACAGCGAAGCACCAGAGGGTGCGGTGCCGGATCGTGCGGGGTCGCCCGGTGGCAATGACCCGCGCGGCGTGGAACTGCCCGGAGGCCGCAGAGGCGGCGGCCCGGAGGACTCGAATCTCGTCATGGCCGGTGTTGGCGGTGGCGGCAATGATCCGCTGACTGCCCACGCCGCACCCCCGCCAGCCACCGCAGGCGGTGCCCCGGGAGCCATCGGTCAGACGATGAACGGCCCGGCATCCCCCGCCCATCCCGACGCGCCCCAGGGCTCGGCTGGCGGAGGCGGTGCCAGTGGAGGACCGTTGCCACCCGCTGCAGGCCAGCCGCCCCCGTCCACACCATCCGACTCCGGCGGCCAGTCAATAAAACCAGGAAATGCCACAGATGGTAGGCCGCTTGCAGAGCATCCCGATGGCGAAACTCCCGTCAAGAAGCTGGACTTTGCAGGCTCGCTCAGGCGCATCGCCAACATCAACGACCGGCCGGCGGAGCTGAACCAGAACAAGAAAACCCAGGTCGAGCTGGCGCATTCCAGGGAGGTGGTCCGGGCACGGATGGCCGAGATCAAGGCCAAGGGCGGGAACGTAACGCTGGCTGAAGCCAGCGACCTGGACCTGAGCGACTTGACCAGGACGCCAGTACTGGCAGGCCTTCATGAATATGGACATCATGTCGAAAAACAGCTCGCTCCGGCTGACGTGGCAGCCGTGGTTGAAGCCGCCCGCAAGACTATCTCTGCCAGCGAGCTTGCCGCTCAGGCAGACAATTCCGACTACTATCTCGATCCTGAAGAGCTATGGGCCAGAGCCTACGAGCAATTTGTTGCACAATCCAGCGGCGACACAGAAGCGTTGAACGAGTTGAAATCCGTGCGTGATCATTCAGTCGAACATTCCAGGTGCTGGGACAAAAAGACTTTGAGCCGATTGAGCAGGCGATTAGAATAGCACTTAAACGAAAGGGGTGGCAATGACTGACAATTCCGAACCAAAAATCACCATCAAGTACCTCTGTCAGGAGATTAGATCAGGGAGGCTCACTTTTGACGAAGGGATTGACGCACTTGTCAAAGAAGAAATGATCCAAGAATTTACAAAAGTAAGACTTAAACGAGAAATTCCCGGCTGCGATATTCCCGTGGGATCCGTTGGCACTGTGATTATGGTTCATCATGACGTTCCTCCGGGCTATGAAGTGGAATTCTCTGACAGTGAGGGCAATGTGCTCTACGACACGAAAACAGATGAATTCGTTTTTACTCTGGAAGATGAGGATGTGATGCCAGCCAGCGATTGAAGGCAATCTCATTAATGGGCTGACTCAACAGGCTCTTCGGGCAATGAAGTGGGTCGGCAGATGACGGGGGGGAGGATGAGAAGTAGTGCTGTGGATGGACATCAGTCAACAGACAGTCGGGGAGCACTATGGTTTGCTGCTGGGCATCGGGCAGGAGTGGGAGGTGCAACGCGTGGAGATCGACCAGGCGGGGCAGCGCATCGAGGCATGGGCGGTGTGGCGTGAAGGTGAGTTGTTGCGTTGTCCGCAATGCCGGAGCATCTGTCCTGGCTACGACCGTCAGCCACAACGCACCTGGAGGCATCTGGACGCCTGCGGGTTCACCGCCCTTGTGCATGCGCGCATTCCACGCTGCAGATGCGAGGACCACGGAGTCATCAGCGTGCGTGCCAGCTGGGCAGAGCCGGGCAGCCGTTACCCCCTGGCCTTTGAACAACATGCCGTCGATGTGCTGGGGGCCTGTGGCAGCCTGAGTCGTGCGGCGCAGCTGCTGCGTCTGGACTGGGATGCGGCGCACCGGCTGATGCGCCGGGCCGTGGAGCGCGGGCTGGCACGGCGGCAGGAGGAGCCGGCAGCCCACCTTGGCATTGACGAGAAGAGCTTCGGCCGCGGCCAGAGCTACGGCAGCGTGGTCAGCGGCCTTGGTGGCAGGCGGGTGCTCGAGGTGATGCAAAACCGTGACGAGGCTGCCGCCACCGCAGTGCTGGAGGCGCTGCCCGAAACGCTGCGACAAAGTGTTGAGGCGGTGGCCATGGACATGTGGAAACCCTTTGCCGGCGCCGTGGCAAAAGTGCCGTCAAAGGCGGAGGTTGTCTTTGACAAGTTCCACCTGGTGCGGCTGCTCAATGACGCGGTGGACCGGGTGCGCAAGGCGGCGCACCGGCAGCTGCGCGAGCAGGGCGACAAAACATTGAACGGCAGCAAATGCCTGTGGCTGAAGTCGCCGCAAAAGCACAGTGAGCCGCAGTGGCGCAGCTTCAAGGAACTGCTGGGCATCAACCTGAAGACCAGTCGCGCGTGGCTGCTGGCGCGGACCTTTGAGGGACTATGGCAGTGCAGAGACCAGCAGGCCGCGCGGGTGTTTTTCAAGCAATGGCTGGCAAGCAAAGCGCAGCAGGCTTGAGCCGCTGAATGCCGCCGGGCAAACGTTGGAGCGGCATCTTGAGGGTGTCCTGGCCTGCTTCAAACACCGCATCACCAATGCCTCGGCAGAAGACCTCAACTCCCTGATCCAGTCATTGAAAACCGCAGCAAGAGGCTTTCGCAACTTCGCCAACTACCGCGCCGCCATCCTCTTCCACCTCGGCAAACCTGACCTCAAACCCGCCACTGCCCACACGTTTGCCTGAAGA
>CAZPSQ010000235.1:3046-9525 GCA_964588755.1 uncultured Prosthecobacter sp. | reverse complement strand
CTTCAACGACTTCGGCGTTTACCGCGGCTTGGAGAAAACCAACAAGAGCTGCAAGTAATCCAAGTTCACCCAGGTGAACCTCCGGACCAGTACCGCTGGCGCTCTCGCCTGCGGAACGAGCGTCCCCCGACTCTCGCCAAGCCCCAGCCCCCAAGGACCGGGGGTTTTTAACCCCCGAGAGCGAGCGTCCCCTGACTCCCACCAGCCCCAGCGCCCACGCCTCCCGGCGGACCACGAATCGAACACTCATAAAACACTAATCTCAAAGGCCAAAAATCTGATCTCTAGCCTCCCCCATTAGTGTCTCATTAGTGTCCGATTAGTGGTTAAATCACTGAAAATCCGGCACAGTCCAGAACCAATCCTCATCACACCGCAAAGGCCAGAAAACCGCAGAGAAAGCCCCTCCTCCGGCCTTCATCTCTGCGGTTTTCTCATCTCTCGCGGTGCCGCACCTCTGCCAACTCCAGCCGGCAATCATGACAGAATCATGATGGTGGTGGGTGGGCTGGTGTGCTGGTGGAAGGGCGTGGACAAACGCCTGAGCCCCGCCTTCGGCAATGGTCCGAGCCTGCACCTGGCCGCCACGCTGATCTTCTTCGGCCTCTTCGCCGCAGTCGTCATGATCCCCTCCCCGGCCCGCGAGGGCGCGCAGTAAGCAGCAGACCGTTTTCGCGGGCAGGGATCAGGGGGCATGGGGCATGGAATGAGGGCGGGCAAGCGCGGAGGCGGCTGGCAGCAAGCGGGAACACCCGACGGCAGAGACATCTGCCAACAGCGGCCGCCCCTACGCCACGTGTGCTGCCGCCCACCGCTCATTCCCTGCCCCATGCCTGCCCCGCCCATCGTAGCCGCGCTTTCTTGCGGACAACGCGGTCGTTTCCGCATAGACTCGCCTGCGCATGCACTCATTCGCCCTCGCCGCCACCGCACCGCCCACGTGGCCCAAGCCGCTGCAGATGCTCTTTGGCATCGCCGTGGAGAACTGGCTGCGCTACGCCCTCTTCGCCGGCGTGGCCTGGGTGCTGGGCTACTGGATTTTCAAAAAGCGCTGGTGGCGGCGGAAGATCATCCAAAAGGAACCTGCGGCCGCCGATGTGCGGCGGGAGCTGCGCTGGTCCGCGCTCACCGTCGTCATCTACGGCCTCGTCGGCACCGGCACCTGGCTGCTGGCCACCTCCGTCGGCTGGAAGATGTACTACAAGAACATCGACCGCCACGGCGGCTGGACCTGGTTCGTCGCCAGCATCCTCATCGCCGTCGTCGTGCACGACACCTATTTCTACTGGACCCACCGCGCCATGCACCACAAGCGGCTGTTCCGCTGGTTCCACAAAATTCACCACCAGAGCACCAACCCCAGCCCCTGGGCCGCCTATTCCTTCGACCCGCTCGAGGCCTTCGTGCAGGCCTGCATCTTTCCCCTGCTCGTCTTCACCGTGCCCATGCATCCGCTGGCGTTTTTCGCCTTCATGGTGTGGCAGATCTCCTTCAACGTCCTGGGCCACACCGGGTATGAAATCTACCCCTCCTGGCTCGTGCGCTCCTGGCTCGGCAAGTTCCTCAACACCCCGACCAACCACATCCAGCACCACGAAAAAATGCGCGGCAACTACGGGCTCTACTTCAATGTGTGGGACCGCCTCATGGGGACGAACCACAAGGACTACGAGGCCCGGTTTGAGGAAGTCACAAGGCGCGCCGCTTGATCGCGCCCCCACCGCTCGGACCAGAGCCATCCGAAAGCCCCAAGCATGGCAGCACCCAGCGCATGGTAGGGCGCTTGCTCCCGCAAGCGCCGCCGCGTGCCCAGCGTGATCAAGCAGCTCCACAATCCTTCGCATCCCCACCGCTCCGCTCACCCACGGCTGCTGGAGGACCAGCAGCCCTACCTTCCGCGTCGATCCCGCGCTGGCACCCAGCGCAGGTAGGGCGCTTGCTCCCGCAAGCGCCGCCGCGTGCCCAGCGTGATCAAGCAGGTCCAACAATCCTTCGCATCCCCACCGCTCCGCTCACCCCGGCTGCTGGAGGACCAGCAGCCCTACCTTCCGCGTCGATCCCGCGCTGGACGCTCGGGCGCCCAGCGCGCCATCCCCGTGCTGGCACCCAACCGCGCAGTCTCCGCCCCGCTGCTATTCCTTCAGCCGGTTCAGCGTGTAGTACGCCATCCGGTGCCACAGCGGCGCGCCGTCCTTCGCCTTCAGCTTGGGCAGCTCCACCTCATGCACATACCCAGGGCGCATCTCATCGCACGCCAGCTCCAGCGTCAGGCCGTCGTCGGAGAGCCTGCCGGGGGTCAGCTTTAGCGGCTTCGGGTCCACCTCCGGGCTGCCGTACTTGCTCTGGAAGAAGTAGGTGTAGCTCTGGCCGGTGAACTCGCCCAGCGAGGCCGGATCAACCGGCAGCGTGAAGGTCAGGCGAAAGCCCGTCTTCGTCAGCTCCATCTTCTGCACATCCAGCGGCGTCTTCTTCGTCCACACCATGCGTTGCAGGCCAAAGGGCCGGTTGCCGGCGCTGTTCCAGCCGCGGTTTGACTGCCCGATCACCAGCGATCCGTCCGGCAGAAAATTCAGCGCCAGCGCCGCGCATTGCAGACCGTCCGTGAAGGGAAAGCAGGCCCCCTGGTACTCGCCGCCCACCTTCTCCAGAAACACCCGGTTCACACCGGAGAGCACGAACTCGCCCAGAAACATCTGCTTCTCATACGGGCCGAATTTGCCGCCCGTCAGGTTGCAGCGCACGCCGGTGCCGCTCTGGCCCATCTTCACATAGGGCAGCCACACCGCCGCAGGCGTGTAGCCGCGCACCGTCTTCATCGCCTCCGCCACGGTGATCCCGTCCGGCTGCTTCGCTTCCACCTTCACCGGGGACTCCGGGCGCTGCGTGTCGGCCATCGAGTCCATGTGGGAGAACCACGCGCCCTTGCGCGCATGGAAAAGCGGCGTGGTGGGTATCCAGTTTCCCTGCTGGTCGGTGATGAAGATCTCCCCCTCCGCGTCCGTGCCGATGCCGCACGGGCTGCGGAAGCCCGCGCACCACGGCTCCAGCTTCCCCCCCGGCGTCGTGCGCACCATCCAGCCGCGCCACAGCGGGTGGGTGGACTCCTCCGGTCCTGCGCCCGCCCAGCCCTTGCCCATGCCCGCATTCAGCGAGGTGAAGAGGTTCCCCTCCTTGTCGATGACCGGGCCGTAGGCGTACTCATGGTAGTTCCCGGAGACACCCCACCCCGTGGCGGCGGCGGTGTATTCATCCGCCACGCCGTCCTTGTCCGTGTCGCGCAGGCGCGTCACCTCCGACCGCTGCGTGGCATACAGCGCGCCGTCATGCCAGGCCAGGCCCAGCACCTCATGCAGACCGCTGGCAAAGAGCTTGAAGTCCGGCTTCGTCACACTGCCCGGATTCTGCGCGATCCAGATCTCCCCTTTCCGCAGCGACACCGCCAGCCTGCCATCTGGCAGCACCGCCAGACCGCTCGCCTCAAAGTTCACCCCCGGCGGCGTCTCATACGTTTCCGTGCGGTAATACTCCGGCTGCAGCTTCTGCTGCTCCAGCGTCATCTGCTGCATCCTGGGGGAAGGCGTCTCCAGCGCGGGTGGCGCCGCCGCTTTCTCCTTCGCGGGCTTCGGTTTCGGCTTCGTCGGCTTGGCCGCGGCAGGTTTGGCATCAGCGGCGGGCTTCGGCTTGGCCTCATCGGCACCCGGCGCAGAGTGAACAGTGAAGGCGACGGCGACCGCAGTCGCAAAAAGAAGGCGGGAACGTGACATGTGGCTCATTCTACATGGTTGGATTTGATCATCGAAGCTGCGGGCAATCCATTCAAACGACCCCGTCCACCCTTCGACATGACGGCGCCGCTTCTCCTTCGTTCCATAGGAACCAAGCCACCTGGGGCTGCCGCCTTTTGGCGAAGCCACGTAGCCTTGTTGCTGTGCAACAAGGGTGCGCGTGGCAAACACCAGGGTAGCAGGACCGCCGACAGCTTTGGGCATGACAACACGCTCCCTTGTTGCACCGCAACAAGGCTGCTTTGAGCCCTTGACCTTACCATGACACGACCTCCTTCGTTTCGGCTCCGTTCACCTTCAGCACGCGCTGGAAACTCTTGCCATCCTTGGCCGGGCGCAGCGTGTCCTCCATCTTCCTGCCATCCTCCTCATACAGGAAGGTCGGCACGCCGTCCTTCCCCAGCCGGTAGCCCCCGTACACACGTCCCGCCGTGGGGGAGGTCAGCTCCTTCACCTCCGTGCCCAGGGGCTTGATCGGCGTCATCGCGCGCTCCTGCCAGTTGCTCAGCGCATCCAGGAAGCGGCCCTTCCAGATCAGCACCCAGCGGCTCGTCTTGGCATCGAACGCCGCGTTCAGCCCGCCCGGAAAGCCCACCCCGACAGCATGCGTGCCCACGCCTTCGATGAAGCTGCGGAAGACAATGGGCCGCTTCGCCGCGTCCGGCTTCAGCTCAAAGTCCTCGGCCGACATCAGGCCCTCCGGCAGCGGCTGCCCCTCGATCTCCCGCAGGTAGGTCCACAGGCTCTCGATCTCCTTGTCCGCGCCCTTGCGCGCCATGAACATCGGCGGCATCACCGTGCCCGGCTGCGTCACCTGCGGGTTCAGCAGCAGCTCCTTGAAATACTCCGGCTGCAGCCGCTCCACCGTGTGCGTCAGGCGGATCACCGGCGGCCCCAGGGACTTGCGGTCCTTCAGACCGTGGCAGGACACGCAGGCCAGCCCCTTCGCCCCGATCAGCTGCCGCCCCGCCTCCGCCCGGTGGTGCTTCGCCAGACCGCTCACATCCATGCTCACCGGCGTGGGGGAAACATCCGCCTCCATGAACTCAGGGATCAGCATCTCCGTCTGCTCACGGCCAAAGCTCGGCATCCGTGCGTTCATGTACGGCCGCACGCTGCCACCGATGCCCCACAGCACTTTTTCAAACCAGCCCTTCGTCAGCTTCCGCCCCACAATGTCCAGCGCCGGGGGCAGATGCGCCAGCTCGCCCAGGGATTCGGCCGTGGGGTCGTTCACATCGAAGTACAATTTCCGTGGCTCCTCCGGCCCGCCCTTGTGGTTCCGGTCATGGCAGGCGTAGCAGTTCAGCCGCGTCATCTGCCAGTCCACCTTCTCCTTGGCCGCCAGCTTCGGCGCGGCCTCCCTTTGCAGCAGCGCCAGCGCCAGCCTCAGCGCGCGCTTTTGCAGCGCGTTCAGGTCAAAGCGTGCCACGCCGGACGGCTGTTTTTCCGCCAGGCATCCCGCCTCCACGTTCACACTGGCCAGCGCCTTCGCCGCCCTCGGCGCGGGGGCCTTTTCCTCCCCCGTCGTGTGGCAGGCCACACAGTTCATGGAGGCAAAAAGCTGCCGTCCCTTCTCCACCCCCTGCGGTGGAATCTTCAGCGCCGCGCGCGCCGCCGCCTTCTCCGCCACACGGCCGATGTGCAGGTACTCCGCCAGGTCCGCCGCCTCCTGCTTGCTGAGGCGCATGTCCGGCATGCGCCCCGCCGGACGGACGGAAAGCGGGTCATGCAGGAAGTGGGCAAGCGCGTTCACATCATAGGCGTCTGCCAGGGAGATCGGCACGGACGCGTTGCCCGGCTTTTCCACCTCCACCCCGGCGGCCACCTTCGGCGGGCGCACATCCAGCGCAGGCTCATGGCAGGCCACGCAGCCCACCTTGTGGTACAAGTCCTTGCCACGGTCCGCATTGCCCGCCGGCATCTTCGGCGTGTCGCCCTTCAGCGTGCGCAGGTACTCCACCAGCGCCTCCACCTTCTCATCATCCCCTTCCTCACCGGCAAAGAGGCCCGGCATCTGCGTCCCCTTCTTCCGCGTCTGCGGGCTGCGCGCCATCAGCCACAGCGTGTCCTCATCCAGCCGGGAGCCCACCGCGCCCAGGTTCGGCCCCTGCTTCGCCTTCAGCCGCTCCTGCCACGACTCCGGCGCCGCATGGCAGGCCGTGCAGTTCAGCTCCGCCAGCAGCAGCAGCCCCCCATGCACCAGATGCTCGTCCGGGTCCTGCTCCAGATTAAACTGGTCAAAGGTGAAGACATAAGCGTGGTTGATCGGCTCCGCCTGCAACGGATGCGCCTGAAGCTGGCCGCAAAAAAACGCAGAAGCCGCAAAGAGAGTCCAGAGTTTCGGTGATTTCATTGGCTGCGTTTCTTGATGCCGCGCTGCGGCCGTTCACTTCAATGTTTCAAATTTCCTTCCCCAGAAGCCAGCCGCAAAAAACACAAAAAAACGCAAAAGGGACCAAACTTCCAACCATCCCAACTTTTTGCGTTTTCTTTGCGGCATCTTGCGGCCAGTCCCTCCGGCATTTTCAGACTCTCATCCCCAGAAGCCAGCCGCAAAAACACAAAGAACGCAAAAGGGCCCTCATCTCAGCCCATCCATTTTTTGCGTCTCTTTGCGTCATCTTGCGGCCAGTCCTTCCGGCATTTTCAGACTCTCATCCCCAGAAGCCAGCCGCAAAAACACAAAGAACG
>CAZPSQ010000235.1:0-2946 GCA_964588755.1 uncultured Prosthecobacter sp. | reverse complement strand
CAAAAGGGCCCACATCTCAGCCCATCCATTTTTTGCGTCTCTTTGCGGCATCTTGCGGCCAGTCCCTCCGGCATTTAGATCCCCATCTTCGCCCGCTCAGCATCCAGCGCCTTGATCCACGGGGCCACGAAATGCCCGCTGTCGTGGTAGGTGCGGCCGCTGTACATGTGCTGGTCGATCACGCAGGGCTCGTTCACATAGATCCCGCCGCAGATCTCCAGGTCGAACTTGCACTTCGCCACCGTGGCCATCTTCAGCCCCTTCACGATGTCCGCACGCGCCGGGATCTCCACACCGTGGCACACGCTGGCGCAGGGCTTCTTGTTTTCCCAGAACCACTTCGTGATGCGCAGGAGATCCGCGTCCTCGCGGATGTACTCCGGCGCGCGGCCGCCGCTGAAGAAGATGCCCACGTACTCTTCAGGGTTGATGTCCTTGAAGGCGATGTCCGCGTCGATGCTGTACCCCTCCCACTCCTTGGTGATGGTCCAGCCCGGCTTGATCTCATGCAGCACCATCTGGTACTTCCGCTTTTCCGGCGCGGCCACCACCGGCTTGTAGCCACCCTCGATCAGGCGGTAAAACGGATAAAGAGTGTCAACGGTTTCAGTGGCGTCTCCGACGATGATAAGAACTTTGGCGTCTGGCATAGGTTAGGTTGTTTATGATTTACGATTTGGGGGTGTGGTGAACTTGGATGTGTGGAAAAATGCGGATGTTGGGAAGAGAAGATCGAAAGACGGGCTGCGGCTTGAATGACAACACGATTCACGACCCAGGCGAAGCCAAATCATCAATCGTAAATCATCAATCATAAATTCGCCGTCAGCCCATTGAGGTGCCGCTCCCCCCTCACAATCTCCGCCGTCGTCTCCGCCGCCGTCGGCAGGATCGGGATGCCGCGCGGCGTCGGGTGCATGAAGACCTCCGTCGGACCGGTGAAGTTCGTCTCCTTCAGCGCCCGCAGCAGCGGCTTCCAGTCCAGCGGCCCCCGCCCCGGCATCTGCTGCAGCTCCTCCTCCTTCGGCATCGGCTTGGAGCAGCCCCTGCCATGCTCCCAGGCATAAAAGAGCGTCATCTTCTGGTCGATGTGCCGGATCAGCTCCGCCAGCAGCGCGGTCTCCTGCGGCAGATGATAAGGCGCGAAGGCGATGCCGATGCCCGGCATCGTGCGGATGTCATCCGCCAGCCACCTCAGCGAGTCCGGCGTGTCGATGAGATTGTTCACATGGTTCTCAATCCCGATCGTCACCCCGTTCTCCGCCGCCAGCGCCGCATGCGGCTTCATCTTCTCCACAAAGTCCTTCACGTTCGCCCTCATCTGCTGCGGCGTCACGTTCTTCCACTCGCCCTTGCCGCCGGTCACAATGAACCCGCCGCCAAATTTCTTCACCGTCGCGATCTCCTGCTCCAGCTTGAACGGCCCCAGGTCATAGCGCGTCGTCCCGCCAAAGCCCACGCCATGCTCCCGCAGCATCGCGGCAAATGTGTCATGGCCCAGCGCGTCCATCTCCTCCCGCTGCGTGCCGTGCTTCTTCGGCCACAGCTCGATCGCCGCCGCCCCCGTCTTCCTCACCTCCGGCAGAATCTCCGCCAGCGGCAGGCTGCCATACATCGAGGACGCCAGCATGTAGTTCAGCTTCCACGGCGCTGCGGCCTCCGCGGCAAAAGCGGGCGCTGCGGCAAGGGCGGAGAGCGACTGTACAAAGCGGCGGCGGTTCATGGTGGTGTGCGTGATTAAACGCCTTCCGCCCGCCATCTTCATTCAGACTTTGAATACCCATCTTCAGCTTTTGCGGCACCCAAAAGTAGCCTTGTTGCTGTGCAACAAGGAAGCGCGCCGTCATGCCCAAAGCTCTCGGCGCTCCTTCAAAGCAGCCTTGTTGCTGTGCAACAAGGAAGCGCGCCGTCATGCCCAAAGCTCTCGGCGCTCCGCCAGCCTAGGTGTTTGCCACGCGCACCCTTGTTGCACAGCAACAAGGCTGCTCCACCTCACCACACCGTCCACCCACCATCCACCGCCAGATTCTGCCCCGTGATGTAGGACGCCGCGTCCGAAAGCAAAAACGTCACCGCCCCCGCGATCTCCGGCGCCTGCCCCACGCGCCCCAGCGGCACCTTCTGCGCCAGCCGCTGCACAAACTCCGGCCTCTCCTGCTGAAACCCAGGATTCGGAAACGGCCCGGGAGAGATGCTGTTGCACCGCACCCCCTGCGCCCCCCAATGCACCGCCAGATACCGCGCCATCTGCTGGATGCCCGCCTTCCCCACACCGTATTCGATCGGGTTCGGATTCATCGGCGCCTCATACACCCGCGGATCAGGCGAGACACTCCCATACATGCTGGAAAACAGCACCATGCTCCCCTGCCCCCCCGCCGCCATCCGCCGCCCCACCGCGCGCGCCAGCGCAAAGGTCGCCGTCAGGTTGCCATGGTTCGCATGATCAAAATCCTCCGCCGTGAGGTCGTCAAACTTCTTCGCCGTCGAGGCATACGTCATCACCACAAGGCCGTGCGGCACACCCCGCCCGGCGCACTGCGCCTCCACAAACGCCTCCACCGCGCCCACCTCCGCCGCATCCAGGGAGGCCGCCGTCACCTCCCCGCCCGCCAGCCCCTGTTTCTCCAGCATCGCCGCCGCGCGCTCCGGCAGGTCCACGCACAGCACCCGCGCCCGCATCTGCACCAGTTGCGCCACCACCGCATGGCCCAGGTACCCCGCACCGCCAAAGACCCACACATCGCGTCCGCCAAGATCAAAAGGAGAAGAAGACAAAGACATGCCGCGACTACACCCGGCCCGTGCAGCAACGTCAACCCACCACCGCTGGCCCCATAAAAAGACCACCCACACCAGCAAACACCCCCAGTACCGCTGGCCCACTGGCCTGCGGAACGAACGTCCCCCAGACCCACACCCCACCCAGGGCCATCGCGAAAACCA
>CAZPSQ010000234.1:0-9559 GCA_964588755.1 uncultured Prosthecobacter sp. | reverse complement strand
CGCCCGTCGCGCACGCCGATCTGTTCCGCCGTGGCGGCGATCTGCAGTCCATCCCAGGGGCCGCCCAGCTTGCGCAGGCTGTTCACGATCTTGTTCATCTCCGCGCGCGCATGCACCGTCGCCTCGGTGATCTTCTCCGCGTCGAAGCACGGCACGCCATACTGGTGGTTCATCATCACCAGCAGCAGGTTGTCCCGCACCTGCCACAGCGTGGGCTTGGCATAGGAGGGGAAAAGCCCCGCGCGCTCGATCTCGGCACGGAACTTGTCCTTGGACACGCCGTCCGCCTTGGTGGGATCAGAGCCGTGGATGTAGGCCACCAGCGCCGCCGCGTCCTTGCAGACCAGCAGCGCGTTGAGCGACATCGGCTGGCAGGGGCAGGCCTCCGCCTCCCCATATTCAAAGGAGCAGCCCGCCAGCGCGCCCAGGTCCCCATCCCCCGTCGTGTCGATGAACACAGGCGCGCGCCAGGCCTGCCGGCCCGATTTGGACTCCGTGACGACCGTCGTCAGCCTGCGCCCTTCGCGGTAGGCGGCAGAGACCCGCGTGTGGAGCTGGAACTTCACCCCGGCCTCCACAAACAGCTCCTCCAGCAGCAGCTTCATGCCCTCCGGCTCATAGCACACACTGCTCAGGCTGGTGCCGCGCCGCATGTCGCGCTCGTCCAGCCGCTTCAGCAGCTCCTGGTTGAAGCCTGGCTTGTTAAAGTCCAGCAGATATCCCAGCAGGCCCGCCGTCCACACGCCGCCCAGGCAGCCGCGCCATTCAAACACACGCACCTTGGCCCCGGCCCGCGCCGCGGTGATCGCCGCCGCGATCCCCGCAGGTCCCGCGCCGCACACGATGACGTCGGCGTCCTCCACCAGCGGCAGGTCACGCGCTGGCTCATTGAATTTTCCCTCCGACGTCGCGATGGCCTTTTCCACCTCCGCCGCCGACATCACCCCAGGAGTCACCAGCGCGCCAGAGAAGGCGGCAAGCAGGAAGGAACGGCGTTTCAGATCTTGGATGTCAGTCGCAATATTCATGATGGGGGCAGAACCAAACGTGCGTCAAACACACGCTCGTTCAACCCCTCTCACCTTTGGCTGCCAACTTCTGATGCCACAGGGACCGCCACGTGTTCAAACGCCCGAGTGAAAAGTAAGATGTTAGAAGTGAAACGTCTGACTTCTCACCTCACTTCGCCGTGATGCGAATGTTGCGGAACCACGTCTCGTCCCCGTGCTCTGTCAGCATGATCTTGCCCGCGCCGGGGGCAAAGCCGTCCTTCTTCTTGAACTTGCTGGCGGCAATCCGCTCCTTCCACTCTGGCGTGGTGGTGTCCGCCTCGCAGGCCAGCGCGCCGTTGAGCCAGTGCTGGATCTTGCCGTCCTGCACCACGATCTTGCTGGTGTTCCATTCACCGGCGGGCTTCGCCACCTTGTCCTTCACCGGCTCCTTGATGTCATAAATGGACGCCGTGGTGTGGGAGCCGCCTTTCTGCCCGTCGGGATGGCCGCCGTCGTCGATCATCTGGTACTCGATGCCCAGCCACTCCTTGCCGCCGACCTGAGTCACCCAGTACTTGATGCCGTTGTTGCCCTTGGGATTGAGCTTCCACTCCCACTCCAGTTCAAAATTGGCGTACTCGTTTTTGGAGATCAGATTGCCGCCGCCCTTGCCTGCCAGATGGATCGTGTTTTCGCCTTCCGCCTGCCAGCCACCGGAGGGGGCCTCGCCCTTGAGGGAGGTGAAATCGGCCAGCGTCAGCTGCACCGGCTCAGCAGCGGAGGCAAATGACACGAAGGCGAGGAGGGAAAGGAGCGTGCGCATGGTGTGGATGGAAAGTTGGAACCCCGCATCAAACGCGGGACGGCGGAGGCTGCCAGCAGGTTTTTTTCCATCCTCGCCGGCCCAATGGCGGAAATGTCCGCCATTCGGCCACGTTCACGAAAACTCCATCCATGAAAGCCATCCTGTTGCTCCCCCTTCTCCTCACCGCATCCGTCCTGGCCGCCGAAGAGCCGAAAAAGGCCCCCGCCAAGGCGAAAGCCCCGCGCAAACCACACCCCTCTCTGGTCAAGGTGGAGGATGTGCCCGGCCTGCCTCGCGTCCTCATCATCGGCGACTCCATCTCCATGGGCTACACCCTCGACGTCCGGAAGAGGCTTGAGGGCAAGGCCAACGTTCACCGCATCCCCACCAACGGTGGCCCGACCACACGCGGCGTCGAAAGCATCAAGGAATGGCTTGGCGCCTCCAAATGGGACGTCATCCATTTTAACTGGGGCCTGCACGACCTGAAGTACATCAACACCGATCCCTCCAAGCGGGCCGACCCCACCTCGGAAGGCGCTCACCCCCAGGTTTCCCTGGCCGATTATGAGAAAAACCTCACCGGGCTGGTGAAGATCATGCAGGCCACCGGGGCGAAGCTCATCTGGTGCAACACCACACACGTGCCCGCAGGCGCCGATGGCCGCAAGGAGGGGGACGAGACGAAATACAACGAGGCCGCCGCCCGCGTGATGACCGCCGCAGGCATCCTCACCGACGACCTCCGCGCCCACGCCCTGGCCAAGCCAGAGGCGCAGCTCCCGGCCAACGTCCACTACTCCCCTGAAGGCTCCCGTTATCTGGCGGAAAAAGTTTCTGCTGTGATCGAGGAAAATCTGCCGAAGAAGTAAGGCATGCGCCCCCTCCTTTTCTCCCTCGCCCTCATTGCCACCTGCGGCATCTCACCTGCCCAGGTCAAAACCCAGGACGAGCCCACCAACGCCGCCGAAGCCGCCGCCAAAAAAGCGGCGGAGGACAAGGCAGTGGATGAGAAATATCAGGCCCTGAAGGCCACACTGCCCGCCGACCAGCAGGCCTGGGAAACCGTGCTGGAGCAGAACCTCGGCAACGGCTTCTACCTGCCGCTGCACAAGAAGGACAAGATCGCCGGCCGCTCCAACGCCTGGGACTTCGTGCAGGACGATCCCAGGCTGCCACGCGTTCTGCTCATCGGCGACTCCATCTCACGCGGCTACACCTTGGACACCCGCAGGGCCCTCGCCGGCAAAGCCAACGTCCACCGCGCCCCGGAGAACTGCGGCCCCACCGCCAACGGCCTCAAAAAAATCGACATCTGGCTTGGTGACGGAAAGTGGGACGTCATCCACTTCAACTTCGGCATCCACGACCGCAAGACACCCGCCGCCGACTATGAACAGCGCCTTGAGGCCCTGATCGCCCGCATGAAGCAGACCGGCGCCAGGCTCATCTTCGCCACCACCACTCCTGTGCCGCCTGACACCAAGGAAGGCCCGGAGCAGGTCGCCCAGATCGCCGAGAAAAACGCCATCGCCCTCAAGGTCATGCAGAAGCACGGCGTCGCCATCAACGACCTCCACGCCTTCCTGCTGCCGCAGCTTGAAGGCATCGCCAATCCCCAGGATGTCCACTTCAACGCCAAAGGCTATGCCCTGATGGGCCAGCAGGTGGGGCGCAGCATCGAGGCGGCGTTGAAGTAACGCCGCCCCGCGCTCACACCAGCCTGTCCTTCAGCGCCCGCGCCACCGCCGCCGCCCGGCTGTGAACGCCGAGTTTGGTGAACAGGTTCCGCGTGTGCGTGCTCGTGGTGTGGATGCTCACCTGCAGCCTGTCGGCGATCTCCTTGGCCGTAAGGCCTTCCACCAGCAGCGCCAGCAGCTCGCTCTCGCGTGGGGAGAGCGAGATCGGCTGCGCCATGGGCTTGGTCAGGTTGGCCAGCATTTTCACCACGCTTGAAGCGACCTTGGGGGACATGGGCGACCCGCCCTGGGAGGCTTCCAAAATCGCCTCCGCCACCGTCTCCGCGCGGGAGGTCTTCAGCAGGTAGCCGCTGGCCCCCGCGCTGATGGCACGGCTGATTTTGTCCTCGTCCTCAAAGACAGTGAGAATCACAATGCGGCACTCCGGCGCAAGCTTGTGGACATCCCCCATGATTTCGAGGCCGCTGCGGCCTGGCAGGCCCACGTCCAGCAGCAGCACCTCCGGTTTTTGGTCCTCTGGCGCGCGCTGCAGCATGGCCAGCATGGTCTCCGCGTTGGCAAACGCCGGCGCTGGCGCCAGCCCGCGCTCCGGCGTGCAGAGACGCTGCAGGGAGCGGCGGAAGACATCGTGGTCTTCAACGATCCAGGTGCGGATGAGAACGGGAAGGGACATGGGGTTGACCAGAGTTCATGAAACAGGTTTTAGCCAGCGCGGACCGCGTGGCACATCCAGTTGGACCACAGTGCCCTCGCCAGGGCGGGACACGAGGCTCAGCCTGCCACGCAGGGCGCTGGCGCGCTCTCGCAGATTGCCCAGCCCATGGCCGCCGCTTTCCTGGGCCGTGTCAAAGCCCGCGCCATTGTCGGTGATCTCCACGCGCAGCCCTTCGGGCGTGGGCACCAGGTGGAACCGCACGTGGGTGCATCTGGCATGGCGCGCAATGTTGTGCAGCACCTCCTTGCAGAACAGATAAAGCTCACGCCTCGTCTCAATGTCCGGCTCCAGCGGCAGCGGCGCGGCAGGCAGCAGGCAGTCCAGCCGGACACCGCGCAAAAGACGCTCGGTCAGGTTTTGCAGCACGCCCAGCCAGTCCTTTCCCGCGCTGGACCGGCGGGTGCTGATGAGGTCCACCATGTCCCGCATGGAGTCGGCCGTCTCACCCGCCACGCGCTCGATCTCGGCGATGTCCGCCTTGAGCGACTCCGGCGTGGCGTCCGGCTGTGTGGCGATGGAGCAGATGAGGGTGATGCTGCCGAGGTTCGAGCCAATCTCATCGTGCAGGTCGCGCGCCAGCTTGTCATGCAGCCGCTGCGCATCACGCCGGCGCCCGCGCTGCTGCCGCCACAGCAGCAGCCCGTAAAGCAGCGTGACGCCGCCCAGGCTGCCGACACTCCCGTAAACGATCTGGTGCTGCGAGCGCTCCATCAAGGCATCCCTTTTCGCCACAAGCGCGTCGCGTTCCCTTTCGTCCTGCTGCCGCTGCTCCAGCAGGCTGAACCACTCCGGCAGGCTGATGAGCCGGCCGTCCTCCGTCAGGCCGTCGTTGAGCCCGCGCAGGCCCCAGCTCCCCGCGTCCTCCGTGGTCAGCACGTCGCTGGCGCTGAACTGCCCCTGTAAGGCGAGGTTCTCCCCGTCCTTGATCGCCTGCATCTCCGCCAGGGCAAAAACGAAGTCGCTCTTGCGATACCAAAGCTGCGTGGCTGTGACACGCACATGGCGCGCCAGGGTGCGGTTGGCCGGGATGCACACGAGGTTCATTCCAGGGCTGGGCTGGCCTTTGTCAGTTACTTCGTGCAGCAGCACGGCGTCGCTGAAGTCCTCGCTCGCCGCCGCCTCCACCTTGTAGAGCACCGGGAAGCCGTAGTCGAACCACAGCGGCACATCCCTGCGCCGCACCGGGACGAGGCGGATTTCATCCAGGGGCGTCAGTTGCGGCAGGGTCAGCGTCAGCGTTTTTTCCGTGTCCGCCTTGTCCGCCACCGCGCTGTGGAAGCCGCGCAGCCCGCCGGCCTGCGGCACGATGGGCAGGCCCAGCGGCGTGATCATGTCCACCAGGTTCGCCCGCGTCCATGCACGCGGCGCGCTGCGCGAGCTTGAGCTCGTCACCTTTCCATTGATGGCCAGGTTGCCCGGGCCTGAGAGCACCAGCAGCTCTGCCAGCGCCAGAATCTCCGGCCCATCGAAAGACCAGGGGTCCGTGGCTGTGAAACGCACGCGCTTGACCACACGTGGCTCAAACCGCGCCACGATGGGGAAGCAGCCAGGGTTCGGAAAATCCTCCTCCGTCTTGTCCATGACCACATGCGCGGCGTCCTCCTCGTCAAACACCTCCAGCTTGAAGCGCAGGGGAAAGCCGTACCCGGCCACCACGGCGTGCGCCCCCTTGGCCAGGGGTGGCACCAGGACGACGGAGTCCACCGTGCTGGCCTCCTTCAGCGTGACCTCCATCCAGCGCACATCCTCCGCCGTGGTGTAGCCGGTCTTCAGCCCCACGCGCACGCAGCTGTTCACCGGCATCATCTCCGGCAGCGCGGCAAGGCTCCTGTCGAGGTCACGGATGGCGGCGTCGAATGACTCCAGCCTGGGGCGTGACCAGAAGGCCAGCCGCCCCAGCCAGCCCGTGTCCGCGCCCTGGGAAAGCGTGGCTGCGGCAAGGAATGGAAGGAGTGGTTTCATGCCTGGGAATCAAGGTAGCGCGGGTGATGACGACATTGCATCACCTATTTTGGTGAGATGACGGTGAACCTCCGTGAAGCACCATTTGGCGAACGTCAGGAAACCACGCGCACCCACATGAACCTGCCCACGCTTCCGAAGCTTCTGCTCGTCGCAGCCACCCTTGGCAGCCTTTCCCCCGCCCTGGCGCAGGACGGGGCGGCCCCCGGGCCAAAGTTCGTCACGCCGCCGGACGTGAACGGCATGAGGAGCATCATCGCAAAACCGGCAAAGGTGCGGCCGATGAAGGTCGGCGTGTATGCCGGCCCAGGCTCCCCCCAGAGCAGCACGGACGCCGTGCTCAATGTGCTGAAACCCTTCCCGGAGATGGACGCCGTGGTCGTCACCGCCGGGGAGATGGGCACGCTGAACCTGGGCGCGTTCGATGTGCTGGTGTTCCCCGGCGGCTCCGGCTCCGGCCAGTCCAAGGCCATCGGCGAGGCGGGGATGCGGAACGTGCGCGAGTTTGTCAAAAACGGAGGCGGCTACGTGGGCATCTGCGCCGGAGCCTATCTGGCCTGCTCGAATTTCAGCTGGGGCCTCGGCATTCTCAATGCTGGCACTGTCTCCAACAAATGGCGCCGTGGCCAGGGCATTGTGGATGTGGAGATGACCGGCGGCAGCCCGGAGATTTTGGGGGCTGTGAAAGGCGTCTTCAAGGTGCGCTACAACAACGGCCCCATCCTGAAGCCCGGTGACCGCACCGACCTCCCGGCCTACACGCCGCTGGTGCTTTTCCGCACGGAAATGGCGCTGAACGGCACCCCCGCAGGCGTGATGGTGAACACCCCCGCGCAGGCCGTCAGCACCTACGGCAAGGGCCGCGTGTTCGTGTCCAGCCCGCACCCGGAAGGCACGCCCGGGCTGGAAAACCTCATCCCCCGCGGCGTCATCTGGGCCGCTGGTGAAAACGCCAGATCCACCGCCGCGGTGAGGCCATGATGAACCGCCTTCTTCTCTGCCTGCTGGTGCTGGGCGGCGTGCTGCATGCGCAGGCCCAGGATGCCTACCAGTCACCCTACAAGGTGAGCTTTTCCTTCAAGGAGGAGGAGCTCATTGGCGACCTCCTCAAAGGTCCACGCGGTGACTGGAAGGATCAGGCCAGCGTGCCCTTCCGTGAATGGTACAATCCCGCCAACCAGGCACGCTGGCGCCACTACGGCCCTGCGGCCAGGCATTTCAATCCACCCGCCGGACTGGCCACCAAAAGCCCCGGCTGGTCGCGTGAGCGCGTCATCGCCACCGGCCTGCGTTTCGTCGGCTACAGCTATCAGCACCACCACATTCCAGACTGGGACCCTCCCGCCGGCTGGCCCGCTGCACCTGACCAAAAAACACCTCCCGGCAAGGGCCTGGACTGCAGCAATTTCACCGCTTTTGTGTACAATCTGGCCCTCGGCATCAAGCCCACTGGAGATGTGCAGGACCAGTCGGTGCTGACCACCGTTGCCGGCCCCGGCCCAAACCGCACCATCCCGGTCAAGCGCATCGAGCTGCCCAAAAGCCACGCCGACTTCGAGCGCACCCTGATGACGGGCGACCTGCTCTATGTGAAGAACACCAAGGGCAACCTGTCCCATGTCGTGCTGTGGGTGGGCAGGATCGGCCACTCGCCGGACGGCCATCCCCTGGTGCTCGACAGCACCGGCACCGGCGGCCGCGATGCCAACGGCAACGAGATCCACGGCGGCATCCAGCTCCGCCCCTGCAAGCCCACCAACTGGTACTTCACCCAGGCCAGCCACGCCCTGCGCATCATCCCCGAGGACAAGTGACCGCCCCCTTCCTGCCCTGCCGCAGAAAGAGGTGCCGATCTCCCCAAATAAGAGGAGTGATGGAAGTGGACTTTTGGCACGGATTCCGCGTCTATGTGGAAACACCAACCCGTTTCGCGACCGCATGACCAAGACCAATCCCTCGACGCCGCTCAGCAAGAACGTTCACCTCCTCCGCTGGGTGAAAAAGATGGCCACCCTTTGCAAGCCGGACCGCATCCACTGGGTGGACGGCTCCAAGGCTGAGTACGACCGCCTCTGCGATGACATGGTGGCCGCAGGCACGCTGACCCGGCTGAACCAGAAGAAATGGCCCGGCTGCTTCTACGCCCGCTCTGACGCCAGCGATGTGGCGCGCGTGGAGGAGCGCACCTTCATCTGCAGCCATTCCAAGGACGCCGCCGGCCCCACCAACAACTGGGAAAACCCTTTTGAGATGAAGAAGAAGCTGCGCGGCCTCTTCAACGGCTGCATGCAGGGACGCACCATGTACGTGCTGGCCTTCAGCATGGGGCCGCTTGACTCGCCGATGGCGCAGATCGGCGTGCAGCTCACGGACTCGCCATATGCCGTGGTGAACATGCGCATCATGGCGCGCATCGGCAAAAAAGTGTTCGCCCTCATCGACAAGGACAAGAAACGCGTGGTGCCCTGCATGCACACCGTGGGCGCGCCGCTGAAAAAGGGGCAGAAGGATGTCGCGTGGCCCTGCAACAAGGAAAAGTACATCGCCCACTTCCCCGAGACACGCGAGATCTGGAGCTACGGCTCCGGCTACGGTGGCAACGCCCTGCTGGGCAAAAAGTGCTTCGCCCTGCGCATCGCCTCCGCCATGGCGCGCGATGAAGGCTGGATGGCCGAGCACATGCTGATCCTGGGCGTCGAAAATCCGCAGGGTGAAAAGACCTATGTGGCCGCCGCCTTCCCCAGCGCCTGCGGCAAGACCAACTTCGCCATGCTCATCCCGCCAAAGCATTTCAGCGACAAGGGCTGGAAGGTGTGGACCGTGGGCGACGACATCGCCTGGATCAAGCCCGGCGCGGACGGCAGGCTGTACGCCATCAACCCCGAGGCGGGCTTCTTCGGCGTGGCCCCTGGGACCAGCGACAAGACGAATCCAAACGCGATGGCATCCCTGCGGAAGAACACCATCTTTACCAACGTGGCGCTGACGCCGGACGGCAGCGTGTGGTGGGAGGGCATGACCGATGAGCCTCCCGCCAAGTGCATCGACTGGCAGGGCAATGAATGGACGCCGGAGATCGCCAAGGAAAAAGGCACCAAGGCCGCGCACCCAAACTCCCGCTTCACCGCACCGGCCTCCCAGTGCCCCACGATTGACCCGGACTGGGAAAAGCCGGAGGGCGTGCCCATCAGCGCCATCATCTTTGGCGGACGCCGCGCCACCACGATGCCGCTCATCTTCCAGGCCTTCAACTGGAGCGGCGGCGTCTATGCCGGCGCCACCATGGGCAGCGAGATGACCGCCGCCGCCGCAGGCACCGTGGGCAAGGTGCGCCGCGACCCCATGGCCATGCTGCCCTTCTGCGGCTACAACATGGGCGACTACT
>CAZPSQ010000233.1:0-9605 GCA_964588755.1 uncultured Prosthecobacter sp. | reverse complement strand
CCGTCTGAGTCGTCTGAATCCATGCCGTCTCCCCCACCCGTTCCCGCGCCTTTTCGGCCAGCGTTGCCGCCTGCGCCGCCGTTTCGGCCACGGCAAACATCGTGCTCCCAGAGCCGGACATCAGCGCGGCGCGGGTTTCTGCCTGTTCCAGCAGCCACATCTTGAGGCTGGGCAGCAGGCGGTGTTTTTCAAACACGGGGCGTTCCAGGTCGTTCACCATCTCCCCCCACGGGCAGATCTGCGGAGTGTAAAGAACGCCAGGAATCTCCTGGGAGTCCGCCCAGCGCTTGTAGGCCCAGGGCGTGGGAATGGGGAAGGGGGGCTTGATCAGCACCAGGGGAAGCTGCCAGGGAAAGTCCACCGGAGTCACCTGCTCCCCACGTCCCGCGCCGTCCGCAGCAGGCGTGTCCAGTTGGAAGCAGGGCACGTCCGAGCCGATCTGCCCGCCCAGCTCAATCAGCTCCGCCAGGGTCAGCGGCGAGCCTGTCAGCTCGTTGCAGGCCTTCAGCACCGTGGCCGCGTTCCCGCTGCCCCCGCCGAGCCCGGCCCCTGCGGGAATCTTCTTCTCCAAATGAATGCGCCAGGAGGAAGTCCTGCCCGTTCGTCTTTCAAACGCCCGCAGCGCCTTCATCGCCAGGTTCGACTCATCCAGCGGCACCGCTGGCTCGGAGCACGTCAGCCTCACGCTGGTGCCAGCGCCCAGATGCTCCACCGCCACAGTGTCACCCAAGGCCAGCCGACACAGGCGCGTGTGGACCTCATGGAAGCCATCCTCACGCTTGCCTAGAATGCGCAGCCAGAGGTTGATTTTGGCAGGGGAGTGAAAAGTCATTTGGAAGGGGGGCGAAAGCAGTGGGTGGAAGTCCTTAGTGCTCAGTGTCACGTCTGAAAAGGGCGAAGTTCAGGCTCGTCATGCCCATGCTTTCGTCCTTGCTCACACCCGCCCCAGCAGCGCCAGCATCCTGCCCGTGCGCCCCTTTTCCACACGGTACGAATAAAACCGCCCCAGATCCTGGGACGTGCACAGTCCGGTGTCATGCACCTGCCCGGCGGGCACCCCGGCATCCAGCGCCTGCTGGCGAATCTGCGCGGCAAAGTCGATCTCATACGCTGGCGGGCGGATGCAGGGGCTAAGCTGCACATGCAGATCCCCAGGGCGGGTCCCGTAGTGCAGGCCCATTTTGGCGATCGCCTGGGCGGTGATTCCCAGCTCGGAGCCCTTTTTCCCCGAATGCACCACGCCAAAGGCCCCCGTCCGGGCATCGGCCAGATACACGGCGCAGCAGTCCGCCACATAGATGCCGATGACGAGGCCCGGTGTGTTGCTCACGATGCCGTCAGTGCCACGGATGATCTCGTCCGGCGCCCCCTCCACCACTGCCACCTCCGCCCCGTGCACCTGTTCGGCAATGCACAGCGACGTGTGCTGAAAGCCCAGCTCCTCCGCCTGCGCGCGGTGCCATGCCCACAGCCGCTCCACCACCACTGACCTCTCCGCATCCACAGCAATCTCCGGGTGCCGCAGCGTAAAGCGGTGCGCAAAGCCCGGCAGGGCCGCCAGGGCAGGGAAGGTCATCCAAAGCTCTTGTTCCATGCCCCATGCTGTCACAGCAGCGCGGCTGGTCGTCAAGCAGGGCGGTTCACCGTTCAGCCGTCATGTGGCGGCATCACCGGCCCCTCCTCCATTCTCCCCCAAAAAAAGCGGGCGCACGGTCTCCCGTGCGCCCTTTTGAAACAAAGAAACCCAGAATCAGCTCAGCGCACCAGCGTGGTGGTGTCCAGCGCCCGGTAGGAGCTCATGAAGCTGGCGGCGTCTTCAGAAGACGTCTCCGTCATCGCGTCAGCAATCTGGTTTTGCAGCTCGTCACGCAGGCGGCTCACCAGCTCCAAACCACGGGAAGTGATGCGGACCAGCACCTTGCGGCGGTCATCCACAGCATGCGTGCGCTCCATGTACCCCAGCTTTTCCAGACGGTCCACCAGGCCGGTGGCGGCCGCCGTGGAATGCCCCATCTTGCGGGCGATGTCTGTCATCGTGAGCTCCTTGGAGGTGGCCAGATACCCCAGAAGGAAGAACTGGGCGAAGGAGATGTTGTCCCGGTTGAGCTCACGAGAGAGATTCAGCAAAAACTCGCGCTGACTGAACAGAATAAAATCTGCCAGCTTGGCGTGGTCTTTGGCTGGTGGTTTTGTGCCGTTGATCATGGGAAGAGGGAATGGGTTCCTGAGAGCTATAGATTTCGAAACAATCTCGAATTATGGGTATTATAACAACTTCCGATGATAGGAGCAAGGTGAAATCATAGATTCCATAAAGTTTTACTCACTATTTATTGGAATTTCTTATTTATGAGAGGTTAATGTGGGTGAATTATTATCCACGAAAGGCGCTAAAGCAAGAACAGATTGTATGCACGCTTCTTCCTGAACGGCCCCTCAGGCTGCTGCCACAGCCTCTTTGGCTCCTTATTGGATCGTGTGGCCCTTTGTTTCCGGGGCAAACCACACCAGCACCATCCCCACCACATAGATGCAGGAAAGCACGGAGTAGGCATTGGCCGCAGACTGCACCACCCCGATCTTGTCCGGGGAGAAGAGCGTCATCAGGTTCCCCAGCTGCAGCGCGCCGATGGCGGCGATAAGGCGGCCGAAATTGAAGCAGAAGCCCTGGCCCGTGGCACGCACGCTGGTGGGGAACAGCTCCGGGAAATAAAGCGGGAAGAAGCCGTAGAAGGACGCCGTGATGCCGCCCAGCACGAAGGAGGAGATGATCAGGGACATCGGCGTCGTGTCACCCGTGAACGGCTTGTTGTTCTGGAAGAAGTACAGCGCAGAGGCCAGCGCCGCGATGCACAGCAGCGTGTAGGTGATGCGGCGCCCCAGCTTGTCCGCCACCAGCGGGGTGATCAGCGTCACAAGAATCGCCCCCAGCGCCGTGGCGATGACCACATAGTCGATGATCGGCAGCGTGCTGTCCTTTGGCGCGAGGTCGGAGGCCCAGCGTGCCGCCTGCTGCGCGGACCCCCACGTGCCCAGCAGCGCCACAGCGGCCAGGGCGGCCCCCAGCAGGAGGTTCCGCATGATGATGCCACGGTCGGTCGTGTTCACCGAGCCGGCGGCCAGCGATCGGCTCATGTACTGCCGGATGGGGTGCAGATACCCCCACAACGCCACGATCATCCCCACCACTGTGATCACGCCGGCCACAGGATTGCTGATCCACCCGGCGCGGATCGGACTCCAGGCATAGGTGATGACCAGGGCCGCCACACAGGCGATCAGCACGCCGAGGAGGTCCATCGTGGCCCAGTGCGAGGTGCCGCCGGACTTCTTCTCCTCCTCCCACTTGTGGGACTCAGGCACAAAGACAAGGATGAAGAAATTGATCAGCGCTGGCAGCGCGCTGCTGACGGCGATGAAGCGCCACGCCCGGTTGTGCAGCAGGTACTCCGTGTTCTCCGGGGACAGGCCCATCGCATGAATCCAGCCGGTGACGATCTCGAGGCTGGCATTGAGCTGCCAGCTGATCAGGCCGGTCAGCAGGAAGCCGATGTTCGACGCCGCGCCGATCATGCCCGCGATCCACGCACGGTTCTTCCCCCCCCAGATTTCATTCACCAAGGCCACGCCCAGCGCCCACTCCCCGCCCATGCCCAGGGAGGCGACGAAGCGCAGGCCTGCAAAGTGCCAGGCCTCCGTGACGAAAGCACACAGGCCGCTGAAGATGGCGTACGTGAAGATCGCCAGCGTCATCGCCTTCACTCGGCCCAGCTTGTCCCCCAGCCAGCCAAAAAGCACCCCGCCCGTGGCGGCGCCCACCAGGAAGACCGCGATGATGACCGTGAACCACTGCCCCTGCACGATGCTCGTCGCCCCCGGCAGCAGGTCCTGCAGCGCCGGTTTCCCGATCAGCGGGAACAACCCCATCTCAAAACCATCAAAGAGCCAGCCAAGAAATGCGGCGACGAGGGCGGCCACAGCGCCGCGAGGGGGGGTATTGGAGTTGGGAGTGGACATGCGGGAGAATGAAAAAAGGGTCCGAGCAAACGGCAGCTTGAGCCTAGTTCTTCGCCAAAGGCGAGGAAAAAGTTGCGGTGCGTGGATCTCCGAGTCCGCCGCACTCCGCAAGATGCGAGTCCCCTTGTCTCACCTCACGTCTCTTGCTCGGCTGGAATATTCCCGCCCCAAAAACCACAACGGGCGTCGCGGAAACCCGCGACGCCCGTCAGTCTTAAATCAGCAGCAAATCAACACTGCGCCCTACTCTTTCGCCACACCGTTGTTCCAGGCGGCAAACATCTCCTCCACCGTGGGGATCTCCAGCGGGCGGACGATGCGGAAGCCCAGCCAGGTGGCGTCCGTCAGGTACCAGATGCTCTTCGGCAGCTGCGGGTCCTGCTGCTTCCACAGCGGATCGGAGGCCTTGCGGGCGGCGCTGCGCAGCAGTTCGGGGTCATCATCATACGTGCCGCCACGGGCCACGTGGGGGTAGGGGGTCTTGGACCGCACCCAGTCATCACCCAGGATGGCCGCCGCAGGGGTGGTCGGCTCATACTGGTCCAGCGTCCACTCGCACACGTTGCCGTAGATGTCATGCAGGCCCCAGGGATTCGGCTTCTTGGCGCCCACCTTGGAGTACTGGAAGTTCGGCGCGTTGTCGAAATACCAGGCATAGTCCTTCAGCTGCGCGGCATCATCGCCAAAGAAATAGGCGGTCTTCGTGCCGGCGCGGGCGGCGTACTCCCACTCCGCCTCGGTCGGCAGGCGGTAGAAATGGCCGGTCTGGGCGCTGAGCCACTGGCAGTACTTGTTGGCGGCGTGCTGCGTCATGCAGATGGCGGGGAAACGCTCGCGGCCCATGCCGAAGTCCATCGGCTGGTAGGGCGGCGTCGGCTGGGAAATGAGATCTTCCGGCTTGTCTTCGGGCTTCCACACCTGGCGGGAGCCGTCCTTGTTGCGGCCCACGGCGGTCAGCTGGAAGGGCTCGTATTCGTCCCAGGTCACTTCGTATTTGCCCATCCAGAAGGGTTTGAGCGTCTTCTTCACCTGCGGGCCTTCGTCGTCGCCACGGCCTTCTTCGCTGTCCGGGCTGCCCATCAGGAACTCGCCGCCCTTGATCACCACCATGCTGTAGGGCGCTCCGGTCTTCGGCACCTTGGCCTCATACTCCTTCATGTCGCCCTCGGCCTTCTCTTTGGAGGTCTGCACGATGAAGGCATGGATCTTTTTCACCAGTTCCAGGTTGTCCGGGTTGTTCGTGCCAGGGCCTTTCTTCTCCTTGGCGCTCAGCTTGGCGTCATCCGGCCAGGGCGCGCCCTGCTCGATCCACAGGCGCAGGAAGTTGATGTCCTCCTTGCTCAGCGGGCCGCCGCTTTTCTTCGGCGGCATCAGCTCGTCCTCATCAGCCGCCAGTGTCGTCAGGTGGTAGATGGCGCTCTGCTTCGTGTCGAAGGGCACCACGTTCGGTGCGTTGTCGCCAGACTCAAAGGCCTGCTTCTTTGTCGAGGCAATCCAGTCGCCCTTGGCCTTGTCGTCATTATGGCAAGACAGGCAGTTTTGCTCCAGGATGGGCTGGATGTGCTTTTCAAACTTGATGCGCGGCGTCTGCTCCAGCACCACGCCTGCGGGCCAGTCGGCACCCTGCTCGATCCAGGTCTTGATCACCTCGATCTGGCTCTTTTCCAGCAGACCTTCCTTTTTCGGCGGCATCACCATGTCGTCCTCGATGTCCAGCAGCAGCGTCGTGTAGAGCGCGCTCTTGCTCGGGTCGCCAGGGGTCAGGCCGGGGCCGTTTTCATTGCCCTTCTTGAGGTCTTCCAGCGTGTGCATGCGGAAGTCGCCCTTGTCCTCCTTCGCGCCGTGGCAGTGCGTGCAGGAGCCTTCAAGCAGCGGCTTCACCTGCTTGACGAAATCGACTTTCTCCGCCGCGCAAAGCGCGCCAGGAGCCAGGGCGAGGAGGGATAGGAAGGTTCGGGTCGGGGACATGGGTGGGTCTTGGGACTGACTGACAGACTACAGACGAACGGTGGTGCGCGCATCTGCGGACGTGGCGGTTAGCATAAACCGGCCCCCCTGTCCAATGCGAGGGTGAAGTTGCCGGGTGCTGCAAGAAATCGTTTAGAACCCGCGTTTTGGAGGTGTTGGCGTAAAGTGTGGAAACAGTTGCCGCCGGGACGCTATCTCGGCTGTTTTCGGTTATCGAATCGCACTCATGAATTTCATTCGTCCCTGCATTGCCACCTTGGCCGGGTTTGTGGCAGGAGTGCTTGCTGTGGCCATTTGGATGGCCACGTTTGAGCCGCACGGAGGGGTGGAACTCTCGCGTTATTTTTTTTCGTTAAGCGCGGTCGTTTTAGAAAGGATTTATCCTGGCGAGTCCGTGCCAGCGTTGGTGTGGTACGGGTTTGCCCTGCTGCAGTGGGTCACGCTTGGCGTGGTTGTGGATCTCCTGCGCGTGGCATTTAGACCAGGAGGAACATCTCGTTTGAATCCCCTTGTGTGAGGGGGCAGGCAAGGAATCCAGTTGGCAAATCTTCACGCAAGAACCCCCGCCCACTCCCCGATTCCTCCTTCCCCCTTTTCGCTCGTCGTTCCCCTGCGGCGGGTCATGACATGCCCTGATGATGAAAAAAAGCCTGTTCCCGCTCTCCTTCGCTTCCGTCTCGCTCACCACCTTCTTCCTGGCCTCCCTCACCACGCTCCCGGCCGTGACGCCGCAGGAGCTGGCGCAGAAGTACAAGCCGCTGCCCACGGTGGCGGAGAAGGACCTGCCGCCGATGCCGAACAAGGTGGAGAAATTCCCCGGCGCGGTGAAGCATGCGGGGCTGGAGGGGCGCACCTGGGTCCGGTTCCCCTTTGTGGAGAACCCGGGCAGCTTTGGCATCGACCGCAAGGGCCGCATCTTCGTGGCGGAGGTGAACCGTTTCTGGCAGGGCGTGCCGGACCTGCGCGGCATCCATGAGTTCATCCGGGGCGACTTCATGTCCCAGACGGTGGCGGACCGCGCGAAGCTCTACGACTCCATCCCTGGCCGTGTGCCGGACGGCTTCTACACGAACACCGCGGACCGCCTCATCCGCCTGGAGGACCGCGATGGCAACGGCGCGGCGGACCACCGCACGCTCTTCAGCGACCATTTCAACAAGCCGCTGGATGGCATCGGGTTCTCCGTCCTGCCGGAGGATGACGCGGTGTACTTCACCTGCATTCCCAGCCTTAGAAAGCTGACGGACAAAAACGACGACGGCGTGGCGGACACTCTGGAGGACCTCGTCACCGGCTTCGGCGTGCGCGTGTCCTTCATCGGGCACGATCTCCACGGCATCGTGCGCGGCCCGGACGGACGTCTGTATTTCTCTATCGGCGACCGTGGTTACAGCATCACCACCAAGGACGGTCGCACCCTGGCCGGGCCGGGCATGGGGGCCATCTTCCGCTGCGAGTCGGACGGCAGCGGCATCGAGGTCTTCTGCACCGGTCTGCGCAATCCCACCGAGCTTGTGTTCGACGAACTCGGCAATCTCTTCACCTTCGACAACACGGGCGACATCGGCGACAAGGCGCGCATGGTTTATGTCCTGGAAGGCTCCGACTCCGGCTGGGACATGCGGCATCAATCCGCGCACCAGTATGTGAAGGCGCTGGACTGGGAGGACTTCCACCCCGCCAAGTCCATGTGGGTGGCGGAGCGCATGTTCGACACCTTCAACACCGACCAGCCGCAGAGCGTGTATCCCCCCGCCGCCCATGTCTCACGCGGCCCCTCCGGCGTCACGCTGGCCACCGGTGTCACCCTGCCCGAGGACATCCGCGGAAAATTCCTGCTCACCGACTACGGCGGCGCGGTCACAAGCTGCAACCTTCTCTCCATCGGCGTGAAGCCCGCAGGCGCGGGCTACACCCTGGCGTCCCAGGAATCCCTGGCGACCGGCGTGGGCATCAGCGACGTGGAGCTCGGCTTCGACGGCAACATCTACCTCTGCGACTTCGGCGGCGGCTGGAGTATCAACAACAACGGTGCCATCCATGTGCTGGCCCCCACGGACAAGGCTTTGAAGGATGCGGGTGCGAAGAGCGCGGTCCTTTTCAATCACGGCCTCGTCGATGCTAATGTGGAGCATCTGGTGCAGCAGCACCTGCGTTCCCCCGACCGCCGCCTGCGGCAGATGGCGCAGTTTGAACTCGTGAAGCGCGGCGCGGAAGGCCACGCCGCCCTCCTGGCCGTCGCCAAAGATGGCACGCAGCCCGTGACCACCCGTCTGCACGGTGTATGGGCCCTGGGCCAGATCGCTCGCCAAAGCGGAGGCAAAGACGCCGCCGCGCTGCTGGACCTGAGCCGCGATGCCGAGGCCGAGATCCGCGCCAACGCCGCCCGCACCCTGGGCGATGGCTTCAAGGACGCCGCCGTCCGCGCCCGCCTGCTGGAGATGCTCAAGGACGACTCCATCCGTGTTCGCTCGCTCGCCGCCATCGCCCTCAGCCGCGTGGCCGGGGCAGGGGATGCGGAGGCCATCGCGGCCCTTTACGAAATGGCTTCCGCCAACGGCAAGGAACCCGCCACCGTGGACCCCGTGGTACGCCACGCCAGCCTCAGCGCGCTGGATGTGCTGGGCACGGAGAAAAGCGTCGTGGCCCACGCCACCGATGCAAGCCACGAGGCACGTCTGCTTTCCCTCCTCACCCTCCGCCGTCGCGGAAGCGCCGAACTCGTCCGCTTCCTCAAGGACGCCGACCCCCAGATCCGCATCGAGGCCATCCGCGCCATCTACGACACCAGCGCCGTGGACGGACCTGCGGGCGAAGCCATCGCCGCCATCGACGTGTTGCGGGCTTCCAGCCTGCCTCCCACCGTCCAGCGCCGTATCGTCGCCGCCAACTACCGTCGCGGCACCGTTGCAAACGCCCAGCACCTTCTAGCGCTCGCCCGCGCCGACGCCCTGGACATCACCACGCGCGAGGCCGCCCTGCACGCCCTGCGCCTCTGGGAAAAAAGCATCACCACAGACCCCGTGCTCGGCGGCTACCGTCCGTTGCCCGTCACTGCGCCAAAGCGTTCCATGCAGGAGCTCGGCATCTGCATCGGCGCATCCTTGCGCGACCTCCTCGCGGCCAAGCCCCCGCAAAATCTCACCACCCTGGCCTTGAAACTGGCGGATGACACCGGCCTTGTGCTGCCCGCGTCCACCCTGAAGGATCAAATCGCCAACACCAGGCTGGATGCCGCCTTGCGTGTGGCCGCCCTGGACAGCCTGGCGAAAAGCGCGCCAGATCAGGCCCGCGCCATTGTGGCCTCCCATCTCGCCGACTCCTCACCCGAGGTGGCTGCCAGCGCCCTGCGCCATGGTCTTGCCATGAAAGTGGACGGCATTGCCAACGCCGCGCGTTCAGCCATGGAGAAATCGCCTCTAGCCGCCGCACGCGCGGGCGTGGAGGTCATTTCCACGCTGCACCCCGCCGAGGCCTTGGATCGCTGGCAGAAGCGCGATGACGCCAAAACCGGCCTGCGCCGCGAGCTGTGGCTGGATCTCTTCCTGTCCCTGCAAACCTCCACCGCAACGGTGTCCAAAGCACTTGCGTCATAACTTGGTGTAAAGGGCCGCCAGCGC
>CAZPSQ010000232.1:0-9776 GCA_964588755.1 uncultured Prosthecobacter sp. | reverse complement strand
GAGCCGAAGACGGAGATGTGGTTCATCGCCCATGCGGACCCGGGCGCAAAAATCTATGCCGGGCTGAAGGAAGGAAAGACGCAGGCCGACTTTGAAAAGGCGCTGCAGGACGGCACCGTGGCGGATGTGGTGCATGTGATCCCCGCGCGCACAGGCGACTGTCTTTTCATCCCCAGCGGCCGCGTGCATGCGATCGGTGCGGGGCTGCTCATTTATGAGATCCAGCAGAACAGCGACACCACGTATCGCGTTTTCGACTGGAACCGCGTGGGCCTGGATGGCAAGCCGCGCGAGCTGCATGTGCGGCAGTCTTTGCAGAGCATCGACTATGTGGACTTCGAGCCCACGGTGCAGAGCATTGAGGCGGATGGCACGCTGGTGAAGTGCGAGTACTTTGACGTCCGTCTGTGCCAGAACGCGGGACCTGTGGGCAAGCCGGGCGAAGGCGTGACGGTGGCGGTGGTTCACGGTGCCATCCATGTGGGCGGCACGGTGCTGAAGGCGGGCGACTTTGCGCTCATCCCCGCATGCCTGAATGAGGCGGCGCGTGAAGTGGTGCCGGAGGACATCAAGGCACGCTGGCTGGAGATCCGGATTCCAGGGTGAGGGGTGGGCGGCGGCCTCACTTCTCCTTCGCTTTTGCCTTCCCGTTCTGGTCCTCGAAGCGCTTCATGTCGATCAGCTCGAACTTGGCCATGCGGTCAAAAACGGGCTTGTAGACGTGCCAGAGCTCCTTGGTAGTGCCTGCGATGGAGACGACCGCGATATCCATGCCATTGCCCCAAAACAGGGAGTAGAGAATGTGGTGCGGTCCCTCTTCGGTCTCCAGACAGATTCGGGTGAACATGCCCATGTCTTCGGGGTCGCAGTTTTTGATGACTTTGACACCCTCCGCTTTTTTTTTTGCTTCACAAACTCTTCCATGAACTCCTTGGCGGTCTGGCCGTTGGCCTCTTCAATGCCAGTGAAGCACTGGAGCCGAACGCCTGTGGTGTAGGCGCCTCCTTTGCCATTGTCCTCAAGCGTGATCGTCCAGTCATAGGCGTTGCCGTGCCGCTCGTTGTAGTGCCAGCCCTTGGGGCGCTCGATCTTTCCACCGAGGGGTTCCAGCACCTGCGTCACAAACTCCTTGGGCGTGGCTGGCAGGTCCTCCTTCAAAGGCTCCTCGCCCGGCTTGCTGGGCCAAAGGATGGCAAGTGGCGCGTCGGGAATGATGGACTGTCCCTTGACATCTTTGAGAGCTGTTTTCCATTCTTCAGGCATCGGTGGCCCTCCCTCAGTCTGGTCAGCCGGTTTGAGAACTCCGCCGAGGATTTTCCCGCGCACCGCGAAGGCAAAGGGGCCGCCATGCACCTCCACGGGCGTCACAGCTTCCAGCTTTTCACGCAGCTTCGTGAGGCCACCGGTGGGGTCTGTGGCCTCCGATGGGATAAACCAGACTTTCGATCTTTTCCCCGGCTTCACTGCAATCACCACCTCCAAGTTGGATGCCTCGCTTGCCCTGCGGAAATGCTCCCGGCAGATGTCCTCCAGGCTTTTGAAGTATTCCGCGATTTTTTCTGCCGAGCGCACCCGCTGCATCAGCACATCATCAGTCTGGTACAGGACTAGGTTTTCCGTTTCGAAGGGCTCGACCGCCTGCAAGGAGGCTGCACTGAAAGTGGCGAGGAGAGCGGTTCCCCGCAAGAGGCGAAGCAGGAATATCATGGGGACTGAGAAAGGAGGGTGTTTTGAAAATTCTTAACAATTAAGTCTAGGTTCTCATTTGGAAGCAAGGATAAAAGTGCCAATGTCACAGCCACACATCGTGTTGTTTTTTCATTTCACCCACCACTTCGCAACTCGACAAGTCTGCGGGGTTGAAGTGTAATTCCTTTTTCCCGTCCAACCTGACCGACCGACTTCTCTCCTCCCTCCCGCCATCGCTCCCTGATGCAGACCACCTCCCGCACGCCGCCGGACATTCGCGACCATGAGACACTCCGTCTCATCGGACGTGGTGCGTTTGGGGAGGTGTGGCTGGCGCGCAGCGTCACAGGCGTGCTGCGCGCGGTGAAGGTGGTGTGGCGGGAGGACTACGACAAGCCGGAGTCGTTCGAGCGCGAGTTCGAGGCGCTGAAAATGTTCGAGCCGATCTCCCGCCGTCATGAGGGGCTGGTGCCGATCCTCCAGGTGGGGCGCAACAGCCAGGAGGGCTTTTATTATTATGTGATGGAGCTGGCGGACGATGTGGACAAGGGGCGCGAGATCGACCCGGAAACCTACAAGCCGCACACCCTGGGCCTGCAGATGAAGCGCGACACCCGCGTGCCAGCGGAGCAATGCGTGGATTTGGGAGTCACCATTGCCGAAGGGCTGGACTACCTGCACCGGAACCAGCTGATCCACCGGGACATCAAGCCTTCCAACCTGATCTTCATCGACGGCAAATGCCGGCTGGCGGACATCGGCCTTGTGGCCCTGCTGGGGCAGCGCAGCTTTGTGGGAACCGAGGGCTTTGTGGCGCCGGAGGGGCCGGGCACGGCTGCCTCGGACATTTTCTCCCTGGGCATGGTGCTGTATGAGGCCAGCACGGGGAAGGACCGGCTGGACTTTCCGGACCTGCCCTCCTGCACGGAGACGGGGGCGCGGCTGGACGTGTGGCGCCGCCTGCATGATGTGGTCTGCACGGCCTGCGCGCCGAAGGCCCGGCAGCGCTATGTGAGCGCGAAGGAGATGGCGCTGGCGCTGCGGGGGGAGACGCTGCCCTCCTCCCGCAAGCTGATGTGGTCGTGGATCGCCGCTGGAACTGCGGCGCTGCTGCTGGCGGTGGGCTTTGGCATGTGGCTGGCAAAGAGCGACCGAGGCAGGGCCATGGTGGCCATGAAGCCCAGCGAGCCGCGGCTGAAGATCACCACCCAGCCGGAGGGCGCTGTGGTCTTTGCCGGGGAGGAAAAGCTGGGCATCACGCCCCTCACGTTGAACCCCGCCGAGGGGGTGCCGGTGATCTACCAGCTCCGCCTGCCGGGCTACAAGCAGGTGGAGCTGGAGCACATCGCCTCCGACAGCAATCCCGCCGAGTTTGACCTGAAGCTGGAGGCTTCCCGCCTGCCGCAGAAGGGGGAGCGCTGGGTGAACAGCCTGGGCATGGCCTTCAAGCCCGGCGCGGGCGGTCACATCAGCGTGGATCCGGTGGAGATGAAGTTCTTCCGCCGGTTTCTGGAAAGCTCCCCCAACCGCTCCTTCGAGGGGAAGGTGGTGCGCTACCAGCAGGGGAAGGACACCTCCGCCTATCTGGTGGTGGTGCCGGACGGGGACGCCGAGGCCTTCCGCTACTGGCTGACGGACCGTGACCGCAGCGAGGCCTACCTGAGCCAGGAGCACCATTACGCGGTGGAGCCGTTCTACTTTGTGGAAAGCGGCCAGACCGCAGGGGAGGACATGCCCGACGGGCGGGAGGTGGACACCGACCCAGAGGAGGAAAAAAACTGGCGCGCCTTTCACCTGCGGGTGGAGCGGCAGACCTACGGCAGCGTCATCGTTCGCAGCCAGCCGGAAAAGGTGCGCGTTTACCAGCATGAGCAGCTGCTGGGGGAGACGCCGCTGGAGCTGCCGCGCATCCGTACCGGGCCGGTGGAGTTTGAGCTGCGGGAGGAGGGCTTTGCCGACGTGGTGCTGGAGGGCGAGGTGAGGGAAGGGGAGCAGGCGGAGCTCTTTACCGACATGCAGACGCGGAAGGCGGTGACCTTTGGCCGTCAGTGGAAGGCCAACAGCCTGGGCATGAACTTTGTGCCACTGGGGGAGGTCATGATATCGGCCTGGGAGATTCGCCATCGTGACTTCATTGAATATACCAAGGCCACCCAGGCCCGGCGGCCGGGGCGCATGGAGGACAGCGGACGCGGTGGCGCGTTGCCGGTGGTGGGCGTGGACCGCAACGAGGCGCGCGCCTTCTGCGCCTGGTTCACGGAGCGGGAGCGCAACGCGGGCCTGATCGGCCCGAAGGATGTTTACCGCCTGCCCACTGATGAGGAGTGGAGCCGTGCCGCCGGGCTGCCGCCGGAGCGTGGCGCCACGCCGGAGGAGCGCAACGGGCGCATCCGGGGCGTCTATCCCTGGGGGTATGACTGGCCGCCGCCCAATGGGGTGGACAATTTGGCCGACATCAACTCTGCCCGCAAAGCCAGCCTGGACAGCGCCATCGCCGGGTATGAGGACAAGTTTCCCTTCCTGGCACCCGTGTCCGCTTTGCCGGCCAATGAGCGCGGTGTGTGCGGCCTCGGCGGTAATGTCTCCGAATGGGTGGACACCGACTTCGAGGCCGCGCCCCCAGCCAAGCCGGGGGAGACCGCGAAGCCCAGCCTGGGCACGGTGCGCGGGGGCAACTGGCGCACCGCCGCGCCGGAGGAACTGCTGAGCTCTGCCCGCAAGCCGGTGCCGGTCGAGACACGGCGCAACACCATCGGCTTTCGGGTTGTGCTGGTGCGCGGGAAGTAGGACTGTGGCGGCGGCCATGGCCCCAACTTTTTGTGCAGAACGGGCCTTGTGAGTCGTTTTGATTTTACCCCCTTTGCATGGACACCACGCTAGAAAAGCCCGCCCCGGACAAAAAGGTCGAGAAGACCGAGGCCGGGAATTACTTCGTCTCCAACTATCCGCCGTTCTCCTTCTGGAAGCCAGACCAGGTGCCGGTGGTGGAGGGGGTGCTGCAGCGTCCCGCCCCGGCGGACATCCCCCTGGGTGTGTATTTCCACATCCCCTTCTGCCGGAAGCGCTGCCACTTCTGCTATTTCAAGGTTTACACCGACAAGAACGCGGGGGAGATCCGTGCCTATATCGACGCCGGCATGCGGGAGATGGAGCGTTTCGCCAAGCAGCCCTACATCGCCGGGCGGAAGGCGCACTTCGTTTACTTCGGCGGCGGCACGCCCAGCTACCTGTCCGTGCCGCAGCTCAAGGACCTGACGAACCGCATGAAGGACCTCGTCTCCTGGGACGGCGCGGCGGAGGTGGCCTTCGAGGCGGAGCCGGGCACGCTGAATGAGGTGAAGCTCACCGGCATCCGCGAGGTGGGCGTCACCCGTCTAAGCCTGGGCGTGGAGAACTTCGACGACCACATCCTGGAGACGAACGGCCGCGCCCACCGCAGCGGCGAGGTGAACAAGGCCTACGCCTTCGCCCGCAGCCTCGGCTTTGAGCACATCAACATCGACCTCATCGCCGGGATGATGAACGAGACCTGGGAAAACTGGCGGGTCTGCGTGGCCAAGTCCATCGAGCTGCAGCCGGACGCCGTGACGATCTACCAGATGGAGATCCCCTTCAACACCACGATCTACAAGCAGATGAAGGACGAGGGCAAGGTGACCGCGCCCGTGGCCGACTGGCAGACGAAGCGCGACTGGGTCAGCTATGCCTTCGACGAGTTCGAAAAAGCGGGCTATACCGTGACCAGCGCCTACACCGTGGTGAAGGACCCGAACCGCATCAAGTTCGTGTATCGCGACGCCTTGTGGGAAGGGGCCGATCTGCTGAGCAACGGCGTGGCCTCCTTCGGCCATCTGGGCGGCGTGCATTATCAGAACCAGGCCGATGTGGGGCCATACATGCAGGCGGTGGATGCCGGGCAGATGCCGATCTTCCGCGCGTATCAAACCACGGCGGAAGACCGCTTTGTGCGCGAGTTCATTCTCAAGCTGAAGCTGGGCAGCAGCAAGTTCGACTACTACGTGAACAAGTTCGGCGAGGACCCGCGCCAGCACTTCGGCCCGCAGCTCGACTACCTGGCCAAGGAGGGCTTTGCCACGCTCGACGCCGAAGGCATCACCCTCACCCGTGATGGACTGCTGCAGGTGGACCGCCTGCTGCACGAATTCTTCCTCCCCCAGCACCGCCAGTATGCCCGCTACACCTGAGGTTCATGCCCCTGCTGAGCTGGAGCCGGATGTCAAAGCGGCCCGTCCCGATGAGGACATCCTCGCCCCGCTGATCTTCTTCTACGGCATCGGCAGCGCGCGGCCGCGTGTCACCTTTGTGCAGCCGGACACATTGGCGGAGCAGGAGCACCATCTGCTGGTGCATGAGATGGACATGACCCCGCGCCTGCGGGACTTCCACGGCTGCCAGATTGATCTGGACGTGGCCGCCCGGGCCCGCATTGGGAACTACCTCGTCCGTGCCTCCGTGCTGCACCGCCGCAGCGACGGCATGCCGGTGGAGTTCGGCGCCATCGGCATCCATCTGGACCTCCTGCCCGAGGAGGCGCAAAAGCTGGTGCTGGAGGGCCGCGTGCCTTTCGGAGCCATCCTGGAGCGCTTCGCCGTGCCGCACTCCAGCCATCCGCGCGGCTACTTTCGCGTCTCCGTGGACCAGCGCCTGGCAGACCTCCTCGGCGCGGCCTCCGGGCAGATGCTCTTCGGCCGCTGCAACGAGCTGCGCCACGGCTGCGGCCGCGTGCTGGCAGACGTGGTCGAGGTGTTGCCGAGGGTGGTGTGAGCGGCAGGGCAGGGGGCTGGTCGGGAGTGTGCCTGGCTTTTTGTGGAATGGATCGCTCCATGGCTGTGCAGCGCCCAAACAACCAAGATCGCGTCTCATGGCTTGCACCCTGACCGTCCCGCCTGCATCTCTCCTCATGACAGAATACTCTTTTGATTTTGTGGTCATCGGTGGCGGCAGCGCCGGGTATGCGGCGGCACGCACCGCGCATAGCGCAGGCCTGAAGGTGGCGGTGGTGGATGGTGCGGAAGAGCTGGGCGGCCTGTGCATCCTGCGCGGGTGCATGCCCAGCAAGACGCTCATTGAGTCTGCCAACCGCCAGCTCACCATCCGCCATGCGGAGAAGTTTGGCCTCAAGGCCACCTCGCAAGGGGTGGACATTCGCGCCATCCGTGACCGCAAGCGCACGCTCATCGCTGACTTCGCAGGGTATCGTCAGGGCCAGCTCGAGGACGGGCGCTTTGTGCTGTATCGCGGTTTGGCGCGTTTCATCGGCACGCATACTCTGGAGGTGGTGCCGCGGGACGGGGCGGCAAGTTTCCAAATTACCGCACGGAGCTTCTGCATCGCCACGGGTTCGGAGGCGTTTGCGCCGGAGGTTCCCGGCCTCGCTGAGACAGGCTTCTGGACCAGCGACGATGTGCTGGACGCTGAAACGCTGCCGAAGAAAATCGCGGTGCTGGGCGGCGGCGCCATCGCCCTGGAGATGGCGCATTATCTGGAGGCCATGGGCTGCGCCGTCACAATGATCCAGCGCAACACACAGTTCCTCACCGGCCTGGACCGGGAGTGCAGCGATGTGATTCTGAAGGCGTATCGCGGACGGGGCATGACGGTGCATCTGGGCACGCATCTGGAGCGCATTGGCAAGGCGGACGAGGGCAAGGAGATCGTGTTCACCGCCGACGGGCACAAGCACACGATCCATGTGGACGAGGTGCTGCTGGCCATGGGCCGCAGGCCCGGCACGCACGGCCTCGGGCTGGACGCGGCGGGCGTGAGCCTGCACAAGGGCAAGGTGGTGGTGAATGACCGCATGCAGACGTCCCAGCCGCATGTCTTTGCCGCAGGGGATGTGTGCAGCCCGCTGGATGTCGTCCACATCGCCATCCAGCAGGCGGAGATCGCCGCGCGGAATGCGGCCGCGTTGACTCATGGCCGGGCGGTGGAAGAGAGCATTGACTACCGCCTGGAGCTTTTCGGCGTGTTTTCCCAGCCGCAGGTGGCTTGCGTGGGTGCCTCGGAAGAGAAGCTCAAGAAAGACGGCGTCTCATACCTGGCCGCAAGCTACCCGTTTGACGACCACGGCAAATCCATGGTGATGGGCGAGACGGCAGGCTTTGTGAAGATGCTGGCGGATGCCAAAACGGGGGAGATCCTGGGCGCGTGCGTGGTGGGTCCGGAGGCCACGGAGCTGATCCATGAGGTGGTCGTGGCGATGAATTTCCGCGCCACGGTGAAGCAGTTCATGGTGATCCCGCACTACCACCCCACATTGAGTGAGATCTGGACGTATCCGGCGGAGGAGATTGCGGACGAGCTTTAGGCGCGATCAAATCCCTTTGCGCTCGCGCTGACGCTTGCGGAACTCGGCGGGGCCGCAGCCGACATCGCGGGAGAACATGCGGCTGAAGTAGTGGCGGTTGGGGAAGCCGCATTCGGCGGCGGTTTGGTCGATGGTCTTGTCGGTGAGAATGAGGCGCTGCTTGGCCAGGCGGATGCGGGTGGCGATGACGTAGTTCGCAGGCGTCTCATGCATGTGCTCGCGAAACCAGCGGATGAAGCGCTCCACACCCATGCCGAGACGCGTGGCCAGGAAGGGGTTGGAGAGATCGCCATGCGGGGCGCGCTCGATGAGTGCGAGCAGTTCCACCAAGTTCTCCGGCAGCACGGGGGCCAAAGGCACATCGACGCGGCTGAAGGCGAGATGGAGCAGAGCGGACGCCACATGAAAGAGGCGCTGGGTGCGCAAGGGATCCGCCACGGACTCATGCAGGCGGAGGGCTTCGGCAAGGAGGGCGCGCAAGGTGCCATCCACGGCGATGACCTGGGGCGCATCCAGGGTGACGCTCGTGTGTCGCGTGACGCTGAAGTGCAGCCAGAAGTGCGGCGGAGACTTGGGGCCGCAGCAGTCGAACACGGTGTTCGCCGGAATGAGCACCACGCGGTCCGGTGTGAGCGCGATGTCGCGGCCCTGATGATGGACGTGGTTCCCTGGCTGAGGGTTGTGGTAGAAGCGCCAGAAAGGGCTGTCCACGCCAGGGTGATTCCACGCATGCAGGCTGGGAATGTGGCCGGACTCATGAATGAGCAGGCCCGAAAAACCGGACTGGGAGACAGCCGCCATGTCCACGCCATGGGGCGTGGTGAAGTTCAGGTACTGGCGTCGTTTCATCCCGGCTTGAGGCAGGATTCGACACGAAATCGCCGTCATCATCAAGGTTATTCATTTTCCGCCAAGCAGAATAAGACACAGATTTGAAACAATGAGGAATGCCCCTGTTCCGTACTGATGCCACCTTCCATGACCGTGTTTCGCCAGACCATCCTCTGCCTGCTGCTGGGCACCGCCCTGTCCTCGCCAATTCACGCGGCGGGAAAGGTGCGCTTCAATCGGGACATCCGGCCGATCCTCTCGGACAAGTGCTTCCACTGCCATGGGCCGGACCCGAAGACGCGGGAGGCGGACCTGCGGCTGGATGTTCGTGAGAAAGCGGTGGAGGACGGCCACATCGTGCCGGGTCAGCCGGACAAGAGCCTCATCTTTGAGCGCATCCTGGCCACCGATCCCGATGACCAGATGCCGCCGCCCAAGTCCAAGCTGGGAGAGCTGACCACGTCTGAGATTGGGCTGATCAAGCAATGGATCGCGGAGGGGGCGGAATACGAGGCGCACTGGTCTTTCATCTCGCTGAAGCCGGACGCGGCCACCGGGCAGAATATTGACAAAATCGTGGGCGCAGGACTGGCGGAGCGTGGCCTGAAGATGCAGGCAGAGGCATCACCTGAGACTTTGATCCGCAGGCTGAGCTTTGACCTCACGGGACTTCCGCCCGCGCCGGAGGAGGTGTTGGCATTTGTCACCGCGCATCAAAAGGATGCCGACACCAGCATTGGGCATCTCGTCACACGACTGCTTGCCACACCGCAGTATGGGGAGCGCATGGCGGTGGACTGGCTGGACATGGCGCGCTACGCGGACAGCTACGGCTTCCAGGTGGACCGGGAGCGGGAGGTGTGGCGCTGGCGCGACTGGGTGGTGAAGGCCTTCAATGAGAACCTGTCCTTCGACAAGTTCATCA
>CAZPSQ010000231.1:0-9781 GCA_964588755.1 uncultured Prosthecobacter sp. | reverse complement strand
GCGGGCGCGGAAGTCGCCGCCCTTCACCGTGTCATAGAAAAGACGGTGCACGCTGTCACCGTCGTTCTGGTAGTTCTTGGCCGCGTTCACACCGCCCTGCGCCGCGATGGAGTGCGCGCGCCGCGGGCTGTCCTGGAAGCAGAAGCACTTCACCTTGTAGCCCAGCTCGGAAAGCGTGGCCGCCGCGGAGGCGCCCGCAAGACCGCTGCCCACCACGATGACGGTGTACTTGCGCTTGTTCTTCGGATTGATGAGCTTGGAGTCCTGCTTGTGCTTGGACCACTTCATGGCCATCGGGCCGGAGGGAACGTTGGAATTAAAAGGCATGGCGTGCGTGTCGCGAAAAGGATTAACGTCCGTAGTGGAAGAAGTAGATGGCAATCGGGATGGAGCAGTTGCCGACAAGGACCAAAAGGGCGAAGGCCTTTCCAATGGCTTTGAACAGCGGCTCCGACTTGTCCGTGGCGATGCCCAGTGTCTGGAAAATGCTGCTGACACCATGGCTCAGGTGGCTGGTCAGCAGCAGCATGGCGATGATGTAGAAAGCCACCGCCGGGAACCACGAGAAGCCCGCGATGACCATGCGGTACACGTCATGCACCGTCTCGCCATTCAGGACGGTCTTGTAAGTGTCGTAGTCATTGCCTGCGCGCACGGTGAAATGCAGCAGGTGGTAGATGATGAAGGCCAGAATGGTCAGGCCGCTCCAGATCATCACCATGGACGACTTGCTGGCCACCTGCTGCTTGTGCTGTCCGTAGCGGTCCGGCCGCGCCGCACGGTTGGCCTTGGTGAGCTGGATCGTCGCCACGATGTGGACCACCACCGCCGCGAGCAGACCAAGTCGGGCGATCCATACGCCGGCTCCATGCAAGGAATGCTGCAGCATGTGGCCGTATTCATTGATCGCGTCCGGGCCAGCGAAAACGAGGAGGTTGCCGATCATGTGGCCGAGCACAAAACCCGCCAGCGCGAGGCCTGTCAGGGCCACCAAAAACTTCTTGCCTATGGAGGAGGCATAAAACCGGGAAAAAGAGTCGAAAACAGCAGTCATGGCAGGGGTGGAAAACCATCATGTCGCACCCCCGCCGCCGTGCAAGCCGTGCGTGCAATTTTCGTTGGGAATCAGCGCTCAAATCTTGCCCGCATGATGCGAACCAGTCTCAAAAACGCTCCATCGCCAAGGCGATGCCCATGCCACCACCAATGCACAAACTGGCGATGCCACGCCGCAGATCATTGTCCTCCAGATGATGCAGCAGCGTGACCAGCACACGCGCGCCACTGGCACCCACAGGATGCCCCAGCGCGATGGCGCCACCACGCACGTTGAGCCTGGATGCGTCCAGGCCCAGCTCCTTCATGCAGCCGAGCGTCTGCACGGCGAAAGCTTCATTGATCTCAATGGCGTCCACCTCCTCCAGCTTCCAGCCCGTCTGCGCGCACACCTTGCGAATCGCACCCACGGGACCGAGGCCCATGACGGCGGGATCACAGCCGACGGCGGCGCTGGCGATGACGCGGGCACGCGGCTTGAGTCCATGGCGTGCCACCGCCTCCTCGCCAGCCAGCAGCACCAAGGCGGCACCGTCATTGATACCGGAGGCGTTCCCGGCGGTCACCGTGCCGGTCTTGCGGAAGGCTGGCTTCAGCTTGGCCAGGGAAGCCACCGTGGTGTCGGCACGTGGATGCTCATCTTCGGTCAGATCGCCTGCTGGAATGATCTCGCGTGCCAGCGCGCCACGGCTGGCCGCCACGCGGCTCTGGCTCTGCGCGGCGAAGGCATCCTGCTCCTCGCGCGTGATGCCGTGCTTGTCCGCGATGCGTTCCGCCGTCTCGCCCATGCCGATGTTAAGCACAGGATCGGTCAGCCCATCGAAGAACAATGAATCCACCAGGGAGGAGTCGCCCAGCTTTTTGCCCCAGCGCAAGTCCATCGCATAATGCGGCGCACGGCTCATGGACTCCACACCACCGGCCAGAATGAGATCGCTCTCACCGCCTCGGATGGCATCCGCCGCCAAGGCCACCGCCTTCAGGGAAGAGCCGCAGGCCATGTTCACGGTAAATGCAGGCGTCTCCTGCGGAAGGCCCAGCTTCAGACCCAGCTGACGCGCCACATTCATCCCGCAGCCAGCCTGCACCACCTGGCCCAGGATGACCTGCCCAATGTGCGGACGCAGCTCCTGCGGCAGCATGGCCTCCCCCAGGCCGTGGACGAGATCGGCAGCGCTGAGGGCCTTTAATCCACCACCGAATCGGCCAATGGGGGTGCGCTTGGCATCAATGATGTAAACAGGTTTCATGGAAAGGATGGGAAGCCGCAGCCCCCCCGCCCAGTGTGGCGCATTTTTCTCACACGCGAAACCACACATTGCGGCCACAGGAAAGCCTAAAGCGTTTCATTCTCCACTCCATGCTGTCCACACTCCAGATTGTCCTGCCTGTCTTCGCCCTCATCCTTGTGGGATGGCTGGCACGCCGGTTTCATCTGCTGGGTCTTCATGCGGCAGGGGAAATCAACCGCTTTGTGGTCTATCTGGCCCTCCCGGCTCTGCTCTTTGACATCGTTTCCCGGGCGCAGTTGGCGGAGATCTGGCAGCCCGCCTTCATGACCACTTTTGGCCTGGGCTGCCTGCTGGTGTTTGTCGTGACTCTCATCCTGCGGCACAAGGGCGGACGCCCTTTGCCAGACGCCGCCATCGACGCGCTGGGCGCCTCCTATGCCAACACCGGATTCATGGGTTTTCCGCTGGCACTGGCGGTCTTTGGCCCTATGGCCCTGGCCCCCACTTTGATCGCAGCCATCCTTACGGTCTGCGTCCTCTTTGCCATCGCCATCATCGTGATAGAGGTCGGCCAGCAGTCCGAGCCACGGCTGACACCGCTCTGCTTGAAGGTCGGCAGGTCGCTGCTGCGCAATCCTTTGCTCATGTCCCCGGCCTTGGGGGCCGTGTTTCCCATGGCAGAGCTCAGTGTTCCAGATGTCGTGGGAAGCTTCGTACAACTCCTGGGCGGCGCCGCATCCCCCTGCGCACTGGTGGGGCTGGGGCTGTTTTTGGCTGAAAAGCGGGACGCGCCCCGTTCGGAAGGTGCCGCAGCCACCACGCTGATCGCCTGCAAGCTCCTCCTGCACCCCCTGGCTGTCTGGCTCCTGGCCACACAGGTGTTTCACCTTTCCCCTTCCCTTACCCAGCAGGTGGTACTGCTGGCGGCACTGCCCACCGGCACCGGCCCGTTCATGCTGGCGGAGTTTTACCGGCGCGAGGCATCGATGACCTCCAAGATGATCGTGGGCTCCACGGCGCTGTCCGTGTTGACGATCACAGCGCTCATCACCTTGTGGCGTTGACGACCTGCTAAATCCCTAAAATGGGCTCGAACTCCATCACATCCAGCACATCCTTTTGCAGGTCATAACCGGCAGCGATTTCGATCAGCCTCAAGCCCCCGGCCGTCAGTTCAAACACCGCGCGCTCCGTCACGTACAGCACCTGCTGGCCGTTCTTGAAACCCGTGGGCCCGTGGAAGCACACATGCTGGATCTGGTTCACAAACTTGGGGCTCCCCTTCGCCTGCAGCGTGCAGCAAAAGATCAGCCTTCGCGCGCTTTGGGCGATGTTCATGAAGCCGCCCACACCGGCAAAGCGACCGGCAAAACTCGTCACATTGACACTGCCCTCCGCATCCACCTCCACCGCGCCCAGCACCCCGATGTCGAGGCCGCCTCCGTCATAGAAGTCAAACTGCGCAGGCTGGTCAATGACCGCCTCGGGGAAATGGCTGCAGCCAAAACTCAGGCCTGATGCAGGCACCCCGCCGGTGGGACCGCTCTCAATGGTAAGCGTGAACTCATGCAGCCGCCCCGTCTCCGCCGCCACCATGGCCACCGCCTCCGGCAGGCCGATGCCGAGATTCACAATGTCCCCCTGCCGGATCTCGCGCAGCGCACGCGCGCCGATGCGTTTGCGCTCGCCTTCGTCCATGGGGGGAAGTGTGAAGCCGTCCACATTCGTCACCACGAATTCCTCATTGAAGACTTCACCAAAGGTCTGGTCATGCATCACGCCGCCGCTGGTCACAATGTAGTCCACCAGGATGCCCGGCACGCGCACGGACTTGGGGTCCGGCAGCTGCTCCACCACGCTCTCCACCTGGGCAATGACAATGCCCCCGTGGTTCTTCGCCGCCTGCGCCATCGGCAGGATCTCGCTGATCAGCCCCTCGCAGTCCATGCTGAGGTTCCCCCGTGCATCCGCATACGTGGCACGGATGAGCGCCACATGAATGGGCATGTACTTGTACCGCAGCCAGGTCTGGCCATCCAGTTCCAGCCTTTCCACCAGTGGCTCGGTGGTGCGCGTGTTCATCATGCCGCCGCTGTGGATGGGATCGATGAAAGTGTTCAACCCGATTTTCGTGATCAATCCCGGCCTCTTGGCGGCAATTTCGCGCGTCAGCACACTCAGCACGCCCTGTGGCAGATTGTAGGCCTCCACCTCGTTTTTCAGCGCCAGCGTGCCCAGCTTCGGCGCCAGATTCCAATGGCCTCCGACCACTCGCTTCAGCAACCCTGCATGAGCGAGGTGATTGAGCCCGCGCTCACAGCGGTCCCCCTGCCCTGCGCAGTAGTACAGGGTGAGGTCGCGCGGCGTGCCGGTTTTCAGAAAGCGCTGCTCCAGCGCCACTGTCAGCATTTCAGGATGTCCCGCGCCGACGAACCCGCCCACGGCAAGGGTGGCGCCATCCGGGATGGCGGCAACGGCTTCTTCGGCTGTGGCGATGATGGCTGGTGCGCGCATGCCTGGCTCAGCCTCTCCACCCACCGTTGATCTCAAGAGTCTGCCCGGTCATGTAGCTGGCCAGGGGGGAGCACAGGAACAGCACCACGTTGGCCACCTCCTCCGTGGTGCCGAAGCGGTTCAGAGGCACGTTTTTCAGCATCTCCGCCTGCACGGCGGCGGGAATGGTGGCCGCCATGCTGGTGTCAATGACCCCGGGGGCCACCGCATTGGCCCGGATGTGCCTCCGCGCGGCCTCGCGGCTGAGCACACGCATCATGGACTGCACGCCAGCCTTGGCGGCGGCGTAGTTGGCCTGGCCAAAGAAGCCCTCAATGGCGGCAATGCTGCCAAAGCTGACGATCGCGCCATGGTCGCGCATGATTTCCAGGCCGAACTTGCAGCAGTAGAAAACGCCGGAGAGGTTCACATCGATCACAGCGTCCCATTCATCGAAGCTCATCTTGGCGATCGTGCGGTCCTTGATGATGGCGGCGTTGTTGACGAGGTAATCCAGGCCGTCCTGCCAGGCCTGCACCTCCCCCATCATGGACTTGACCTGCTCTGGCTGCGCCACATCTGCGGCAATGATGATGGCGCTGTCGGTACGGATGAGATTCAGCTCGTCCGCCAGCGCCTGCGCGTCCACGGTGGTGTTCGGCAGGCCAAGGTGGTTGATGGCCACATTGGCGCCTGCCTTGTGAAAAGTGCGGGCGATCTGCCTGCCAATGCCCTGGGAGGCACCGGTGATCAGGGCGGTCTTGCCGGAAAGGTCGATGGGGATCATTCGGAGGTTTTAGGAGAACGGGCTGGAAGGATCAAGATTTTCGAGAACTGGTCTATTTGCCACCGCCCCCACCCTGTGGCATAGGAGTTTGTCATGGTAACCAAACTGCTCCACACCCGCTACCGGGTGAACGACCTCGAAAAGACCATCCACTTTTACACCCAGGTGCTGGGCTTGAAAGAAGTCCGCCGCCACAAATCGCCCCGCGGCTCGGAACTGGTCTTCCTCCAGACCCCAAACAGCGACGAGCTGATCGAAATCTGCAGCTTCCCGGCCAGCGGCCCCGTCACCTTTTGCAGCGACCTGACGCATCTGGCCTTTGAGGTGGAGAGCATTGAGGAGTTCGCCAGGCACTCCACCGCGCTCGGCTACCCGCTCTCCGACGGCCCCACTCAAAGCTCCAGCGGCGTGTTCGCCTTTATTGACGCGCCGGAAGGGTATGAGATAGAACTGATCGAACGCAGGAAATAATCCTCCCCCCAATTATCAAGCTCATGGACTTCGACTGGATCGGCGCAGCCTTTGACCTGACACAACTCCCGCCGAAGGACATCGAGGAGTCGTTTGAGGACCCTTTTTCCCTCAAACTGCTGCCGGACAGCCAGAGCGAGTCTGCCGAAGCACGGTACTACAACCTGGGCAAATCCATCCAGGGCAGGCCGGTTTTCAGTGTGTTCTGGACAGACGGCAAGCGCTACCGCGTGGTGTTTGCCAGACTGATGACACCGGCCGAGCATGATTTTTTTGAGCGCAAGAAGGCAGAGGACGCGTGAGTTCACCCATTTGTCACCTCATCATGGAAACCGCATCCCCAGATCTGAAACCCCTCCGCGCATGGAAGGACGTCCCCGCCTTTGAGACTGACGAGGCGGAGGGGAAATTCTGGAGCTCACACCAGCTCGACCAGCGGCTGATGCAGGCATCCATCCACCGCTCGGACGTGCGTGAGTCCACCACCATCACCCTGCGCTTTGACCCGCGGATGCTCAGCCGCATCAAGCGCGTGGCACGCCGCCGCTTCCTCAACTACCAGAGCATGATGAAGCAGTGGCTCAGCGAGCGCATGGAGCAGGAGCTGAAGGACTGAGCTCAGCCCCCCTGCACCCGGATTCAGCAGTCAGAGTTCAAGACAGCCGGGAGGAAGAGACAGATGGTGCGGCACAAAAAAAGCCGCGCCCCGTTTCCGAGGCGCGGCCCGAATCAGCAGGTCAGGTCACAGCCCCTTCTTCAGCGCGGAGGACGGCACGAAACGTACCGTCTTGGAGGCCTTGATCTTCATGGCTGCGCCCGTCTTCGGGTTGCGGCCGGTGCGGGCCTTGCGGGTCACCGGCTTGAAGGTGCCGAAGCCGATCAGCTGGACAGGACCTTTTTTGACACCTTTGGCGATGGAGGTGAGCACGGCGTCGAGGGCGTCGGAGGCAGCGCGCTTGGAGGTTTCACCGCCGAGGTTTTTCTGCACGGCTTCGATGAGTTGAGCTTTGTTCATGGGAGGCAGGTTGCTTGGTTGTTGGTTTGAAGTGGGTGGCAGATCGCGCCAGACTGTGCGGCGTCGGGCAGGCGATTTATGGAGCCTGCAAAAAAGTTTCTCAATCACAAAAACCCTTCAATTCCTGGTTGTATTCCCCCATGGCTACTTCTGTGACACTCCAGCGTTTTCTTCTTGGCGAAACCAGCCCATCCGTCGCACCGGACGCGCTCATCGTCCCGGGCGCCATCGTCCTCGGCGCCGTGGAAATGCAGGCAGGCTCCAGCGCCTGGTACGGCGCTGTGCTGCGCGGGGACATCAACCGCATCATTGTCGGCGCGCAGAGCAATGTGCAGGATGGCAGCGTGCTGCATGTCAGCGATGACCACGCCTGCGTGCTGGGGGAGCGCGTGACCGTGGGCCACAGGGCGGTGGTCCATGCCTGCACCGTGGGGGACGAAGTGCTGGTCGGCATGGGCGCCATCATTCTGGACGGTGCGCAGATCGGCCCGCGCAGCATCATCGCCGCAGGGACGCTGGTGACGAAGGACAGCGTCATCCCGGAAGGCTCCCTCGTCATCGGCTCACCGGCGCGTGTGGTGCGCCCCCTGTCACGGGAGGAGCAGGCCGCCAACGCACGGCTGGCACTGAAGTATGTGGAAATCTCGCGCCGCTATCTGGCCCTCGGGCTCGGGGCTTCCCCGGTCATCGCATAAAATAGCGCACACGCCTTGCCATTGCGCCCGCCTCGGTTTTAATCGCCCCCATGAACAAGGATGTCATCGAAGTGCAGGTGCGCGCCGTGCTGCCGCTGGAGGGCAGCTTCGCCGTGTTTTTGGGCAATGAGGAAAAGGTGTTTGTCATCTACATCGATGAGTCAGTCGGCACCGCCATCTCCATGTTCATGCGTGGCGTGTCCAAGGAACGCCCCCTCACCCACGACCTTGTGGGGCACATTCTCATGGCCTTCGGCGCCAAGGTGGACCGCATCATCATCAACAACATCAACGGCAGCGTCTTCCACGCCCGCCTCATCATCTCCGCCGAGAACCAGCTCCACACCAGCCGCAAGGTCATCGAGCTGGACGCCCGCCCCAGCGACAGCATCGCCATGGCCGTGCAGCAAAACGCCCCCATCTTTGTGGCAAAAAAAGTATGGGCCGCAGTGGAGGATGTGAGCGAGACCCTGGCCCAGATCGAAAAGCGCGGACTGGAGGCCCAGCAGGGCGCCGAAGCAGGCGACACCAAGGGCGAGGCGGACGACGAACTGGAAGAACTTAGCGACGAGGACATCAACACCATCGCCGGCATCAGCAGCGAGGGTGACGATGACGAATACGACGACGGCTTCGGCGGCGATGATGACGACGAGGAAGGTGAGGAGTGGAAGAAAGCCGACGGGTGAGCCATTCAGGCTTGCTTCGTCATTCTTCCGCCCCGCCCGCGCCCGCAGGTTCTAGGGGCGCGCCAGCATCGCCCTCAGCCGCATCGCCTCCCCATGACCTGGGGCAATGTTGAGCACCTTTTCCAGGGCGGCAATGGCCTCCTGCCGCCGCCCCTGCTGGACCAGAATGGTCGCACGCGCATAGGGTATCCCAGGATCATTGGGATTGGCCAGCTCACCGCGTTGAAGCGCCTCCAAGGCCCCGGGCACATCCCCCTGCCCGTTTTTGGCCAGTCCCAGATTGTACCAGGCACGGGCCAGTGATGCGTCCAGCCTCACAGCTTCCTGCAAAGACTGGATCACCGCAGGGATGTCCCCCGTCTCGCTCAATGCCAGCCCCAGCTCGTAGTGGTACTCGGCGTGGGACGGGGCCAGCTTGATCGCGTCCCGCAGCTTCTCCACGGCCTTCTGCATTTGGCCGGTGGCGCTGAACATGATGGCCAGGTCATGATGGAACGGAGGGGAATTGGGATCCCAGCGGATGGCTGTTTCCATGTGCTCAATGGCCCCGGCCGTGTTGCGGCGCGCATACTCGAACTGCGCCAGTTGCATCTGGCCGGCAGGCTGGTCCGCATTCAGATTCAGCATGTGCCGCAGGTCCTTGGCTGCGGCGGAGTCGATGTCCAGGCTCTCACGCAGGGCCCATGCGGCGGACACGCGCACACTGCGCGCCGGATCGTTCAGCAGGGGTTCAATGCTGCCGCGCACAGACCCGGCCTGCAGCATCGGCTCCAGCGTGCGCACGGCGCTCTGCCGCACCAGGGGATGTCCGTGCCGCAGTTGCGCGCTGACCGCCGCCAGCACATCCGGCTGGTTGATCCAGCGGTCCAGCAGCAGCGTGGCTGTGGCCTTCCAGTGGGGGATCTCATCACTGCCCAGCAGGGCCACAAGCCCCTCACGTGCTGTCTCGTCCCCCTGCCGGGCCTTGGCCACCAAGGTGGCACGCTGGCGTGTCCTGCGCTCCATCTTGGCCCCCCACCACTTCTCCGTGGCGGCCAGCGTCCAGTCCACAGTCTGGTCGGTGTGGCATTTGTTGCAGGCATTCGGCACGCCGAACTGCTTGGTCAGCAGCGGGTCCGGGATGGTGAAGCCGTGGTCATGGCGCGGATCACGCTGCATGTAAACCGTCTGCGGCATGTGGCAGTTCACGCACTGGTTCCCCGCGCTGGCGGCCTGGTGGAAGCTGTGCGCCTCGGGGGCGATCGGCGGCGCGTTGGGAAAGCCGCCGGGCGTGTGGCAGCGCATGCAGAGCTGGTCAGGTCGTAGAGCAGCGGCGACAGCTGCGTCGAGGCCTTGGACTCTTC
>CAZPSQ010000230.1:0-9826 GCA_964588755.1 uncultured Prosthecobacter sp. | reverse complement strand
GCTCGGCGGGGAAGAGTTCATCCCACACCGGCTCGATCGACTGCAGCGTCAGAATGACCTGCTGGGCGTCTGCTGCGGGATCAAGCGCCACCACTTCACGGATAGCCTGCGACATCACCTCGGGTGCCTGCAGCACTTTTCTGACTTGTGCAATCACCGCCGCTTCGATCTCGCCGGCTGGCACGCGAGCCACCAAGCACGCCTCCTTGCCGATCTTCATCGACGCCGTATTCACGTAGTAGCGATAGACCTTGTCGCCCTTCTGGGTGGCTCCCGGCGTCATGGCCCAGCCATCGTCAGCGAAGATCAGCCCCTTCAAAAGAGCGGGGGCTCGGGAAGGACGATTCTGGCGAGCGCGTTGTTCTTGGTCTCCGCGACCCAACATCGCCTGCACCTGGTCCCAAACTGCCCGGTCCAGGATTGCTTCGTGCTCACCAGCGAAATGCTTGCCCTTGTACGCGGCGACGCCGACGAAGACAGGATTCTTGAACATCTTGTAGAGGTAGCCTTTGTCGACAAGTTTCCCGACACGGGTCTTGTCTTTGAGGGTCGTCCAGGACTTCGTCGTCACGCCCTCGGCGCGCAGTTCACGGCACAAGGCGGTCATCGATCCGAGCGCGATGTACCGCTCAAATATTCGCTTGACCAGCGCCGCCTCGATCCGGTTCGGCACCAGCTTTCGCTCGACCACGTCATAACCCAGCGGTGGCATGCCGCCCATCCAGATCCCCTTGGCGCGGCTGGCGGCGATTTTGTCGCGCACGCGCTCGCCGCCAAGCTCCCGTTCGAACTGCGCGAAGGATAGCAGGATGTTCAACGTCAGCCGCCCCATCGACGTGGTCGTGTTGAAGGATTGGGTCACGGAGACGAAGGTCACCTTCTGCGCATCGAACAGTTCGACCAGCTTCGCGAAGTCGGCCAGCGATCGGGAAAGGCGGTCGATCTTGTAGACGACGATCACATCGACCAGACTTTCGCGGACATCTTCCAGCAGCCGTTGGATGCCAGGCCGGTTGAGGGTGCCGCCGGAGTACCCGCCATCGTTATAGGGGTCGGGCAATGCCACCCAGCCTTCGGACTTCTGCGAGGCGATGTAGGCTTCGCACGCATCGCGTTGCGCATCCAGTGAGTTGTAGGCTTGGTCCAGACCTTCCTCGGTGGATTTCCGGGTGTAGATGGCGCAGCGTAGTTTTCGGGTGAGGGTCATGCCGGTCTCCCTGCCGGTGCAAACGTTTGCAAAGCTGACCGGCGGTCGTTGGTGCAATCATTTGCAATCGGCTCGGCCTGGGGACAGTCGTTGCAATCATTTGCATTCATGCCGACCTCCGGGCGCGCAGACCGAAGAACATCCAGCCATTCCAGATCGTGCCGGTGATCGCCTTGGCAATCGACGACAGTGACTGGTACCGCTGACCCTGGAACTCGAAGTGGTCAGGCTGCACCACGACCTCGTAGGGGGTGCCCTTCCATTCTCGGATCAACTTGGTCCCGGCAACCGGGCGGTCGTCAGCGCGGCGGCTGCGAATCTTCACCTTGCCGCCATCGACTTGCTCACCCAGCACTTCCAGACGCTTGATGGTGCTGGTCTTCAATCCGCCATTAGCCAGTTCCTGCAGGCGGTAAGCCAGGCGGTTTTCCAGAAAGCGGCGGTTGTAGGGCGGCGGGTCAGAGTCAAATAAATCCCACCACAGTTGCTTCAGTTCGGGGATCGGGGTGGTTCTGAGGGCCACCACCCGGGCCAGTACATCGGTCACGGCATTCTCCTGGGGGTCAAGACACACCATGAACGCTCTGTTCGGTGGGGGTAGCAAGGGCTTTCTGGCGCTGCTGAAGACGCAGAACGCCCTGCGCCAGGATCATGGCGATCGGGCGAATTGGACTTGTCTCCGGGGGTCGAGCAAACGGCTGCTTGCTGGAGGAAAGTTCTCGATTGCGTATCAACATTTTTATATCTAATCTGGCTGCCAAGACTGTAGAAAAACCAGATCAAATGATATACATTCACGAACAGATGCTCATCCCAACGTGGCGTATTACAGGACAGCGTGGGTTATAAGCAGCGCCGAGCTTTTTTTGATTAATAATGTTTTCAGCGGGGGGCTAGATGGGCCTTGATCCTAATCCTGAAGAACTAGAGAAAACCAAGCTGGAAAACGCACGATATTCGATCAATTCCGAGGCGTTCAAGCAATGGCAAGACAAGTTCAAGAAGAAGAATGAAGTTCGCAAGTCAAAAGTCTATTCTGATGGTTGGAAACTGGTACCCATCGCTGAAACCCTCACAAAAGTGCAGAAGATTTCTACTGTGGTTAGCGACAATGACTGTCTCACACAGAATCTTCTCTATGCATGTTTTCAAGCACGGCACGCTAAAAACCCAGGGAGGGAGCTCACAGAAGGCGAAAAAAAGATTTATTCCAACAAGTTGGATCATGCAGAACAGGCACGACGAAATTATCAAAACAATGTCATCAAGAAACTCCCGAAAGTGGTTAGCCAAATCGAAACCCTGTTAGGTTTCCTGAGAACCAATAGGCAGTCGGTTGCGTCTGCTCTGGAACACTCAGCAATGACTTCGATAGGTGTTAAAGAGGTGGCGATATCGGGAGGCTGCGACTCCCCGCACATCGTAGAATCGCTCTTAACTAGGCTTGCTGACGGCTTCAAGGTCATGCAAACCGCTGATCACCCGGGGCTTCTCGACGACACAATAGATTTTGTATGCGGTCCATTCAAGTTACATCCTTGCGATGCAAAGTGCCCAACAACGGGCATCGTCAAGTCGAGGACTTTAGTTTTTCCTAGTGGCAAGAGACCGAACGTTATCGACCTGGGGTTGCTCTTCCATCTGACCTTTATTCTCCGTTACTTTACGGGCGGAAAAATGGAAGGATTCTGGGAATTAAGTTTAGCGGACGACGGATTTTTAATGTTTTCTGGTCCAATGCTAAAAGGCGGCGATCCCAAAGGCGATATTGTTGCCCACTTATTTAATGCAACGTTTGAGAAGTCGTTGGAGGACGCATGTTCCGGAGAAGATGTCAGGCTAAAATTGAAGGACCTGCTAGACAGCCCTCTCTATAAGTACGCCAAAGGGTCGAGGAGTTATTTTGACGGAGTCCAGTTTATCGGCTGGAGCTTCGACGTAGATATGCTCAACAACTAGGAAGACGCTGACCAAAGGACTGCCAAGTTGCCCGCCACCGCTCGGTGACGAGTCCTTTTGACGACCAGCCGCGACTTTCGTCAATCCTGCTGCAGTTTCCTCAGTTTTCTACCATTTTCTGCCCCGTTGCGAGCTTTTGTCTTCTCTAGGACGCAACTTGGCCGTTGCGCGCCAACAGTCGGCGCTTGACGATCCGCAGGTTGGGCGGGCCGAACAGAGCACGAAACCCTGCCGTGTTTTAAGGCAGGCAGTAGTAGTGCACCATCCTGAAGCGGAACCGGCCCGTTACGATGCCGGACGGATGCTCCACTTTCGTCCGAGTACTGGCTTCCCCCGCCATTGACACCGATACCAGTTTGCGCAACAACTCGCCCAGCACGCGGTACGTCACGTACGGCCCCTTTGCCCGGTTCATGGCGACTTGGCACCGTCAATGTGTCGTGCTCTCTGCGTTCGCCCCGTTTCTCGACGTCGGTGTAGCCCGCACTGAGAAACACACTCCTCGTGTAGTCGTGTAGCACCTGCGCGGTCTCAGTCGCGTCCCCGGCGTTCGCCGCGGCGCCCATCATCATGTGCGTCAGTCCGCTGTCGACATCGACATCAATGTGCGCGCTCATGCCGAAGGTTTGGACCAGCACCAATCCAATCGTCGTTGGCGCCGAGTCCAAGACCGGGGCTTACCGACTGCGAAATTCGCCACTAGTGCCCCCCTGTGTCAGGCGTAGATGATGACAACTCGTCACAAGGAGTGACAAGCCGAGAAACTTAATCGCAAGGAGAACAGCAATGAAAAGCAGAGATGAATCAGCGAACACCAAGGACGGGCACGGACGACTGCGTGAGAATGAAGCGGCACAACGCTTGGGCCTGGCAGTTACAACTCTTCAAAAATGGCGACAGCGGGGCATCGGTCCGAAATTCTTGAAGTTTTCCGCGCGGGTATTTTATCCCATCGAATCAATCGAGGCGTTCGAGCGTGACGCGCTGAGGACCTCCACATCCGAGAAAGCCGAAAGATCGGCGCCATGAATAACATTCAACTCGTCGCTTCCCGATTCACCGGCGCTTCGAGAACCGTCCTTGTTTTACGACTTGCCTCCGTCGCACCGCGGCATGGGGAGCATGGTCGTTATCCGCTCGGTACTTGGTTGTTTCGAGTAGCCATCAAGGTCATGACAGAAAGACGACATCAGCTGCGACGTCTCCTCGACGCCCCTTAGCTAGCGAGCTAGGAAGGCGGGTCTCGCTCGGAACGGTTTCATCATGTAATCAATCAAGCTCCGCCGCCTGCTAGCTTAAAAACATCCCAAATAGATTCTACACATCTCCCGTTTTAGGCGGGATAGGGACCCTTTTGTCCAAAATTTCTTAGGAGTATCAAAATGCCTGTCACCATAGTCAAGAACTCGTCAGCTGCCACAGAGATGAAGGTCGTAATGGAACTGGAGGAGAACCGTGAATCAGTTCTTCACCTTATGTACCCAAACGGATCGAAGTCGGGTAACGAATTCATAGTTGGGGACGTTTCTGGAAAATCCGGAAAAAGTCTCAATGTCTGCCTGTCCGCTGAGAAGCCGGGCGTATGGCACGACTTCGCAACCGGCGAGTCCGGCCAAATTCTCGCATTGATTGCCGGCCGCTACAAACTAGACCTGAAGTCGCAACGGGCTCTGGTCATAGCGAAAGCTCAGGAGCTCTTGGCGGCTGTTTCAGCCCTCCCGGCGAAGTATGTCTTACACAACACATCGCCGACCCCGACGAAGATCACCCAAGGGCTTAAGAAGGGCGCGGAGTGGGACTACCTCAATGCGGATGGCAGCTACCTCTACACAGTCATTCGTTTTGAGGACGCAGCGGGGAAGAAGGAGATTCGCCCGTATAACAAAAAGACAAACAGCCACAAGGGGCATCCCAAACCCCGCCCGCTTTACAACTTGCCGGGCATTGCCGAGTCGTCTGTAGTCATCATCGTCGAAGGAGAAAAGTGCGCGCAGGCACTTATCAACGCTGGCCACTGCGCAACGACAGCCATGATGGGAGCCATGACGCCGGCACATCACACCGACTGGTCGCCGCTTAAGGATAGGGAGGTGCTGATCTGGCCAGACAATGACGAGCCGGGGAAGAAGTACGCCATGAACTCCGCAGAGGCGGCGATGGCTGCTGGCGCTTCCTGCTGCGCAGTTCTCGTCCTGCCGGAAGGTTTGCCAGAGGGCTGGGACGCCGCAGATGCTCTTGCTGACGATTCCACGTTCGACGTTGAGGCCTTCCTGAAGGATGGAGCGCAGGTCCCGATGGCTCCACCCAAGGACGCGGAGCTGCAGGCTGCGTTTGAGATCGGCGACCCTGCTTCGGAGGACGGTATCGCACGCGTCCTAACGGAACTCTTCGCCCCCGATTGGAAATACTGTGCGGCGTGGGGACGCTGGTACTTCTGGAACGATCAGCGCTGGGTTCACGATCAAATCCTCGCCTTTAGCTATCTTGCCCGGCAGGTGTGTCGCGTGGCATCCAGCTTTGCGAAACTCCCTGGCAGTCGCACCAAAATCGCTAGCGCGACGACAGCGGCCAACGTAGAGCGTCTTGCACGAGCCGACCCGAAACATGCCACGGCCGTCGAGGAGTGGGATGCCGATCCCCGCCTGTTGAATACCCCGGGAGGAATCGTCAACTTGAACACGGGGCAGCTTGAGCAGCATCAGCGGTCTCGCCTGCTAACCAAGAGCACGACGGCTACTCCCGAAGGTGAATGCCCGCAGTGGCTTGATTTCCTGAAAACGATCACTGGCGACGATCAAGAACTGATCGACTACCTCCAGCGTGTGGTGGGCTATTGCTTGACCGGCCTGACGACCGAACATGTGCTGTTCTTCCTCTATGGCACGGGTGCCAACGGAAAGTCGGTCTTCTTGAACGTCATATCCACGATGCTTGGCGACTACGCCAAAAGCGCACCAATGGAGACTTTCATGAGTACGAAGTCCGATCAGCACCCCACTGATCTGGCTGGGCTGCGGGGGGCGCGGTTCGTGTGTGCTACCGAAACGGAGCAAGGGCGTCAGTGGAATGAGTCGAAGATCAAGACGATTACTGGCGGAGACACGATCTCGGCGCGCTTCATGCGCCAGGACTTCTTTGAGTACAAGCCCCAGTTCAAGCTGCTAATCGGAGGCAACCACAAGCCATGCATTGCCAATGTGGGCGAAGCCATGGCAAGGCGAATCCACCTGATCCCGTTTGCGATAACCATCCCATCAGAGAAGCGTGACAAGGACCTGACCGACAAGCTCCTCCAAGAAAAAGACGGCATTCTTGCCTGGGCGATTGAAGGGCACAGGCAGTGGCTGGAGAAGAAAAAACTACATCCACCAAAGGCTGTAACCGAGGCAACGAAAGAGTATCTCGACGCCGAGGATACTGTGGCGCGTTGGATGGATGACTGCTGTGAAATCGGCCCCGCATTCTTTACGTCCTCGAAGGAGGCGTTCCAAAGCTGGAAGAGCTGGGCCGAGAGCGCTGGAGAGTTCGCGGGGAAACAACGCACCTTGTCGAACCAAATCCGCGCCAAGAACTTCAAGCCTCTCACGCAAGACAACACCAGAGGCTTTATAGGATTCGCTATTAAGGAGAAAGTTCCCACGCCTTGGCCACCGAACACCACGCCTGATCTGGCTGATCAAGTATTGGACAATCAACTTTAATCTGCTTCAAATACACAGACTACACATGTTTATATTATCCGCTTCATAGAGCTTTATAAGGGATAGCTACTTGTATACGATCTATATAGGAACGCTGTGTAGTCTGTGTATTACCTACCTGTTTAAGGAAGAGATGATGGACAATATCAAACCACGGAAAGCTCTAGTTAGAGAATGGACGCACAAGGCTGTCGAGGAAAAACTTCACAGAGCCTTTCTTATAGACTGCCTCATGCCGAAGGCTGGCCCACGGGGTCATCTTCGTAGTTGGGCCACCGTTCCTCGCCTTGAGAGAACAGGAGGTCGATGGGTACGGGCTCCACGTCAAGGCGGGCCTTCCGCACACGATGAAGAAGAATGGATCACTACGATGGCTTGGCTGCAATTCCTGCCACGTGAGGATGCTGAGGTGCTTTGGAGAATTCTCTCCGGCGAATGGCAGTACGCAATCGGTAGAGATCTTGGGCGATCACCCAAGCAAATGACGAGATGGAAACAGAAGATATTGCAAACAATTGCAGACCATCTAAATAATGGAGACACCCCGAGCTACGATTATCAGTCCGAGGTATCGCAACAGATACAAAAGCATCGTATTGGAGCGGGAACGGTCTGAGTCTTAGGGAAATTTTTTGTCAGAGCCATAGTAATATCCGCTACGATGGGGAGCGAAGCATGCTCCCCATGTAAAGATTAGCGATAAGCCGCCGCGATCACTAGGCCACATCATTATCCAGTCACGACCAGACAGAGAGGCGACATGAGAAACCTAATTGCAAATAATTGCACGAGAGTCAGTATATTCCCGTGCATTGTAAATAAGTTAATCAGCACGGGTCCTTCCTCGCTAATAAGCTATGTTGGTGGGGGCAGCGCGCAATTTCGCTAGTGCCCCGCTCGAATTTCAGGTTACCGGTTACCGGTTACCACCCAGACAACCAGATGCTCCTTCGACCCGCCCCGCAAAGGCGGGTCTTCTTTTTTCCAGGCCATGAATCCATTACGCATCCAATACCGCGAGGTCGAGGCGTTGATCCCCTACGTCCGCAATCCGCGCACCCACACCGCCGACCAGGTGGCCAAGCTCGCCGCCAACATCGTCGAGTACGGCTGGACCAACCCGATACTGGTCGATGGTAACCAAGGCATGATCGCGGGCCACGGCCGTCTGCTGGCCGCACGCCAGTTGGGGCTTACCGAGGTACCGGTCATCGAACTCGGCTCTCTCAGCGCGACGCAGCGACGCGCCTACCTCCTCTCCGACAACCGCCTGGCCCTGGACGCAGGCTGGGACGAAACGCTACTGGCACTCGAACTCGACGAGTTGTCCGAGGAAGGGTACGACCTCAGCTTAGCTGGCTTCGAGGTCACCGAGATCGAAGAGATTCTGGGCACCGACGTTGCGCTCGGACCTGACGACGAACCCGACACCGCCGCTGACCCGGCAGTGATCTCTGCCCTCGTGCAGGGCGACCGGGAGGTCCTGCCTTACTGGGATGGCTGGCTAAGCTGGATGCGCAACGAAGGCTGGCGGCGATTTGGCTGGTATGTCTGGGATCAAGGGGCAGGCATGCCCGGCGACTGGAATGGCAGGCTCTCTCCCGCCTTCGAGTATGAGATCGCCGCTGAGCGGCTGGGGGTGGCGGCATGAACAGTTCCTGGCTAGCTGACAACATCGAGCAATGGCCCACCGACAAGCTCGTACCGTACGCAAGAAACGCTCGCACCCATTCCGACGATCAGGTCACCCAGATCGCGGCCTCGATTGCCGAGTTCGGTTTCACCAATCCCATTCTCGCAGCCAGCGACGGCATGATCGTCGCGGGACATGGTCGGCTGGCAGCTGCGCAAAAGCTGGGCCTCGCTCTCGTTCCAGTCGTCGTCCTCGACCATCTCACCCCGACCCAGCGGCGAGCACTGGTCATTGCCGACAACCGCATCACCGAGAATGCTGGCTGGGATGAAGAACTCCTGGCGCAGGAACTGACTGCCCTACAGGAAGACGACTTCGATCTGTCGCTGACCGGCTTTGATGCCGATGCGCTCGACGATCTGCTCTACGGCGAAGGACACAACCAAGGAGAAACCGACGAAGACGCGCTGCCCGAGTCTTGCGGCCCGGTAGTCTCTCAACCGGGGGATGTCTGGCAGTGTGGAGAACACCGGGTGCTCTGTGGCGACGCCACCGACCCAGCGAGTTACGTTGGCCTGCTTGGCGACGAGAAGGCGCAGATGTCCTTCACCGATCCTCCGTACAACGTGAATTACGCCAACAGCGCCAAAGACAAACTGCGCGGCAAAGATCGCGCGATCATCAACGACAACCTCGGCGACGGGTTCTACGACTTCCTGTTGGCGGCACTGACACCCCTGCTGACACACTGCCAGGGTGGCATCTACGTGGCCATGTCGTCTTCCGAACTCGACACCTTGCAAGCCGCCTTCCGGGCAGCAGGCGGGCATTTCTCGACCTTCGTGATCTGGGCCAAGAACACTTTTACGCTGGGCCGTGCAGATTACCAGCGTCAATATGAACCGCTACTCTACGGCTGGCCCGAGGGTGCGAAGCGTCACTGGTGCGGCGATCGAGATCAAGGCGACGTCTGGCAGATCAACAAGCCGATGCGCAACGACCTGCACCCCACCATGAAACCGGTCGAACTGGTCGAGCGGGCCATCCGCAATTCCAGCCAACCGGGCGACCTGGTGCTGGATCCCTTCGGGGGCTCGGGTACGACCTTGATCGCTGCCGAGAAATCGGGGCGTATCGCGCGGCTGATGGAACTTGATCCAAAGTACGTCGATGTGATTGTGCAACGCTGGCAAGATTTCACCGGCCAGCAAGCCACCCGAGAGGCTGATGGGGTGACGTTTGATGCGGCGTCCTCTCAGGCTGAGAGTGACTCTTCGGTGACTTCGCAGTGAATCACAAAGCCCGTCAAGTAGGGCAAGCCCCGAG
>CAZPSQ010000229.1:0-9828 GCA_964588755.1 uncultured Prosthecobacter sp. | reverse complement strand
ATGCGCATGAGCGCGGCATCATCCACCGCGACATCAAGCCGGCGAACATCATGGTGGGCTATGACGGGGCGGTGAAGGTGGCGGACTTTGGGCTGGCAAAGGTGAACGTGGGCGGCAACACGCTGGGGCTGACGCAGAGCGGAATGGCGATGGGGACGCTGCACTACATGGCGCCGGAGGCGCTGATGCTGGGCACATCGGTGGACCATCGTGCGGACATCTATGCGGTGGGCGTGATGCTCTACCAGATGCTCAGCGGGAAGGTGCCGCACGGCATGTTTCAGATGCCGTCCTTCACCGTGCCGGGCCTGGACCCGCGCTATGACCGCATCATTCAAAGAGCGATGATGGAGGACCGTGAGGCGCGTTACCAGAGCGCGCGTGAACTGCGCAGCGACTTGGACGGCATCCTGACCCAGCCGGTGGCGAAGCTGGAACCAGCGGCTGCCCAGTCTGCCGCTGTGCTGCCCACGCAGGCGCGCCCTCAGCGGCCGGGAGTGCGCACACCACAGCCCCCAGGGATAGCATCCCTGGCCGCCCAGCCTAAGAAAAGGGGCTTTCCACTCGGGGCTGCTGTCTTGCTGCTATTGTTGGCGGGCGCGACTTGGTTTTTCTTCTTCAAACCGAAAACGGCATCGACCGCCGGTCCACCGGCAGGCTCGGTCACGACACGGTCTCTCGCCCAAATCCGCGTTCTTACCCCCGATCCTGCGCGTATCTTGAAGTTGGAAAAAGGCCAGCCGAGGCTCTATGATTCGACTCCTTTGCGCGTCATTGAAGGCGTCGCCGCTGGATTGGCGGGCTGGCAGTTCACCTCCATCCCTCAGCGGATCGACAACGAGTACACCATCCATGTCGAGAAAGCAGGGGTGATCTATGCCTTTGGCGCGGTCAAACGCGGCACAACGCCACAAGACGCGCTCGGCAGTGATCACGCCCTGTGGAAAGATGCGCAGGGGGACATCACCGGCGCAATGGTACAGTTTTGCTATAAACGAAACGTCAGCGCCGGGGAGATTCTGAAGTTCAAGGCCTTCGAGCTCCAGTTTGCCGCGCCAACGATCAGCCTGGAGGCCTCGACCCCGGCCATGAAAAAGGAAGTTTCGTCCATCACCCCGGCCGCCGCGACTCAAGATCAGCCGTACCTCAACAGCCTCGGCATGAAGCTTGTGCCTGTGCCGGGAACGAATGTGCTGTTCTGCATCCACGAGACACGTTTCAAAGATTATCTGGCGTACACGGCAGAAAATCCAGCCGCAGATATGAAGTGGAAGGATCAGACGACGGATGGGCACGCCCTTGCTGGGGGTGGGGATGACCATCCGGTATCGAAGATCAACTGGCACGATGCGGAAGCTTTTTGCAGATGGCTGAGCAAAAAAGAGAGCCGGAGGTATCGGCTGCCCACCGATGCAGAGTGGAGCGTGGCAGCTGGGCTGGACGAACAAAGTCTGCGATCCCCAGAAGACACGCCCAAAAGCCTCAGTGACAAAGGCGACCGCAAGACCTTCCCATGGGGTGCCACCTGGCCCCCGCCTGCTGGCGCGGGAAACTACAGTGACGAAACCCGTCAGAGCAAAGCGCCGCGCCAAGGCGAAGGACCCGTGCCGGGCTACAATGATGGCTGGGCAACAACCGCGCCGGTGATGACCTTTGCGCCAAACCAGCTAGGACTGCATGACATGGGAGGCAATGTGCTGGAATGGGTCGAAGAGTGGTGGGTGTCCAAACTGGAGGACAGAAAGGCGCTTCGCGGCGGTGCCTGGAGCATTGGGAAGCAAGAGGAACTGCTGTCTTCCTTCCGTGCCAAGCATGGGCCGGACACCCGCTTTTCCTTCATTGGCTTCCGTATCGTGCTGGAGCTGCCAGGAGGCAAACCTATGGCGCAAGCTGCCGCGCCTTTGAAGACGGATGCGAAAGAGGACGGGTTTGTCCGGTTGTTTCAAAACGACTCGATCGCCGGCTGGTCGGGTGATCTTTCGAGCTATCGGCTGCGTGATGGCATCCTGGGCGGAGGAAAAGGCAACCTCACGTCCTCCAAGGAGTACGGTGACTTCACCCTGAAGTTCGACATGCGTCTGCTGCCCGGGGCCTATGCGGAGATGAGCATCCGGGGACAAAATCCGCCCCAGCCCAACCGGGGCGCTCCGAATGCCAGCTTTGGCATCGTCCTGCGGGATGATGCGGCCGCCGGTGCGGGAGAGTCGGAGCCATGGAAGAAGCATGGTGCCATCTATGGCTACCAAGGTCCGCTGAAGACAGCACCAAATCCTGTGGGAGCCTGGAACGAGTACGAGATCACCGTGGAGAAGCAGCACGTCACCGTCTTGATCAACGGAGCCGCAGTGCAGGACACCGCCTTGGGCGGCCTCACACGCCAGGCCCCTGGGGGGCGCTCCCTCGATCTCTCGCGCACCCGTGGGCAGCTCGCCATTCTGGGGTTCAAAGGCGGGGCGGAGTTTCGCAACATGCGTGTCAAGGAGCTGATGCCTGCCGCAGGTGTTGCTGCGGCAGTGCCTCCCACGCCAGCCGCCTCTTCCACGCTTTGGGTCGACATCAGGGGCCGCACTCTTGATGCGAGGTTTGTCCGTATGGAGGAACCGAATGTCCTTCTCTCGATTGCTGGCAAGACCACGCCAGTGCCGCTGGCATCGCTGTCCCTGGCGAGCCAGCAAATTGCCAGGGACCTGGCTGCCGCAATGCCCGCTGCCAAGCCTGCTTCCGTGGACTGGCTCATCGGCACATGGCACCAGACCAATGATGGACGCGACTATCCAATCCATCTGCTCGAGTTCAAGACCGACCACACCGCCAGTTTTTTGGGAGGCAGGCTGCATGTCGAAGGATCATGGAAGCTGGAAAGCGGAGTCATCACCATGGAATGGTCGAACGGTGCGCGCTATCGCATAGAGGTTCCTTCCAGCACCCCCTCCGACCACCTTGAGGGCATGATTTTCGACATCGATGGGAAGGCCGGGACAGAGACGCCGACTCGCATGCGGAAGGTGGACTCCCACGCCGACACGGGCTGGGCACCGCTGTTTCCGAATGATTCCCTTTCTGGCTGGACGGGCGACACGGCATCCTATCGTGCCATCAATGGAGTGTTCGTCTGCACGGGGACTGGTGATCTTGTGTCGCCGAAGCAATACAGCAATTTCCATCTCAAGTTTGACCTGCGCCTCGGAGCGGAGACAAACAATGGCCTGGGCATCTGGCGCACGGGCACCACAGGCGCGACTGCGGACGCCACACAAGGTTTTGAGGTGCAAATCCTGGATGACACCGCGCCCAAGTTCAAGTCGGTTGATTACTGGCAGCGGCATGGCGGCATCTACTATTTCAGGGAGCCGGCGGCCCTTCCGATGGGGCCGGTAGGTTCCTGGAACACACACGAAATCCGTGTCCAGGGCACGCAGGTTGAAGTCATCATCAACGGTCGCCACGTACAGAATGCAGATCTCAGCACCTTGCGCCCTCTGGTCACGCGGGCACCAGTGCTCGATATTTCGCGCAAACGTGGCCATCTGGCGTTTCTAGGCCGGAGTGGCACGGCCGAGTTCCGCAACATGCAGATCAAGGAGCTGCCATGATCCAGTCGTTCCAGCCATGCCGTGGTCATATCAGGGAAGAACTCATGCACAAGGACGCTCCAGCCTCAGAAAATGACGGGAGCCTCGGCGGCTTGGGCCGTCCCTGCTGGGCGGCGGAGCGGGAACCGGCGTCAGTCTTGTTGCCCGGGCGCGGCGGCCTGTCCGGCTGTGCCTGCCGCCTGCTCCAGGCTGCCATACACGGATGCGGGCCATCGCGCGTCAGCAGCATGTGGCACCGCACACTGGTGGCGGATGAAAAGCGAGGTGCACCAGGTGTAGCTGTTGACTGGTCCGAAGCCATGAAAATCAATCTGCATCATGCCTTGGGACCGAAGCCATCCGCAGGTGGGTGAGTGCCAGTCAGAGTTGTCCAGGAGGAGCATGCCATGACTTGCGAGATAGGGCAGGGCGGCCTTGGCGCAGTCGAGGCGACGAAGACCATCAACGACGATGACCTCGTATGTCTGCGGCCGTTGAAAAGGCGCTTCCGCATAGCGAGCATCTTCCACCGGGCCGATCACTTGCAGGTTCGCCGGTGCCTTCTCCCGGAGCATCCCGGCCCATTTCGCCTCCGCCTCCACCGTTGTGACGCCTTTGGCGCGGGCTGCCCACCAAAGGGAGCTCTGCCCGCCGCCGTACTCCAGCACATGGGCCTGGGAAAAGTCGAGCTGGGAAAGGTGGTCCAGGGCTGGTAGCGTGATCCATGGCACCGGCTGGCCGCTGGCGTCCACCGGCAGCCCGGAGCGGATGCCCGGCCACAGCGCGCGTTTGACAAACAACGTGCGCAAGATGACCGCGGCCTTTCCAGCATTGGGAAAGAAACGGTGAAGCGCGCGCTCAAGGAGATGCATGCCAGCCAGTAATCCTCTGACCCAGCCGAAGGCAAGCGCCTATTCGCGGCGCCTGGCCGCGCCCGGCAAGGCTGCCCGGCGCGGCGGTGGCAAAGGTGGTGGGCGTCTGTTACTTCGTCGGAAAAGGATTCCGCTCAGCGAAGCCGCTCTGGTGCCAATAGGGATAGATCTTTGGCTTGTCGCTGGCGGCATCCAGCCTGGCCACTTGTTCAGTGGTGAGGTTCCAGCCCACAGCGCCCAGGTTCTGGCGGAGCTGCTCCTCATTGCGCGCGCCAATAATCAGGCTGCTTACCGTGGGGCGTTGCAGCAGCCAGTTCAGGGCCACCTGCGGCACCGTCTTGCCGGTTTCAGCGGCGACTTCGTCCAGCGCGTCCACCACCTTGTACAGATATTCATCGTCCACCTGCGGGCCATTTTCGTTGCTCAGCTTGTGGTTCAGGCGGCTTGTTTCGGGCCGGGGGGCATTGCGGCGGATTTTGCCGGTCAGGCGGCCCCAGCCGAGCGGGCTCCAGACCACGGCGCCGACCTTTTGATCCAGCCCCAGCGGCATCAGCTCCCACTCATATTCGCGGCCAATGAGGGAGTAGTACGTCTGGTTTGCCACATGGCGGTTCAGGCCAAACTTGTCCGCATGGGCCAGGGACTTCATGAGGTGCCAGCCGGAGAAGTTCGACACGCCGGTGTAGCGGATCTTGCCCGCCCGCACGAGATCGTCCAGGGTTCCGACCACCTCCTCCACCGGAGTCATGGCGTCAAAACCGTGGAGCTGGAACAGGTCGATGTAATCCGTGCCGAGGCGCTTGAGGCTGCCTTCCACCGAGCGGGTAAGATGCCAGCGGGAGGAGCCCACATCGTTCGGACTTTTGCCAAAGCGGAAGGTGGCCTTGGTGGAGATGAGCACCTGATCGCGACGGCCCTTGATGGCTTGTCCCAGGATTTCCTCGGCAAGCCCGTTCGAATAAATGTCCGCAGAGTCAAACATGTTCAGCCCATGCTCCAGACAGATGTCCACAAGCCTGGAGGCTTCCGCCACGTCGGACGCCCCCCATTCCTTGAAAAATTCAGTTCCTCCCCCGAACGTGCCTGTGCCAAGGGTGAGGGCGGGGACTTTGAAACCGGAGCTTCCTAATTGTCTGTGTTCCATGATGTGGGTGGGGTGGTTGATGGGTGGAAATGAAAAACGTTGTTGGTGAATCTCAAAGGCGGGGCGCTTTGATGGATTTGAAGACTTCGGCTGCTATTTCAAACGACCTCAATCGAGCCGCCTGATCGTGAATGTGCGCGGTGGCTATGATTTCATCCGCCTCTGTTTCACGGAGGAGATGTTCTATCTGGGCGCGGAAGCTTTCCGGCCCCCCCACGGCGGACACCCGCGTCATGCGCCGCACCTGCTGGGCTTCGATCGTGCTCCAGATCTTGTTGATGTCTTCCACGGGCGGCGGCAGTTGTTTGGGCCAGCCCCGGATGAGATTGAGAAACACCTGCTGCAGGCAGGTGAAGAGGCGTGCGGCCTCGGCGTCGGTGTCGGCCGCAAAGACGTTCACGCCGATCATCACATGCGGCTTGTCCAAGGTGGGTGAGGGCCTGAACTGCTTCCGGTAAATGTCCAGCGCCTGATGCATCATCTCCGGCGCAAAGTGGGAGGCAAAGGCAAACGGCAGCCCAAGCTCCGCCGCCAGCATGGCGCTGAAGGTGCTGCTGCCCAGCAGATAAAGAGGCACTTTCAGGCCCTGGCCGGGCACGGCACGCACGCTTTGCCCCGGGATCGCATCACCCAGGAAATGCTGCAGCTCCTGCACGTCCGCGGGGAAGGTGTCGCCACTGCTTCCCAGGCCGCGGCGCAGCGCGCGTGAGGTGATCTGATCGCCGCCGGGCGCACGCCCAAGGCCCAGGTCAATGCGGCCAGGGTACAGTGACTCCAGCGTGCCAAACTGTTCCGCGATGACCAGCGGCGCGTGGTTCGGCAGCATGATCCCACCGGAGCCTACGCGGATGCTGCTGGTGCCGCCTGCGATGTGGCCGATGACCACGGCTGTGGCCGCGCTGGCCACACCGGGGATGTTGTGATGCTCCGCCACCCAGTAGCGGTGGTAGCCCCACTTCTCCACATGCTGCGCCAGATCCAGCGAGTGGCGGAAGGAGTCCGCAGCCGTCTCTCCCTGCAAGATCGGGGAGAGGTCCAGCACGGAGTAGAGCAGGCCGGGGGATGAGGTGTTCATGACATCGCAGGGTAATCGGTGTAACCACGCGCGCCGTCCGCATAGAAGGTTCCCGGGTCAGGCGCGTTGAGCGCCGCCCCTGTGGCAAGGCGTTGAGGTAGGTCGGGATTGGCCAGGAAAGGAACACCGAAGGCCACTGCATCCGCATCTCCGGCGGCCAGCGCGGCGTTGGCGCTTTCCAGGGTGAACTTCTCATTGGCCACGTACACGCCGCCGAAGATCTTCTTCAACTGCGGGCCGATGCTGTCCGGCGCCTGGTGCTCTCGGGCGCAGATGAAGGCGATCCGTCGCCGGGCCAGCTCGCGCGCCACATGGCCGAAGGTCTCCAGCGGGTTCGCGTCGCCCATGTCATGGGCGTCTCCGCGCGGGGCCAGGTGCATGCCCACACGGTCCGCGCCCCACACCGAGATGACAGCATCTGTCACCTCCAGCATCAGCCGCGCGCGGTTTTCCACAGTGCCGCCGTATTCATCCGTGCGCTGGTTCGTCTTGCTCTGGAGAAACTGGTCCAGCAGGTACCCGTTGGCGCCGTGGATTTCCACACCGTCGAACCCGGCGTGTTTCGCATTCTCCGCCCCTTTGAGGTATGCTTCGACGATGCCGGGGATCTCGCTCAAATTCAGCGCGCGTGGCGTCACAAAAGCCTTCTCCGGGCGCACCAGGCTGACATGCCCGGCAGGCTGGATGGCGCTGGGGGCCACCGGCAGCTCCCCATTGAGAAACATCGGGTCAGAGATTCGGCCCACATGCCAGAGCTGGAGGAAGATGCGGCCCCCGGCCTCATGCACGGCGCTGGTCACCAGCTTCCAGCCTTCCACCTGCTCGTCAGACCAGATGCCCGGCGTGTTCGCGTAGCCCACCCCCATCGGCGTCACGGAGGTGGCCTCCGTCAGGATGAGGCCCGCGCCGGAGCGCTGGCGGTAATACTCCGCCATGAGCGCATTTGGCACACGCTCCTGGCCTGACCGGGAGCGGGTCAGGGGCGCGAGAAAAATGCGGTTTGGCAGGGTCAGAGGGCCGAGCTGCAACGAATCAAGGAGTGTTGGCATGGGATGTTAGTTCTAAAGTTCACAAATACGGAACTAAAGAATGATTGAACTGCAAGCGAAATTTATGTATTGTGGCTCATCAGACCCCTTCACCATCCTCCAGCCGAAAGCATCACCGTCGTGGGCATTCTGCATGCTTTGTCCGATCCGGTTCGGCTCAGCATCGTGGCCGAGCTGCGCAAGGCGGACGACGGGCTGAACTGCGTGGAGACCACGGGGAGGCTGCAGCTGAAGTGCGCCATGCCGAAAAGCACCTGCTCCCAGCACTACCGGATTCTGCGGGAGTCCGGCATCATCCACAGCGAGCGCCGCGGCGTGGAGCTTACCAGCAAAGTGCGGCGCAAGGAGCTGGAGGGCCGTTTTCCCGGCCTGCTGGATGCCATTTTGAAGGCCTGGCGGCGCGATCAGGAGGGCGGCTAAGAGGCCCTTGCCTCTGCCTATGAGTCCACCAGCGCGCATTTCCACCCCCGCCTCATCTGAGGCCGTCGCGCCAGCCTCTGGCATGGCCACACCGGAGCCCCTGAAGCCCTTCTCATCCGCCTCCCTGGGCGTGCTGCCTTGGCTGGTGGCGGTGGCCTTGTTCATGGAGAATCTGGACGCCACCATCCTGAACACCGCGGTGCCCACCATGTCGGCCAGCCTCGGCGTGGAGCCGCTGAGTTTGAAGTCCGTGCTCACCAGCTACACCCTGAGCCTGGCTGTCTTTATTCCAGTCAGTGGCTGGATGGCGGACCGTTTCGGGACCAAGCGTGTGTTCTCGCTGGCGATTCTGCTGTTCATGGTCGGCTCCATTTTGTGCGCCGCGTCGTCCAGCCCGCCCATGCTGGTGGCCTCCCGCATCATTCAGGGCATGGGTGGCGCCATGATGATACCGGTGGGGCGTCTGGCGCTGGTTCGTTCCTTTCCCCGGTCGGAGATGCTGCGGGTCACCACCTATGTCATCATTCCCGCGTTGATCGGGCCGCTGATCGGTCCGTCCCTGGGCGGGGCCATCATTCACTTCTTTTCCTGGCGCATCATCTTCCTGCTGAATGTCCCCGTGGCCCTCATCGGCTTGTGGCTGGCTCACCGCCATATGCCGGACTATCGGGATGACAAGGCGCCGCCGCTGGACCGTGTCGGCTTCATCCTCTTCGGCGTGGGCATCGCCCTGCTGTCCTATGTGCTGGAGGTCTTTGGTGAGCACACCCTTTCCACACCGGTGCTCACCCTCATGACGCTCATTTCCTTGGTGATGCTGACCGCCTACTGGCGGCATGCGAGGAGCACGGTCACGCCGCTGCTGGCCATGGGCTTGTTTAAAATCCGCACGTTTCGTGTGTCTGTGCTCGGGGGTTTTGTCACCCGGTTGGGCGTGGGGGGCATGCCCTTTCTGCTGCCCTTGTTGTACCAGATCGGCCTCGGTTTTCCGCCATGGCAGGCAGGCCTGCTCACCGTGCCGCTGGCCTTGGCGGCCATTGGCATGAAGGTGATCAGCCGGCCGCTGCTGGCGCGCTTTGGCCACAGGCAGGTCCTCATTGTGAACACCGTGCTGCTGGGGCTGACGATCATGGTCTTCACCCGGGTGGGGCAGGGGGCGTCCATCTGGATGATTGTGCCGCTCAGCTTCATGCAGGGATTCTTTTCCTCCCTCCAGTTCACCAGCATGAACACGCTCATCTTTGCCGATGTCGAGGACAAGGACGCCAGCAAGGCCAGCAGCATCTCCAGCACCGGGCAGCAGATGTCCACCAGCTTTGGCATTGCTTTTGCCTCCATGCTCACCGCCTGGTTCCTCGGCGGGCTCGACCAGACCGACCCCGTGCAGACGGTGCCTGCGCTGCACCGCGCCTTTTTGACCATGGGTGTGCTGACGGTCATCTCCTCCGCCACCTTCTGGGGCTTGAAGGCCAGTGACGGTGACAACGTGAGCAGGCATCACGGGACGCACCCATGACCCCCGGATTTGCCGGGCGTGGCTGTGCGGTCGGTGAAACCTATCGTGTGGAAAGCGCCGGCATGCCGGAATTGCATGCACCTCCCCAAAAAACTGAGCACTGAACATTGAGAACTGAGCACTAACCCGCATTTCTCACAGAGGGTGACGCTTGAGTCGGAGCGGCGGTGTGGCAGCCTT